>JAHJIN010000047.1 GCA_018823415.1 Chloroflexota bacterium | reverse complement strand
TCGACTGACACACCGAGTTCTTGAGCGGCCTGACTGATGCGTATCTTCATAGCGTTAATTATACGCAAAACGCGCGGATTGTCAAGATACCAGTAGGTTCTAGTGAGCAGTATCTACCCCCCAGGCGCGTGGCCTGTTGGTGGACCTGGGTGGCGCCGGTCCGGCCCGTTTGACAGCTTCCCCAAGCTGTTGTATAATTCCCCTACTTTGCAGAAAGGAGAGACAGGGATGTCCAATCGAATGATTCGCAGCAATGCCCGTCGGACACGCTTGGTCGATTTTATCGACGGCGTTCCCTGTCGTATTGTGCCCGCTAGTCGGTGGTGTGGCCCCTAGTGCCAATTCCACCGTGGGCTGATACGACACACTATCAGCCCACGGTACAGATTCAGACAGCGAACCGTGGGCTGGAACAGGCTCACGGTTTTTTTGTTGCCTGGTAAGAGGAGGGAGGATACCATGATCGGAACCCAAGTTGCCCTACACGTAGAAAACACCACCAAGAGCTTTGCCAACAGCGAGGCCAAACGCCAATGGCTGCCTGTGCGCCGCAAGGAGGCCGACAAGACCAAGCCACCGCGCAAGCGCATCGTGGCCGTGGATCACGTATCCATGGACGTGCGCCGGCGCGAGATCTTTGGCATCCTGGGGGCCAATGGCTCTGGCAAAAGCACGCTCATTCGGCTCATCTCGACCCTGCTCATCCCTGACGAAGGCTGCATTACGGTCTTTGACCTGGATGTGACCCGCGACGAGATGGCCGTCAAACGACTCATCAACCGCGTCTCGGTAGACGCTGCGTTCTTTAAGAAACTCTCGGCCATGGAAAATCTCATGTATGCGGCCCGGCTCTATGGCCTGCCCACCGTCGAATCCCGGGACAAGGCCGTTCGCATCCTGACCCAGTTGGGATTGCCCAAGGAGCGTCTGTACGAGCCGCTGGAAGATATGTCGCGCGGCATGCAGCAAAAGGTAGCGGTGGCCCGGGGCCTGCTGAGTTCGCCCATCATGCTTTTGCTGGACGAGCCCACCACCGGCCTGGACCCGCGTTCCAAGCGTGACGTGCAGGTCTTTGTTCAGGACCTGCGCGACGCCCACGACGCGACCATCTTGCTCACCACCCACGACATGGACGAGGCCGACCGGCTGTGCGACCGCATCGCCATTCTGGATCAGGGCCGGATCAAGGTGTTGGATACGCCGGCCGCGCTCAGGGCCAGCGTGCCATCAGACAACGGCCACGAGACCACCATGGAAGACGTGTTCTTGCACTATACCGGCAAAAACCTCAAAGAAGACGTGGCCGAGTAACAGGCCGGGGCGCACCCGCGTGCGCCCCGGTTTATGGAGGTATCACACACTTGGAAGGACTCGTAACCCGCATCCATCGCGGTCATTACTATGTTGAGACTGATGGAGACGAAACGGTATTGGTTTGTCGGCTGCGCAGCAAGCTGCGCAAACGCCTGGTGTATCCCGAGAGCGACCAGCGCCGGCAGCGCGTGCTCAAGGTGCGGCGTGGCGAGCGCGGCGGCCCGGTGGCCGTGGGCGACCGGGTGCGCGTGACCGCCGCGGATGATCAGACCGGCGTCATCGAAGAGATCCTGCCGCCTGACACCGAACTGGCCCGCCGCGCCGCCGGCACCGAGGACCGGTACCACGAACGGCAACGCCTGGTCGCCAACGTGGACCAGATCATGCCGGTCTTTGCCGTCCAAGACCCAGATCCCCACTTTCGCTTTCTGGACCGCTACCTGGTCCAGATCGAGGCGGCCGAACTATCGGCCATCATCTGCCTGAACAAGGCCGACCTGGGCGTGCCCGAGGACGTGCTGGACATGGCCGAGGTCTATCTGGCGATGGGCTATCCGGTGCTGTTCACCAGCGCCGAGACCGGCCTGGGGCTAGACGATCTGCGCGCAGCGTTGAAAGGTCACGCCACCGCCTTTTTGGGACCGTCGGGCGTGGGCAAATCCAGCCTGCTGAACGCCGTGCAGCCTGACCTGGCGTTGCACACCGGCGAGGTCAGCGAGATCACCGGCAAGGGCCGGCACACCACCACCGGCGTGGCTCGCTACGAGTTGGACGGCGGTGGCACTGTGATAGACACGCCGGGCCTGCGTGAGCTGGGCCTGTGGGACGTTGAGCCCGAGTCTGTGGACGTGTACTTTCGGGACCTGGCGCCGTTCATCGACCACTGTCGGTTCCCCGACTGCGTTCACCTGACGGAACCGGGCTGCGCGGTGCTGGACGCCCTGGAGCGCGGTGACGTCACGCCAGAACGCTACGAAAGCTACCTGCGTCTGCGCGGCCTGTGACCAGACGCGCGAGCAGTCCAGCTTCCCGCAAGCCCAAGCTTGCGGGAAGCTTTTTTCGTACTTGACGAACCCAGCGGGGCATTGTAGAATGACCTCATCAGACATCATGGAGGTCTCACATGTCCCACGGTTTTTACCTGGGCCGGCGCTTTGACCTGAAGGCCGGCCAACTCACCGACGAACCCCTGACCTATGACCCCCGCGACCTGACCACCCACGGCGTCATTGTGGGGATGACCGGCTCTGGCAAGACCGGTCTCGCTATCGACCTGTTGGAAGAGGCGGCGCTGGCCGGCCTGCCGGCGCTCATCATCGACCCCAAGGGCGACGTGAGCAACCTGTTGCTGGCGTTCCCCGACCTGCGCCCGGCCGATTTTCGCCCCTGGGTCAACCCCGACGACGCCCGGCGCGCCGGCCTCGACCTGGACGCCTATGCGGAGCAGGTGGCCGCCACCTGGCGCGATGGCCTGGCCGAGTGGGGCCTGGGGCCAGATGACGTTCGCCGGCTCTGCGCCGCCGCCGATTTCAGCGTCTATACGCCCGGCAGCGACGCCGGCACGCCGGTGAGCATCCTTCACTCGCTCGAAATGCCGCCCGGCCTGTCGTGGGACCAGGACGGCGAGGCCCTGCGCGAGCGCATCGGCGGGACGGTGACGGCGCTGCTGGGCCTCGTCGGCGTGGAGGCAGACCCGCTGCGCTCCCGCGAGCACATCCTCCTGGCAAACATTTTCGAGCACGCCTGGCGGGCCGGTGAGGCGCTGGACCTGGCCCGGCTCATCGCCTACGTGCAGCAGCCGCCGTTCGCCAGGCTGGGCGTGGTGGACCGGGACCAGTTCTTTCCCCCGGCCGACCGGCTGGCCTTTGCCTTGCAGCTCAACGGCATCGCCGCCGCGCCGGGCTTTCAGTACTGGATGACCGGCGACCCGCTGGACGTGGGCGCGCTGCTGGATACCTCGGGCAAGCCCCGCGTGAGCGTGTTTTATATCGCGCATCTGACGGACGCCGAGCGCATGTTCTTTGTGGCGCTGCTGCTCAACCAGGTGTGGGGCTGGCTCCGCAGCCAGCCCGGCACCACCGGTCTGCGCGGCCTGATCTATTTCGACGAGGTGTTTGGCTACCTGCCGCCGTACCCGGCCAACCCACCGTCCAAGCTGCCCCTGCTCACCTTGCTCAAGCAGGCCCGGGCCTTTGGCCTGGGGTTGGTGTTGTGTACCCAGAACCCGGTGGACCTGGACTACAAGGCGCTGAGCAACGCCGGCACCTGGTTCGTGGGCCGGCTCCAGACCGAGCGCGACAAGGCGCGCCTGCTGGACGGCCTGGAGAGCGTCACCCACGAGGCCGGCGAAGGCTTTGACCGCGCCGCCATCGACCGGCTCATCGCCGGGCTGCGCACCCGCGTGTTCTTGCTGCACAACGTCCATGCCAAAGGCGGCACTCTGGCCTTTAACACGCGCTGGGCCATGAGCTATCTGCGCGGTCCCCTCACCAAAGACCAGATTCGCACCCTCGTTCGCGAGGGCCTTGTACGCGAGGGCCTCGTCCGCGGCGAGGCCAAGCAGCCAGCGGCAAAAGCCACCGCTGCCCCTCCACCTCCCGTCCTTCCATCGCCGCCACCCGAGGTTGCGCCCCTCGACGCGCCCGGCGACACCACGGCCATCGCTCCCCAGCCGGCCGACCGGCTTTCCGTCTTTTACCTGCGGCCCCGCGTGACCCCGGCCGAGTACAGCGCGGCCCTGCGGCTCAACACCGGCTCGCCGGTGGAGCTGGTGCGCGCCGGCGCGCCGGTCTATCGCCCCTATCTCTATGCCAGCGCCCGCCTGACCTATCAGCGCGCCCGGCCCGAGGTGTATCACACCGAGGAGGTAAGCCGCGTGGCCTCGGCCGACCGGCTGGCCAATTGGGACGTCGGCCAGGCGACCGTGGCCGACGATGAACTCGCGTATGCGCCGCTGTCCGGCGAGGTGCGCTATGCCCCGCTGGACCGCGAGTTGACCACTGCCACCGGCGTGCGCCGGTTAGAGACCAGCTTCAAGAGCTATGTGCAACAGTCGGCCGGCATCACCGTGTTCCACAACCCCCGGCTCAAGGACCTCAAACCCCAGGTGGGCGAATCGCGCGACGAGTTCCTGCGCCGGGCCGACGCTGAGGCCGATAGACTGGCCGAGGTCGAGGCGGTCAAGCTCCGCGCCAAATACGAGACCCAGGCCCAGCGGCTGGAGGCCAAGCTGATCCGCGAAGAGCAAGAGCTGGCCGAGGATCGGCTGGACCACGATGCGCGCAAGCGCGAAGAAATGTTCAGCGGGCTGGAAACGGTGGGACACTTTATCTTTGGGCGCAAGCCGCTGCGCTCCATCTCGACGGCGGCCACCAAGCGCCGCATGACGCAAAAGGCCGAGCTGGACGTACAAGAGTCGGAAGAGACTATCACCCGGCTCCAGGCCGACATGAAGACCCTCAACGCCGAGCTGGAGGACGAGGTCATCGCCATTGGGCAGCGGTACGATGACCTGGCGACGCAGGTAGACGAGCTGGAACTGCGTCCGGCCCGGGCCGGCGTGGAGGTGCAGAATTTTGCCTTGCTCTGGGTGCCCACGTGGGACGTAGAGCTGCGCGTGGGTGACGAGGTGCGCCCGGCCACCGTGGACGGTCACCAGGCGCCCCCGGTGGAGGTGGTGAGCATCCGCCGGCGCCAGTAGGGGCGGGCGTAGGGGCACGGGCGCAAGGATGCGGGCGTAGGGGTGCGATTAATCGCGCCCCGGAGGAGCACACATGGACGCCAGCGACACCTTCCCGCAAGCTCCAAGCTTGCGGGAAGGTACAACCAGCCAGCACGATGACCACAGCACCCACGTGAGCGCCGGCCGGGACGCGGCCGTGGCCGACCACGGCGGCATGGCCATCGTTACCCATTTTACCCTGGCCGGCGGCACCCTCCCCACACCCCCGGCCCTGCGGCCCATCGCCCCGCCTCACCCTTTTGTGGACCGGGAGGCCGAGCGGTGCGACCTGGTCCAGGCCCTGGCCACCCGGCCCGGCGACGTCCACACCCTGGCCGGGATGGGCGGCGTGGGCAAGACCGCCCTGGCCGCCCGCGTGGTCCACGACGTGACCGACGCCTTTCCCGGCGGCGTCCTCTGGCTCTCCCTGGAGATGGCCCCCCACCCGGACACCCTCTGGGCGCAAATCGTCGCCGCCTATGGCTATGTGCCGGGCGCGCACCCGGCCGGCGACGCCTGCGCCGTCCTCAACCAGCACCGCCCCCTTTTGGTCATTGACAACGCCGAGTCCGCGCCGGCCACCGCCCGGGCACTGCTCCAGGGACGCGGTGCGGCAGCGGCCCTCCTCACCACCCGCGACCGGGCCGTTGCTGCCGGCTATGGCGGCCCGCCCTGCGACGTGTGCCCGCTGCCCCGCGCCGACGACATGGCCCTCTTTGTCGCCAGGGCCGGGCCGGGCCACGACCCGGCCCTGGTGGACCAACTCTGCGAGCTGCTGGGCGACCTGCCCCTGGCCGTCAACCTGGCGGCCGGCTATCTGATCGCCTACGCCGAGCCGCTGGCGGGCTACCTGGCCCTGCTCCGAGGCTCGCGGCTGGGCGAGGTGCTGCACCTGGACGGCCGCCGTGACATGAGCGTGCCGGTGACTTTTGACCTGACCTACCGGGCGCTGGACGACGACGCCCGGCTGGCCCTGGCCGTGCTGGCCCTGGACGGCGGCGAGACCACCGGCCTCCCGGCTGTGGCCGCCGGCGCCGGCTGGACCCTCCTGCAGGTGTGCGAACCTACGGTTCGCCTTAACCTGCGGGAGGGTGAGGGCCGCGCCCGCCACGCCCTCAACGCCCTGGTACGCAGCTCCCTGGCCCTGCGGGAAGTCGCCCGCTACACCCTCCACCCCCTCGTCCGCCGCTACGCCGCCGAGCAAATGGCCGATGACCAGCGCGACGCTGTCCATGCCCGCCTCTTGGCCCACTACCTGGCCTACGCCCAGGCTCACAAGCAACCCCCCGCCGCCGACTATGACGCTCTGGAAGCCGAGCGCCCCAACCTCCTGGCGGCGATGGACCGGGCTTACCAGGCCGAGCAGTGGGCCACCGTGCGCCGTTTTATGTGGGCGTTAGACGAATACCTGGATGTGCGCGGCTACTGGAGCGAGCGGCGCACCCGATTGGAGCAGGCCATCCGCGCTGCCGAAGCCGAGGGGCACCAGCGCGACGCCGCCGCCTTTGGCGCCAACTGGGCCGGAGTATTATACCGAACCGGCAATTGGGCTACCGCTCGCTGGGAATACCAGCGTGTGCTAACTATCTTCGAAGAATTGGGCAAGCCCCTGGAAATAGCTACAGTCTATCACCAATTGGGACTACTGGCTCAGAGCACGGGAGCTCATGCTGAAGCACGGCAACTCTATCACCACAGCTTGGACATCGTGGAGGAACAGGGGGATATGGCCAGCATCGCCAAAACGTTGAATCAGCTAGGGTCGCTAGCGCAGGACACAGGGAACTACGCTGAAGCGCGGCGGCTCTACCGGCGTAGCTTGGGTATCAAAGAACAATTAGGGGACAAGGTCGGTATCGCCACCACGTTGCATGGATTAGGGTTGCTGGCCCAGACCATGGGAGAGTACGACAAGGCGCGACGACTGCTCCAGCACAGCCTGGACAGCGCGGAGGAACGGGAGGACAAGGCCAGCATCGCCAGTTCACTGCATGACTTGGCGGGCTTGACTCATCGAATGGGCGATTTTGCCAAAGCGCGGTGCCTGTACCGACGCAGCCTGGACATTGCGGAGAAACTGGGAAACCAGAGAGGCATTGCCATCGCGCTGCATAGCCTCGGGATTATAGCTCTAAATGTAAGCGACTACGCCGAGGCACGACGGCTGCTCCGGCGTAGTTTGAACATCTCGGAGGAACTGGGAGACCGGGTAGGTATCGTGAACAGCGAGGCAGCGTTACGTTTAGCCGCTTGCTCCCTGATGCTGCTGATGGCTGCCGGTGGGTTTGGTGGGTTTCGACTTGGTATTTCATTTGGTCTGCCAGTTGCTCTCCTAGCAGGAACTGCAGGGTGCATAATTGGGCTGATGAGCTACTGGAGTGTCCTTGCCTATGTCCTAACCTGTGCTCTCTTTTGTGCAAGCATGGGCTATTCCATAGGATCATCTCTTGATGGAAAGATCGTGTGTGGCATAGCCGGATCTGTTATTGGAGCGGTGGCAAGCAGAAGAATAACATCATGGCTGTTTCGATTGAGAACAAACATGTGGATAGCGCGCATAAGATACCGGTTGCTCGCGCGACGTTCGCGTAGGGGATAGTTCACATTGCATAGCCGAAACCACCTGGACGAGGCCCCTCCCCCTGCTGAAGCGGGCAGTCGAGGTCGCGGAGCGGACAGGGTTCTACGAGGCCAAGCGTTGGGCGGGCGTCCTGGCACGGGTGCGGGCGGCATTAGCGACCAACGGCTCCGCGTAGGGGCGCGATGAATCGCGCCCCTACAGTCCGTCGCAGATGGGGACAGGTCGCCCAACTCGACACGTCGAGTTGATCAACTCCACACGTCGAGTTGATCAACTTTCCGCCGAGACTTTTAAACTCTCGGGCGAGAGTCCAAAAGTCTCGCGCCAGAGTTGGCGCGGATGCGGGCGGCATTGGCCGCCAACCGCTGACGGCGAGCCGCCGCCCCAATCGCCGAACCTTGACAGGGTGGCCGGGATGTGGTACGCTCAGGCACACGGAGGACGCTGGACATGAGTGAGCGCCAGGAAGCGCGCTTGTACAAACCGCTGGAAGACGCCTCTATAGAGGGCTCGGTACGCTGCGGGCTGTGCACCCGGGGCTGCGTGGTGGCGCCGGGGCACGCCGGCTTTTGCGGCACGCGCCGCAACCGGGACGGTGTATTGCTAGCCGTCAACTATGCGGCCGGCGCCCGGCCCGGCGGCCTGCTGGCGGCCCTGGAGAGCCGGCCCATCGAGATCAAGCCGTTCTTTCACTTTTACCCCGGCACCACGGCCCTCACCTATGCCGGGCGCGGCTGTAACCTGCGCTGCGCCTGGTGCCAGAACGCCCACCTGAGCCGCACCACGCCCAACCCGGCCCGCGACGCCTGCTGGTCGCCCGAAGAACTGGTGGCCCTGGCCCTCACCTGGGGCGACGCCGGGCTGAGTTGCTCGTTCAGCGAGCCCACACTGCTCCACGAGTTCAACCGCGACGTGTTTCGGCTGGCCCGGGCCGCCGGCCTGTACACCTGCTATGTGTCTAACGGGCTGATCAGCTTCAAGGCCCTGCGCGAGCTGGCGAGCGCCGGGTTGGACGCGGTCAAGATTGACGTCAAGGGCGACGACGACGTGTACTATCAATACTGTCAGGGGCCGGGGGCCGGGCCGGTCTGGTCAGCCATCCGCGCGGCCCGCGACCTGGACCTGCACCTGGAGATCGTGTACCTGATGGTGCCCGGCGTGAACGACAGCGAGGCCGATATGTTTCGTTTCATCGGCCGGTATATGGTCGAGGCCGGGCCAGACGTGCCCCTGCACCTGACGCGCTATCACCCGGCCGGCGGATTCTCTGCGTCGGCCACGCCCATCGCCACGCTGGAGCGCGCCTGGCAGATGGCCCGGGCCGCCGGCGTGCGCTACCCGTATCTGGGCAACGTGGCCGGGCATCCGGGCGAAAATACCACGTGCCCCACCTGCGGCAAGCTCCTCATCGAACGCCACGGCGACCGCGTGCAGGCCATTCACCTCACCGCTGACAACGGCTGTCCCGATTGCGGCGAGGTTATCCCCATCGTCAACCAGCGCCCGGCAGAAGACGAATAAGGGCGCGATTCAATCGCGCCCTTACCCATAAAGCAGTCGCCCCTACGGCGCCGGTGTCAACACCAGCGTCGCCTCGGCATTTGCCACCACGTCCTCGCGCTCGAACAGCATGGGCGCATAGTGCCCGTCAAGCCACAGCGGCAGCAGGTCGTCATAGTGCGGGCTGGCCGGGTGCGCGCTCTGGCCCACGGTCAGCACCATCCAGCTCTCGCGCCAGTTGGCCATGTCCACCACCTGGCGATAGGCCGGCAGTTGGCGCTGCTGATACTGGCCGTTGTAACTGCCCACGTTCACGGTGAGCACGTCGCCGGGGCGCGGGTAGGGTCCCCGGTTCAGTACCAGCGCCAGCAGGGGATGGATGGCCGCCTCGCTCTCGAACGTGGCGGTGTGCAGACGCCCCCAGGCCCAGTTGGTCGTGTCGGGTCCCAGCCGCGCCTCCAGCTCGTCGATGGCGTGCTCCAGGCTCAGCCGGGCGATGTCGGGCCAGGTCTCGCGGGCCGCCGTGCGTGTGTCGTCAAACCATTCCGAGTCGGGGGTAGCGAGCAGGCTCTCCAGCAGGGTGACGGCCTGGGGCGTGCCCATGTACAGGTCGAGCAGGTCGCCCAGCTCGTCGCCAAACGTATCGCGCAGGATGTGCCAACGCCAAACCTCAAAGACGCACGCGCCCGGGCTGTCGGCCGTCACCAGCCGGTCCCAGTTCTCCAGGTGGGCCAGCACCTCTTGCTCGGTGACGTTCTGCGGGGTGACGCGCAGCAAATAGGGCACGATGCGGTCGGCCGACAGCGAGAGCACGTCGCCCTGGATGGCCTGCAAATCGCGGGCGGTGAGGCCCTTGCGCTCGGTGAGCAGGTCGGTAATGCGCTGGGCGCGGTTGCCCATATCATACTCGCTGGCGAGGTGATAGGGATAGCCGTCGCCCACGATGCGGTTGTTGGCGGTGACGATATAGCCCTCAGGCGGGTTGTAGCGGCTGGGGAGTTGGTCAAAGGGGATGTAGCCTTCCCACTCGTATTCGCCGGTCCAGCCGGCGGCCGGCACGTCGCCCTGACCGTGCGCGCGCACCGGGATGCGCCCGGGCAACTGGTAACCGATCTCGCCATATACGTCGGCATAGACCATGTTGAGCGAGGGGGCAGCCCACTGGCGCAGGGCGTCGCGAAAGTCGGTCCAGGTGGCGGCCCGGTTCAGAGCCAGCAGGGCCGGCATCATGGGCGAAATGTCCAGCGCGGTCCAGCGCAGGGCCAGGGGCAGGTCGGCGCTCTGGCCGGGCAGCACGTCCGAGACGATAGGACCGTGACGGGTATAGCGCACGTGGAGGGTTTGGGCCGGGGCGTTGCGCACGCCGATGGTCTCGGTGATCACGCGCACGTCATACCAGCCGCCGCGATACTCGTATTGCAGCGGCTCGCCAGGGCTGAGGTGCTCCACGTACAGGTCTTGAACGTCGGCTATCGAGTTGGTGGCGCCCCAGGCGATGCGCTGGTTGTGGCCCAGGACCACGCCTGGCACGCCGGGCAGCGACGCGCCGATGACGTCAAAGCCAGCCCCTTCCAGATGGACCAGGTACCACAGGGCCGGCATCTGGATGCCCATGTGCGGGTCGTTCGCCAGCAGGGGCCTGCCCGAGGCCGAGCGCGTCCCGTCGATGACCCAGTTGTTGCTGCCGGTGCCCGGCCCGCCCAGGCCGGCGGCGGCGCGGATGCGCTGGAGATAGGCCAGCAACTCTGGGCCGGCGATTTCTGCCCTGGTTCTCGCTGGACCATAGTCCAGCGAGGCGACGGACTGTAGTCCGTCGCGAACGGATGCCTGAGCGGTGAACGGCGGCGTCTCGCTGACATTGTCAGGAATGATCAGGGGCGCGTCGGCCGGATACCCGGGCACCAGCTCTTGTGTCTTGCCCTGGCCCAGCCGCTCGCTGATGGCCAGCCGGGCTAACTCGTAGTCCAGGTTGGCGCACTGGCCCAGGGCCATCACCTTGCCCCACACCAGGGTATCCACCGGCGTCCACGGCTCGGGGCTGACGCCCAGCAGCGTCAACTCGAGGGGTAGGCGGTCGCGGTGTGTGTCGATGTAGGCGTTGACGCCGGCGGCATAGGCCAGCATGATGGGCGCCGCGTCCTGGTATGGCGAGTCGTGGGTGGCCGGGTCTTTTTGCAGGGCTGCCCACTCGGCTTCGGCCACGCGACGCAGGCCCAGGGTGCGCATCAGGCGGTCGGTTTCCAGCACCGATTCGCCGGCCACCTCGGCCAATCGCCCACTGCCCAGCCGGCGCTGCACCTCCATCTGGGCCAGGCGGTCGCCGGCGGTCACGTACCCCTGGGCAAAGAACAGGTCGGCCGCAGACTCGGCATAGATGTGGGGGATGCCCCACTTGTCGCGGATCACCTCCACGCGGCCGGTCAAGCCTGGTACTTTTAATGTGCCGGCCGTTTCGGGCAGGGGCCGCTGAAAGAGCATCCAGTAGCCGCCAGCGCCAACGCTGCCCACGAGCAGGGCCAGCAGCAGCAGGGCGGTGATCAATAGCAGGATCAGTTTCTGTCTCATGTTTTTTCTCCATATCGACAAAACCTACGCCCGTCTCCTATGCGGCCGGCACGTCATCGCGTTTCGCAAAGCATAGCGACAGGATCAGCGGCTGAAGCTCATCTGCGTCCGGCGTGCTGCCGCCCAAAAGCGCCACCGTCCACTCCGCCGTCGATTCGAGTTCGAGCCCGGCGGCGCTGCCGGCGACCACATACTCCTCAAGCAGGTGCAAAAAGGTGCCGACGAACTCGCCGGGTTCTTCCCCCTGATCGATGCGCGCTCCTTTACCCTCGAGCACGCGGCCGGGGTGAAACTCGGAGATGAGCAGCCGCGCGCCGGGGCGCATCACGCGAGCGGCATGGCAGAACACGGGTTCCAGCGATTCGATGTGCTCCAGGATCAGGTTGAACAACACAATGTCGGCACTGGCGTCGGCCAGCGGCCACGGTTGTTGGATATCATGGAGCAAGAACTGGACGTGGGGCGACCGGACCCGGTGCCGGGCGACCTGGAGCATCCCGGGTGAGAAATCCAGCCCGATGAGGCGCGCGCAACGAGGCGCGAGCCAGGCCGTGTTTTTCCCGGTGCCCGCGCCGGCCTCGACCACGGTCAACAACCCATCCAGCGCCGGGACAAGCCGCTGCAAAACCAGGGCATCCAGGTCCCGGGTAGGATTCTGCTGTGTGTCATAGGTCTCGCTCCACCGGTCGTATGCGCCACGTATGTCTGCCAAGCGTTATCCCCCCACCCCGGACGGCAATGTCACCGTGAACCGGGTGCCCCGGTCGTGCTCCGGCACCGGCGATTCCACGTCGATGGTCCCCCCGTGCGCCTCCACCAGTGATTTGACCACCGTCAGCCCGATGCCGGCCCCGCCGGCCCAGTGGGTGCGCGCCCGCGAAGGGTCGGCCCGGTAGAATCGCTCAAAGATGTACGGTAGGTCGACCGGCGGGATGCCGACGCCGGTATCTGTCACCTGCACGCTCACGCGGCGCGCGTCTGGCCGGGCCAGCGTCACGGTCACGGTGCCGCCGGCCGGCGTGTATTGTAGCGCGTTCGCCAGAAGGTTGTGGAGCACCTGGGCCAGCCGGTCCGGGTCCGCCTGGACGATGAGGCCGGGCGTGGCCTCCGCTTGAAGGCGCAGCGTCAGGCCGGCCTCGGCGGCGCGAGGTTCTAGCCGCGTCACTACGCGCCCGGCCAGTTCCCCCAGGTCCAGCGGCACGCGCTCCAGCTTGAGCTGGCCGGCATCGACCAGGGCCAGGTCCCGCAGGTCGTTTACCAGGCGGGCCAGCAGCAGCGTCTCCTCGTGGATGGCAGCCAGGTTATCGGACGAGGGCGGGCGCACGCCGTCCAGCATGGCTTCGACGTTGCCTTGCAGCACGGTGAGGGGCGTTCGCAGCTCGTGGGCAATGTCGGCGACCATGTGCTGGCGCAGTT
Source organism: Chloroflexota bacterium (assembly GCA_018823415.1). GTDB lineage: Bacteria > Chloroflexota > JAHJIN01 > JAHJIN01 > JAHJIN01 > JAHJIN01. The sequence goes on along the minus strand of JAHJIN010000047.1, from coordinate 9,367 downwards.
CTTCCTGGCGGGCCAGCGACTCGGCCATGTGGTCAAAGGTGCGGCCCAGTTCGCCGATCTCGCCGCCGCCGCGTATCCCGGCTCGCCGGGTCAGGTCCCCGGCGGCGATGCCCCGGGCGGCACGGCCCAGCCGGCGCAGCGGCGCGCTGATCTGCCGCGAGAGCCAGAGGCCCAGCACCACCGTGACCAGCAGTGTGAGCAAGCTGGCCCACAGTAGCGATTGGTTGACCTGGGCCAGGTATTGCTCGGCCAGGGACGGCCATTGCTGGATGACGGCCGGTGGGGGATTGACCAGCACATAGCCCACCACCTGGTCGCGCACAATGACCGGGGCGGCGCGTTCCAGGTCGGCCTGGGCGATGTGCTTGCCGCGCAATTGCTGGGCAAACGAATCGGCGATGACCCGGCCCTGGGGGTCGGTGAGGATGACGCGGTCCGGGATAGGCGGCTTGGGCTGGCCGGGCTGCGGCACCGGTTGCCTGACCGGGCGAAAGGCGGCGTGCTGTTCAACGCTGGCCCAACTGCCCCGGGCCTCGTAATAGTCCAACAAGACCACCTGAAGGCGCTCGGCCCGGGCCTGGCCGCTTTGCACCAGGTAGCGCTCCATCTCACGGGTCATGGCCAGGTTGGCCAGCACGGCTACAGTGCCCACGGCCACCACAGCCACGATGGCAAACGCCACCACGAGCCGGAACCACAGACTGGACAGGATGGTGTTACGCATGAGACAGCCCCCGGGGCAATTGTATCACATGGGGGCTGGTTCGGCAACGAGGCGGGATGGCAGGATGGCAGACTGCCGGGGTTCGCGCCAACGAACCCCGGCAGTTTGGTTTTCAGGCCGGATATGACAGCCAGAGGTATTGATACGGGGCCAGGGTCAGGGGGCCGGGCGCATACGTCTCGCCGGTGAGCAGGTCGGTGGTGGGCCGGTCCAGCGTGGTGGACTGTTCCGTGTCCGAGAGATTGTGCAGGGCCAGTACCGTCTCGCCCTGGTACGCGCGGCGGTAGGCCAGGATGGCCGGGCGCCCGGCATCTACCAACTCAAAGGTCCCGCGCCCAAAGCAGGGGTGTGCTTGCCGCAGGGCGATGAGCCGGCGGGTAAAATTGAGCAGCGAGCCCGGGTCCGCTTGCTGGGCCGCCACGTTGACGCGCCGGGTGCCATAGACCGGGTCGTCGATGACCGGGGTATAGAGCCGGTCGGCCGGGGCCGTGGAAAAGCCAGCGTTGGGGCCATCGTCCCATTGCATGGGCGTGCGCACGCCGTTGCGGTCGTCCAGCCAGATATTGTCCCCCATGCCGATCTCGTCGCCATAGTAGATGATTGGTGAGCCGGGCAGGGTGAACAGGATCGAGTTGAGCAGCTCCAGCTTGCGCCGGTCGTTGTCGAGCAGGGGGGCCAGGCGCCGGCGGATGCCCAGGTTGAGGCGCATGCGCGGGTCCGGGGCGTACTGCGCCCACAGGTATTGACGCTCCTCCTCCGTGACCATTTCCAGCGTCAGCTCGTCGTGGTTGCGGAGGAATACGCTCCACTGGCAATTTTCGGGAATCGGCGGAGTGCGGCGCATGATCTGATAGATCGGCGTCGCATCCTGCATTTTCAGGGCCATGTAGAGCCGGGGCATCACCGGAAAGTGAAAGCCCATGTGGAACTCGTCGCCGCCTGTGGAGGCGTCGCCAAAGTAGGGGCGCACGTCCTCCGGCCACTGGTTGGCCTCGGCCAGCATGATGCGGCCCGGGTAGGTGACGTCGATGCGGCGGCGCAGGTCCTTGAGGATGGCGTGGGTCTCGGGCAGGTTCTCGCAATTGGTGCCCTCACGCTCGATGAGGTAGGGCACGGCGTCGGCGCGAAAGCCGTCGATGCCTATGTCCAGCCAATAGTCCATCACCCGGAACATTTCCTCGCGGACCCGGGGGTTGTCCCAGTTCAGGTCCGGCTGGTGGTCGAAGAAGCGGTGCCAGTAGTATTGCTCGGTCGCCTCGTCATAGGTCCAGTTCGACGGCTCGGTATCCACAAAGATGATGCGGGCGTTCTGGTATTGCTGGTCGGTGTCGCTCCACACGTAATAGTCGCGATAGGGCGAATCTTGCGATTGGCGGGCGGCCTGGAACCAGGGGTGCTGGTCGGAGGTGTGGTTGAGCACCAGGTCCACGATGACCCGCAGCCCGCGCGCGTGGGCCAGGTCGATAAAGTGCCGGAAATCGTCCAGGGTGCCCAGGTCCGGGTGGATGCCGGTATAGTCGGCGATGTCATAGCCGTCGTCGCGCAGGGGCGATGGGTACATGGGCAGCAGCCAGATGCAGGTGACGCCCAGTTCCTGCAAATAGTCGAGCCGGTCTGCCAGCCCTTGAAAATCGCCGATACCGTCGGCGTTGCCGTCGGCAAAGGCGCGCAGGTACAGTTCGTAAAAGACGGCATCCTTGTACCACAAGCGGTCGTTCGAGGTCACGCACTCACTCCTTTTCTTATTCGTCGTCGATAACCAGGCAGCATATGCCCTCGTGCGGGCGCAGGCGGAGCCGGGACAGGTCGGCCTCGCCCAGCCGGTCCAGGTGCGTCGAGAGCAACACGTCGCCCAGCCCCCAGCCGGGCAGGCTCACCGTGCGCTCCTCGGCGGCCAGGTTGAGGGCCACGAGCACGCGCTGGCCGTCGGCCTCGCGCACATAGACGTAACAGTCACTCGGCGCGTCGTCCACCGGCCGATAGCGGCCCCATTGCAGGGCCGGCGTGGCCCGGCGCACGGCCAGCAGCCGGCGATAGAGGTTCAGCAGCGAGGTCGGGGCTTGAAGCTCGTGGGCCACGTTGACCTGCCGGTAATCGTCTGCCAGGGGCAGCCAGAGGGCCGGCGTGTCTGGTGGCGAAAAGCCGGCCTGAGGGCCGGGGTCCCACTGCATAGGGGTGCGGCAGCCGTCGCGGCCCAGGCCGGGCACGCGCCGGCCCCACGGGTCCTGCTGGCGTTCCGGTGGGATGGGCACCTCGGTCATGCCGATCTCGTCGCCATAGTACAGGGTGGGGGTGCCACGCAGGGTGAGGAGCAGCATCGCCGCCAGCCGTGCCCCGGCCGGCCCGAGGCGCGTCGCCAGGCGCGTTTCGTCGTGGTTGCCCAGCACATAGTTGGGCCAGGCGCCCGGCGGCAGGGCGGCCTCTTGTGCCTCGACGATTTGGCGGATGGCCGGCGCTGCCCACGGTACGCCCAGCAGTTGAAAGTTAAAGGGCATGTGCAACTCGTCCAGGCCCGCGCCATAGTACGTGGCCCACACGTCCCAGTCAAAGATGTGGATCTCGCCGATGGACACGCGGGGCCGGTCGGCGCTGTGCTCGTCCAGCAGGCGGCGCAGCGCGCGATAGACGGCGTGTACGTCCGGGTGGCCCTTGTCGTACTGGTGGAGTTGCGAGTCGTAATCGCCCAGGGGCTTGTGGAGGTCGCGCCAGTGCTCGCGGTTGGGCGGGTTGTCGCGCATGGCCGGGTCTTTCATGATAAAGTGGGCCACGTCGATGCGAAAGCCGTCCACGCCGCGTTCCAGCCAGAACCGCACCGCGTCAAACATGGCGGCCTGGACGGCCGGGTTGCGCCAGTTGAGGTCAGGCTGTTCCTTGAGGAACGAGTGCAGGTAATACTGGCCGGTGGCCTCGTCCCACTCCCAGGCCGGGCCGCCAAAGACGCTGAGCCAGTTGTTGGGCGGCCCGCCGGCCGACCCGGGGTTGGCCCACACGTACCAGTCGCGCCGGGGGTTGTCCCGGGAGGACCGGGACTCGATGAACCACGGATGCTGGTCGGACGAGTGGTTGGGCACCAGGTCGATGATGACGCGCAGGCCGCGTTGGTGTGTCTGGGCCACCAGTTCGTCGAACACGGTCAGGTCGCCAAAGAGCGGGTGCACGTCGGTGTAATCGGCCACGTCATAGCCAAAGTCGGCCATGGGCGATGGGTAGAACGGCGAGAGCCAGATGGCATCGACGCCCAGGGTCTCGCTCAAATAGTCCAGCTTGTCGATGACGCCGCGCAGGTCGCCCACGCCGTTGCCGGTGCTGTCCTGAAAGCTGCGCGGGTAGATTTGATAGATGACGCCGGTTTGCCACCAGAGGTGTGCGGGCGTTGTGCTCACGGTTCCTCCATCATTTGCGGCATGTCGCGGCTGGCGAGCACGCATACGTCGGTCCCCACCACGTTCGACAGGATGATCTGGCCCATCTGCACCGGGGCCTCCACTTCGATGCGCCGCAACTCGGCCAGCAGGTCAAAGATGCGGGGTTTAGGGATGGGCGCGGCGGTATAGACGGGCACGAGTGGATGTATGCCGTCTTTGACACGCACCGTGCTGGTGACCATCCGGCGCGGATCGGTCAACTCTGCCTCGGCATAGGCCACGCCGCGCTTGCAGGCGGTGCCCTCGACCCGGGTGATGGCCGGGCCATCGTGGGTGACGTCCAGGGCGCAGCCCATAGGACAGGTGATGCAGATGAGTCGGGTGGTTTCCTCAGCCATCAGACCTCCACCACGCGCACGGTTAGTTCGTCGGTCCGGCGCACGGTGTCATAGGCCGTGGCGGGCACCTTGAGGGTGACCATCTCGCCGGGCCGCACGTAGCGTTCCCGGTGCTGCACAATGACCTCGCGGCCATCCGTCAATTGCACCGAGACGCGCTGCTCGATGGGCCGGGTGACGCGCATCTGGAGCCGCTGCTCGCCTTCGGCCAGGGCCTCTTTGCGCAGCTTGTGCGGCACCACATAGCGCACGTTGTCGCCGGCGCGCAGGCGCACGTCCTGGGCCGTCCGTTTGCGCTCGGCGATGGCGAACCGGGCCGCGCCGCGCCCGGCCAGGTAGCCGGCCTCGGTCACCCAGTCCACCAGGTCGTACACGTGGACCACGTTGCCGGCGGCAAAGATGCCGGGCAGGCTCGTCTCCATCTCTTCGTTGACAAAAGGGCCGCCGGTGATGGGGTCAATGGCGATGCCCGCTGCCCGCGAGAGCTCGTTCTCCGGGATGAGGCCCACGGACAGGAGCAGGGTATCGCAGGGAATGACCTCTTCCGTGCCGGGGACCGGCTGCCAACGCTCGTCTACCCGCACCGCCTCGATGGCCTCCACCCGGTCATTGCCGATGATGCGGCTGACGGTGTGGCCCAGTTGCAGCGGAATGTCGAAATCCTGCAGGCATTGGACATAGTTGCGCGTGAGGCCGGTGAGAAAGGGCATGATCTCGAGCACGCGCTCCACTTGGGCTCCCTCAAAGGTGAGCCGGCGCGCCATGATCATGCCAATGTCACCAGAGCCCAGGATGACCACGCGCTGGCCGGGCAAATAGCCCTCGATGTTGACGAATCGCTGGGCGGTGCCGGCGGTATAGACGCCAGCCGGCCGCGAGCCGGGGATGCGGATCTGGGGCCGGGTTCGCTCGCGGCAGCCCATCGCCAGGACGATGGCCCGGGCCGTGAGTTCCAGCAAGCCGGTGTGCCGGCTGGTCGCGAACACGCGCCGCGCCGGCGTCACCTCCAGCACCATCGCATCCAGCAGCGTCTCCACGCCCAGCTCCAACGCCTGGTTGACGAACAACTGGGCATACATGGGGCCGGGATAGTCCTGCTGAAACACTTCTACGCCAAAGCCGTTGTGGATGCACTGCAACAGGATGCCGCCCAGCTCGGTGGCGCGCTCGATGATGAGCACGTCCTGGGCGCCGGTGCGTTTGGCCTCGATGGCGGCGGCCAGGCCGCCCGGCCCACTGCCGATGACGATGACATCGTAGGTCTGGTTGTGGGTAGTCATGCGTCCACGTCCTTGGTCCGGCGCGCCAGCAGTTCCGAGCCGGGGCCTTTTTTCGAGACGGCGGTCATGGGGATGCCGAGTTCTTGGGCCAGCAGTTCGGCCACGCGCGGCGTGTCGAACGCGCCCTGGCAGCGGCCGGTGCCGCACCACGTGCGGCGCTTGATGGCGTCATAGGTGCGGGCCGGGATGGGCGCGTGGATGGCCGCCAGGATCTCGCCCTCGGTCACGTATTCGCAGCGGCAGACGATGCGGCCATAGCGCGGGTCGATGCGCACCAGCCGCTCGCGCTCGGCCTCGGTCATCTCGCGAAAGCAGGGCCGGCCCAGGCGCACCGGGTTCCAGTCGCGCCTTTCTTCCAGCCGTTCGCCGGCGTCGCGCATCAAGTCGACCACGCGCCGGGCAATGGCCGGCGACGAGGCCAGCCCCGGCGATTCGATGCCGCCCAGGTTGACCAGCCCCTGCACGCCGGCCGGGACCTCGATCACGTAATCCGGCCGATAGTCCACGCCCGGCGTCTCGCAGGGGGCGTTGCCGGTGGCGCGCAGCCCGGCGAACGTGGCGATGACCTGCCGCAGATCCAGCGAGGGGATGAGCTTGCGCGCGCCCTGGGCCACCTCGTCTAGGCCGGCCCGCGTCACGGCCCGGTCCTCCTTGTCGGCCACGTCGTGCGAGTTGGGGCCAACGATGACGTTGCCGTGAGTGGTGGTGGTGACGAGGATGCCCTTGCTGTGCGCGTCGGGGACCGGGAACATGACGCTGTTCAGGCGGATGGCGGCCTTGTCCAGGATGTAATACTCGCCCCGGCGCGGCGTGATGCGGAAATCGGGCCGCACGCCGGCCCGGTGCATCACCTCGTCGGCATATAGCCCGGCGCTGTTGACGACCCATCGACAGCCAAACTCGCCTCGATTCGTCTGCACCCCCACGATGCGCGAGCCGTCCCTGATCAGGCCTTCGCACGCGGTTTCCAGCAGCAGGGTCACGCCGTTCATGACGGCGTTCTCGGCCGCGGCCACAGTGGCCCCAAACGGGTCCACGATGCCGCCGGTAGAGGCCCACAACGCGCCGCTGACCTCGGGGTTGAGGAGCGGCTCGCGGCGGCGCATCTCGTCGGCGGAGAGCAGGGCCATGCCCGGCACGCCGTTGCGCCGGCCTCGCTCCATTAGCGTGTCCAGCTTGGGCACTTGGTCCGGGCCAACGGCCACCACGTAATCGCCGCAGCGGTCAAAGTGGATGTGCAGGTCGTCGGCCACGGCGCCCCACATGGCGTTGCCGGCCACGTTCATGGCCGCTTTGAGGGTGCCGGGGACGGCGTCATAGCCGGCGTGGATGATGGCTGTGTTGGACGCGCTGCTACCCATGCACACATCGGCCTCGCGGTCGATAAGCAGGATGTCTAGTCGGTACCGGGAGAGGGCCCGGGCGATCATGCAGCCGACTATGCCGGCGCCGATCACGATCACGTCGTATGACTGGGGCAAGGCGCACACTCCAGAGCCAGAACGTCAAACGTCAAACGCCAAGCCTGGTGTGCTGACGGCTGGCGTTTGACGCAAGACGTTTGAAGGTGATTATCCCTTGACCGCACCAGCAGTGAGGCCGGCTACGATCTTTTGCTGGAAGACCAGCACCAGCACGATGAGCGGCAGGGTCACGGCTACGGCTGCGGCCATGATCTCACCGAACGGTTCCTGGTGAGCGATCTCGCCAGTGAACAGCGCGATAGCCACCGGCACCGTTCGCGAGCCCGGGTCGATGGTGGTAAAGGTCAGTGCGAACAGGTACTCGTTCCAGGCGGCGATAAAGGCCATCAGGCCCGTGGTCACCATTGCCGGTAGCGTGAGCGGCAGCAGGATCAGGTAGAAGGTCTGAAAGGCCGTGGCTCCGTCCACCCGGGCCGACTGCATGATCTCATCGGGCAGGCTCTTGAAAAAGCTGGTCATGACCCACACCGTAAAGGGCATGGTAAAGATCATGTACGACAAGATCATGGCCGGGATGGCAGGCAAGTTGAGGGTCCGAATGACCACATAGAGGCCAGCCAGCACGGCGATCTGGGGGAACATGGTCATGGCCAGGATCAGATACAGCGACGGGGTTTTGCCCCGGAAGCGCAGCTTGCCCAGGGCAAAAGCGCCAAAGGCCCCGATGACCAGACACAGCGCCGTGGTCGAGGTGGCGACGATGACGCTGTTGACCAGGCCCTGGATGAACCGCTCGTTCCGAAAGATGGCAAAGTAGTTGTCGATCACCGGTCGGTTGGGCCAGAACGTAGCCGGGGTTTGTATCAGTTCGGCCTCGGTCTTGAGTGACGAGACGAGGGCCCAGTACAGGGGGAACACCAGGTAGATGAAAATCAGCGCGAGCAAAAGCCAGAACAGTGCCCGGCCAGCCAGTCCGCGGATCTGTTGGATCTGTTTGCTGTTCATGTTGACTCTACCCCCAGTGTCCTGATATAGACGATGGCAAAGATCAGGATCAGCAAAAAGATAAAGACGCTGGCGGCCGAGGACAGCCCGGCGTTCTGATACTGGATGAGCTGATCCTGGGCAAAGCTGGCCATAGAGTACCGGGTGCGGGACAGCAGCACCTGGAACACGTCAAAGACGCGGAGCGCGTCCAGCGTGCGAAAGATCAGGGCTACAGCCAACGTGGGGCGCAGCAGCGGCAGGGTGATGTTGAAGAACCGCCGTACCGCGCTGGCGCCGTCCACCTCGGCGGCTTCGTACAGGTCGCCGGGGATAAGTTGCAAGCCGGCCAGCAGCAGCAGGGCCATAAACGGCGTGGTCTTCCACACGTCCAGTACAATGATGGCCGGCAATTGCAGGCTGCCTTCGCGCAAAAAGGCCGTTTGCCCATCGCCGATGCCGATGGCGTTCAGGATGGCGTTGAAAAAGCCGGCGCGCGTGGGCGTAAACATCCACTCCCAAACGCGGGCCGAAACGACGGTGGGGATGGCCCAGGGCACCAGCATGGTGGCGCGCATGAGGCCCCGGCCTCGGAACCCACTATTTACCACTAGGGCAATGCCCAGGCCCAGGATCGTCTCGAGAGATACCGTGATCACCGAAAAGAGCACCGTGTCAAAGATGGCGCGGATAAAGTCCTTTTCGGTGGCCCCGATGACATAATGTTTGTCCAAAAAGTCGAACTGGTTCAGTTCCTTGTAGCGGGCGGGCTCGCGCGGCAGGACGCTGACCGGCGATTCGTACACCAGTTGACCATTTTGGTTGATCTTTTGCTGGCCGGTCGCCGGGTCGATCACCGGCGGCAACTCGGCAATGGTCACACTCAGCAGTTGGACATAGTTGCCCAGGCCCACAAACTGTACCGGCTCGTCGCTGGCAAAGGTCTTGTTGGTCAGGCTATCGCTAAAGACAGTGAATAGAGGGTAGATGGCGATTAATAAGATGACGACGAAGGACGGCAGCAACATCATGATTGCCAAGCGTTCCTCCCGTTTGGCAACTTCTGACATCCCTCTCTTCTTTTTTTTGCCCTGTTGTGTCATGCGATACAGGCCTCCTTTGAGAAAAGTTCGGGCCGGGGAGACCGTGCTTCCCCGGCCCGAACTAGCGAACCAGTTTACGGCGTGCCAAC
>JAHJIN010000382.1 GCA_018823415.1 Chloroflexota bacterium | reverse complement strand
GGTATAAAACCGGATCGCCGCGTCCATATCCGAGACCTGGAAGGCAGTATGATCGTTTCTGTTCATGATGTCCTCCTCGTGATTTATCCATCGACCAAGCTCCCAGGCCATTATAGCCGAATCTTGCCCACGGGTCAACGTTTTGACGCGGCCTGATCACCCCTCGCTCATACTTTTGGGCGATGACGCTACCACCACCGGTCTGCTATACTATGAACAGCACAGACGGGAGTTGCAAGTGGGACGCTCGAAACACCATCCAGAACGAAAAGCCGGCGAGGCCGCCACGTACCAGGTCCGAGTGCTGGGCACCCTCGACGACAGGTGGTCGGATTGGTTCGAGGGCATGACGATCAGATGCGAAACCGGGAGCGATGGTTCGCCCATCACCACGCTGATCGGCCCCGTCGTCGATCAGGTGGCCCTGCGCGGCGTCCTGGCCCGACTCTGGGACCTGAACATGACCTTGCTCTCTGCGATCCGCATCCAAGAAGGAGAAGACGGTGAAACCTGACTATACGCTACCTTTGGCCGATCCGCAGGCCACCCTGGATGTGGTGGGCGGCAAGGGGGCCTCCCTGGCCCGGCTCGTCGCCGCCGGCCTGCCGGTGCCCGACGGCTTTCACGTGACCACCGCCGCCTACAAGCAGTTCGTGGCCGAGAACGAGCTGCAACCCCGCATCCTGGCTGCCCTGGAGCCGGTGGACGTCGCGCTGCCCACCACGCTGGAGGCCGCCTCGCACGTGATCCAGGACCTGTTCGCCCAGTCACAGATGGCGCCACAGATCGCCGGGGCCATCGCCCAGGCCTATGGCTACCTGTCTGGGGAACACCCGGTGGTGGCCGTGCGATCCTCGGCCACGGCTGAGGACCTGCCGGGCCTCTCCTTCGCCGGCCAACAGGAGACGTTCCTCAACGTCCACGGTACCACCGAGGTACTGGAAGCGGTCCAGCGCTGCTGGGCCTCGCTGTGGACGCCGCGCGCCATCGGGTACCGGGCGCGGCACGGCATCGACCAGGAGGCGGTCAGCCTGGCGGTGGTGGTGCAGGTGCTGGTACCGGCCGAGGCTGCTGGCATTCTCTTCACCGCCAACCCGGTCACCGGCCAGCGTGACCAGGCGATGATCAGCGCGGCCTGGGGGCTGGGCGAGGCCGTGGTGGGGGGGATGGTGACGCCGGACGCCCTCACCGTGGACAAGGCCACCGGGGCCATACTGCAACGCGAGACGGCCGACAAGCAGGTGATGACCGTGCGCGTGGATGCCGCCCAAGCGGGCGGGGGCACGGAAGAGCAGCCAGTACCGGCGGCGCTGCGCCAGGCCCCAGTCCTCGACGACGAGGTCGCCGCCACGCTGACCCAACTGGGCGTGCAGATCGAGCAGCTCTACGGCATGCCCATGGACGTCGAGTGGGCGCTGGCCGACGACAAGCTGTCCATCGTCCAGGCCCGGCCCATCACGGCCCTGCCCGAGCTGCAGGTTGAGCCGCCCACTGAGTGGCCCATGCCCGATGCCAAGGGCAAGTACGTGCGCGCCAGCATCATCGACCTGATGCCCGAGCCGGTCAGCCCACTCTTTGCATCGGTGGCGTTCCAAGCCTACGACGCCGGCCTCACGCGCGCCATGTCGGACGTCACGCGATCCAAGGCGGTGCTCCCAGAACACTTTGTGACGATCAATGACTATGTCTATTCAGACACTCGGTTCAACGGCCGCCAGTTATGGTGGGTGCTCACCAGGATGCTGCCAGCTTTTCCGCGCATGATGCGCACTGGCGTCTCTTACTGGCGTGAGAACGGGCGCGCCCCCTACGTCGAGACCGTCCAGCGCTGGGAGACCCAACCGCTCGCTGACCTGCCTGCGACTGACCTGCTGGATGGCGCGCGCGAGATCGCGTGGGCTGCGATGTTCAATCTCACGGCGCAGATGGTATGGATGGGGGCGTGTGCGGGGAGCGAGATGCTGTTCACGCGCGTGTACGACAGGCTGGTCAAACGCGCTGGCGACCCCAACGCGACGGCTTTTTTGATGGGCTACAATAGTACTCCTATCCGCGCGGAGAAATCGCTTTACGACCTGGCGACGTGGTGCCGTGGGCACAATGGGCTGGTCGCACATATCCTGGATACGCCATCTGATCGGCTTGTCATACAACTGGAAAGCGATCAGGCCCCAACGTGTGTGGCAGTAGCGGATTGGCAGGCGTTCCGCGAGCGCTTTTGTGCTCACGTGCAGCAGTTCGGGCATATCATTTACGATCTCGACTTTGCCAAGCCGCTGCCGCTCGACGACCCCACGCCGATGCTGGAGACGGCCAAGCTGTACCTGCGCGGTCAGGGCGCCAATCCGCACGAGCGCCAGGGGGCGCTCGAGGCCAGGCGCGTGCAGGCGGTCGAGTCCGTGCTGTCCCGGGTCAAGAGGGTGAGGCGTTGGGCCTTTCGCAAGACGCTGGGCTGGGCGCAGTCCCTGGCCGAAGCACGCGAGGACGCCCTCGCCGATATTGGGCTGGGCTATCCGGTGCTGCGCCGGGTATTGCACGAGCTGGGAGGTCGCCTGGTTAACGTGCGAGCTATCGAACACGCTGCCGACGTTTTCTGGCTGCGGCAGGAGGAGCTGGCGCAGGCGGTCGCCGCGCTGGAACGGGGCGACGTGTTACCTGGGATGGGCGCGCGCATCCAGGAGCGCAGGACGTTTTCGCGCGCGGCCAGGCGCGTCACGCCCCCACCGGTGCTACCCGTGTCGGTGAAGAAAGTGATGGGCTTCAGTATCGAAGGCATGGTCGCGGCGGGTGAGGGAAGCCACACCGAGGATACGATCAAGGGTATGGGCACGAGTGCCGGCCAGGTCACAGCGCCCGCCTGCGTGCTGCGCGGCCCGGAGGATTTCGGGCAGATGCAGCCGGGCTGTGTGCTGGTGGCGAGTATCACCACGCCGGCCTGGACGCCGCTCTTTGTCATGGCCGCCGGTGTCGTCACCGACATTGGCGGGCCGTTGAGCCACGGCTCGATCGTAGCCCGCGAGTACGGCATCCCGGCGGTGATGGGCACCGGCGGGGCCACCCGGCGCATTCGCAGCGGCCAGCGTATCACCGTGGACGGCGACGCCGGCGTGGTGACCTTGATCGAGGGGTAAGAAAGCGAGGAGGCTTTTCACATGGACGAACAGAATGCCACTTTCACGGGCGATTACCTGTGGACGAACATGATCGTGGGGGAAGTGTTTCCCACCGCCACGACGCCGAGCACCTGGTCGGTGTGGCAGGACTTTTTCCGCATGCTGTCCATGGGCGACTTTGCGACGATCGGGTGCATTGCCGGTCGTCCCTACCTCAACTACAGCCTGATGTACTCGTTCCTGCTCAAGATCACGCGGAAACACGAGCGCGTGGGGGGCCTGATCGAGGATTCCATCGGCTTTCCCCCACCTGGCGTGGACATTCCCCCGTTTCCCGTTTCCTGGCGGACCGTGTTGTTGCAGGTTCTGCCTGGAGAAGCCCGAAACGAGCTGCGAAAGAACCGGCTGAAGAAAAACGCACCCGAGTTTCTGGCGACAGTGCGGGAGCAGTGCCGCGAGTTTGGGCACCGGATCGAGAGTGCTTCAGGAGACGAGTTGATCGCCCTCTGGACGGAAGAGATCCGACCACTGTGGAAAGAGATCCACCCGCTCCAGGATAAGACGAACGAGGATCTCAATAGACTGACTCAAAGCCTCAAGGCCGAGGTGACCAAGCTCCTGGGAGACGAAGGGGCAAGTGCGCTGCTGACGACGATCAGCGGCGGCGAGGAGTTGGCCAGCCTGGGGCCCCTGATGGGCCTCGCCCGGTTGAGGAGCGGCGAGTTGAGTCGTGAGGAATACCTTCGACGATATGGCCATCGCGGGCCGCACGAGAACGAGCTGGCCGAGCCGCGCGCGTACGAGGCCCCGGCCTGGCTCGACACGCAGTTGGCGGAATTCGACCGGTCGCCGGTGGACGTGATGGGGCTGCTGGAAAAGAGAGACGCCGAGTTCGCAGCCGTGCGGGAGCGGATCGCACGCCAGTTGTCCCCAAAGCAAGCCCAGGATATCGCGCGCAGGATCGACGATGTCGTGGCGGCAAATGCCCTTCGCGAAGCGACGCGCTCGGAGCTCACGCGCCTGGTGGGCGTGATCCGCACATTCTTTCTGCGCGCTGGCGAGCTCGCCGGGCTCGGCGACCGCGTGTTCTTTCTGACGGTGGAGGAGGTCGTCGACACCCTGGCCGGTCACACATTGGCAGCGGCAGAGATCCCGGCCCGGCGGGAGGCCTACGAAAAGCACCGGGCCCTGACGTCCCTGCCGGCGTGGATCCGGGGGCGCTTTGATCCACTCCAGTGGGCCGCCGACCCGGGCCGTCGGCTGGACGTCTTTGATCCCCACGCGCCCACGGCCTCTCCTGTGCCCGGCGTCGATCGCGTCGTCAAGGGGCACCCCGGCTCGGCCGGGCAGGTGGAGGGTCTCGTCCAGCGCATCGACAGCCCCGAAGAGGGCGGCCGGCTCCAGCCGGGGGAGATCCTGGTCACCAGCACGACGAACGTGGGCTGGACGCCGCTGTTCCCGCGCGCCGCAGCCGTGGTCACGGACATCGGCGGCTCGTTGTCGCACGCCGCCATCGTGGCCCGGGAGCTGGGCATCCCGGCCGTGGTGGGCTGTGGCGACGCCACGATGCGCTTGAAGACCGGCGACCGGGTACGCGTGGACGGGGGCCGGGGCATGGTGGAGATCCTGGAAGCGAGGTAACTTGGCATGACCGCCACGAGCAATCGCAAGCAGATCGCCATCCTGTCCTTTGTCCTGGTGGTGGTGATGCTGGGCTATGGCATCGTCATCCCCATCATCCCCTTTTACATCGAGCACCTGGGCGCTGGCGGCAGCGAGCTGGGGTTGCTCGTGGCCTCCTACGCGCTGATGCGCCTCATCTGCGGCCCCATCTGGGGCGGCCTGTCCGACCGGGTTGGGCGCAAGCCTATCCTGTTGATCGGTGTGCTGGGCTATGGGATCACGATGGTGCTCTTTGGCCTGGCGACCGAGCTGTGGATGCTGTTTGCGGCCCGGATCCTGTCCGGCATCCTCTCGTCGGCCACCGCCCCCACCACCATGGCCTACATCAGCGACAGCACCTCGGAGGAGAACCGGGGTGGGGGGATGGGCATCCTGGGGGCGGCCGTGGGCCTGGGGACGATCCTGGGACCGGGCCTGGGCGGCCTGCTGGCCGGCGACTCGTTGGCCCTGCCCTTTTTCATCGCCGGCGGCCTGTCCTTTGTGGCCCTGGCGCTCGCCATCCTGTTCCTCCCGGAATCGCTGCCCGCGCACGAGCGCCAGCGACCCGCAGAGGGGGCAGCGCGCATTGTGGACCTGGGCGAGATGTGGCGGGCCATATTCAGCCCCATCGGGAGCCTGTTGCTCATGGCGTTCCTGGTGGCCTATGGCATGACCATCTTTTACGGGATATTTGGGCTGTACGCGCTCAAAAAATTCGAATACGGGCCGCAGGAGGTGGGGACCATCCTGATGGTCATTGGCCTGGCCTCGGCAGTGGCCCAGGGGGCATTGACCGGCCCTCTCACCAGGCGCTGGGGCGAAGCCCGGGTCATCAAGGGGATGATGTTGCTGGCCGCGGGCGGGTTCCTCATCATGCTGCTGGCCGATTCGTACCTGACGGTCCTGTTGACCACCGGCCTGTTCGTCCTGGTTACGGCCGTGTTAGGCCCGGCGATCACCTCGCTGACCTCCAAGTGGGCCACCATGAAGCAGGGCATCGCCATGGGGTTGAACAACTCGTTCTTTAGCCTGGGACGCATCGCCGGGCCGCTCTGGGGCGGCATCGTCCTGGACATGAACGTTGATTACCCGTACCTCAGCGGCGCGGCGGTCATGTTCATCGGGTTCCTGATCAGCCTGGTCTGGGTTTCGCAGGGCCGGGGAGAAACCCCCGGCGCCTGACCGCAAGCCCAGCCGGCGCTCGCAGCCAAGGTAACCCACGGCCCGGGTCCTGTTGACAAGGACCCGGGCCATTTCGTGCAGGGCATAGCGGTGAATCTCGCGTTTGTAGTGCTAGTGGTTCTTCATCGCCAACGGCAAAAAGACCTGGAGCCGCTGGTAGGCGACCTTCAGGTCACCATCGGAAGTGGTGATATTGCCATAGTAGGCAATGGTCGCCAGCCCGGCCGGGTTGACGGCCAATGATAAGAAATCACCCAGGCCGATCCCTATCCCCAACCTGATCACCTCACATTGCCAGGTGTAGAAAACATTCTGGGGACCACAATTCCCCACGAGCAGACCCAGTGCAGCGGCCGGGCGCGCCACCTTGAGCCCCGCCGCTCCTGACTGGTAGGCGATGAGCGGATAGTTGGCCCCATCCACGGCCAATGACACGCCCTTGGGGTGGGTGCCGGTACCCACGGATTCGATCTCGTCGCATTGCCACTCGAACTTTGTGCTGCTGCTGTTAAACCCGCAGTTGCCGTTTGACCCCACATACACGGCATAACCCAACTTGCCGTTGGTGCTGTCATAATGGGCGATGTGCGCCAGGTTTCCGTTGTTCCTGTCCACGTACAGTGACGCGTATTTGCCCGCGTTGGTTGGAAGGATCTTGCGGAACTCCCAGCTTGCGCCGGTGTGAAACGCGTACCAGAGAGCATTGTTGCCCTCGTCATAGTAGGCAATGTGCGGCCGGTCAGCGCTGTCCAGGGACAGGGAGGCGTACTTGCCCACCCGGTCGCCGCTGTCGACGGGGTCGCACTGATAGTCGTTGCCTCCGCAATTCCCTGCTCCCCCACCCACATATTTCGCATACCACAGGCTATCGGCACCCATGAAATTGGAGAAATAGTAGGCGATGCGCGTCTTGCCCGTCGAGTCGAGCTTGAGCGAGGCGTACAAGCCGGTGCTCCCCAGCAATGGATCATCAATGATCTTGATAATCCAGCCACCGCCCGACCCGATGGCCAATTTGAGTCTCCCGTTGGTAACGTCATAGTAAGCGATAATGGGATAGCCGTCAGTCGGGTCCACCGCGATAGAGCTGTATTTCCCGACATCGCCGGCACTATCCACCGTCTCACACGACCAGGCGTTGTCCGGGCCGCAATTGCCGCCGGCGCCGACGTATTGCGCCATCCGCAGGTTAGCATAGGTCGCGTCGTAGTAGCTGATGTAGGGGGTGCCGCTGGCCGGATCGAACGCCACCGATACGTACTGACCGACGTCGTTGGTCGAGTCCACCGTGTTGACGAACCACGGAGCGGTGGCCGGGGACGCGGATGCGGCCCCGGTCGGGGATGCGGTCGCGCCGGCCGGGGCCGGATGGGCCTGGCATGGTGGCTCTCGTGTCAGGCCCGGCTCCACCGTCAGGATCGACAATAGTAGTGCAACAAGGATCAACCCGGGGAAAATTCGCGTTTTCATCATCGCCTCCTTCTCTCACGTTCGAGATTGTGCCTGGTGCCAGGCACTTCTGAGGTGGGTGTACAAACGCTACAGATCTGCTTCGGGATGGCGATTGTCGCTTCGGAACCATTGGTCAAGTGCCTGGCACCTGGCCTCGGCTCCTCTCAGTTTGTGGAATTGCTCCGGACGATCAGGGGAAGATAAAGAGTCGTGCACCACTCGTAGCGGCCGATGTCATAGGCGGGACCGCAGCGGGGATCGGCCACGGCAAAGGTGTTCAGCAGCGTGGTCAGGGAAGGTGGCAGGACGGTGGCGCCCAGGTCGATGGCGTTGGCACTGGCGGGGGTGAGGTGGAAATCGGGCCAGGAGCCGTCGTGGAGGTCGTGGTCGGATGGGTTATAGCTGGCGAAACGCGGGTTGCCGGCCAGGCCGTGGTCTTCCCAGGGGGTGTTCGCCCGGACCTCGGGCACGGTCTGGTAATACCGGTACGCCGAGCCGTCGTAGAGGAGCATGGCCCCGGGCTTCCACATCCCGCCATCCTCCCACGAGCGCCAGCCATTGCTGTAGTACAGATTATAACCGATAATCATGTTGGTGTAAATACCGTCGCCGTCGCTGGGATAGAGGCCGTATGCCTCATTGTTGACGAGGATGTTGTTCACCACCTGGGTGTCGACGCAGCCGTGGGTATCGTACTGGCTCCCGCCCAGGATCATGCCGTGGAGGGAATTGGCCGCCACATTGTTCACATAGACGATGGCCCCGTCGCGCCAGACGCCATAGACCATATAGCCGGTAAAGGCATTGTTGTACGAGACGTTGCGGTAGGCGTGGATGCCGCTGGCGTGATCCACGTACAGGCCGAACCCGCCCAGGCCGCGCACCTCACTGCCGGCGCCGCCCATCCACCGCCCCCGCTTTTCCGAGACATAGGTCCAGCCGTAGGTATCGCGGAACACGTTGCCGGTGATGAGAAAATCGCGAAAGACGTGATTGTCAGGCGGTGAGCCCCAGATTTTCAGCCCGCCGCAGTCGGTGGTGAGCTGGCAGGCTTGCTCAAAGACGTTATCCTGGACCAAGATCTCGCCGGTTTTGATCTCGTCCGGATCGAAACCGTACTCCTTGGGCGACTGGATGACGGATTTGGAGAACTGGACGCCGTTGTGGGCCACATGGTGGACGTGATTGCCCTCAAAGCGCAGCTTGGTGGCGAACTGGATGGCCGACCCCACAGCGTTGTCGCCGCCGGTGCGAAAGCCCAGGTGGTGCAGCTCGTTGTTGTGGATGACGGTGTTGACGACGCCCGAGCGGGTGAAGGAAGTCGGGTCCGCGCTGTTCTCCCACCAATCAGTGATGCGGAGGGCATAGGTGTCCATGTAGGCGATCTCGGAATCCTCCAGGGTGAACCCGTCGGTGACGTTGCCGGCCGGGGCATCGGCCCGCACGTCCTGGCTCAGCCACAGGCCGTGGTTGGCGTAACGCAGGAGCACGTGACGCACGGTGTTATGATACGATTTTTCCTCGTACCAGTTGCCCTGGTAGATGGCGCTCTCGTCGCAAAACTCGACGGTCAGGCCATCCAGGGTGGTGTAGGAGCGGCCCTTGAGGCTAAACCCGTTGTCCCGCCGCGAGACCTCGATGTTCATGATGGCCGGGTCGCCCGGCGCCGGCGGCCAGAGGTACAGGCGACCGGTGGCCGTGTCATACCACCACTCGCCGGGGGTGTCCAGTAGCTGGGGGGCGTCCTCTACATAGTACTTGGACCCCCAGCCCAGGCCGGGATTGCCCGAGTTGGTGTCGTGCTCGCAGACCCGGTCCACGGTGACGCGCCCGGCGCCCACGTCGTGGGCGGTGATGGTACGGCGGTAGACGTAATGGCCCTGGAACGTGTCGATGGCGACGAGGGTGGCGCCGGTGAGGTTGCCCAGAGTGGTCAGATTGCCTGGCTCGACGCCGGCCGGGTCCGCGTCGTCGGTGACATCGGTAAGCTGGGTCATGGACCGCGAAGCATAGTCGCAGTTGGGGTCCGGGTCGGTGGCCGGGTCGCAGCCGGCCACGGTCGAACCGCCGTCGGCAGCCCACCAGAACTCGTGGTGCTTCCATTCGGTGGACACAGTCCAGTCGGGCTCGTGGGTTAATGGCAGCCGGGCTACGACCTCGCCACCGCCATCCAACTCGACCACAAAACGCGGTGGGCCGGTCAACCCCCAGGCCGAGAGGTCGGCGTAGTAGAGGTTGGTCGGGTCCACGCCAGCGGGCAGGCCGATGGGATCGGTGATCAACTGCGTCCAAGCGAGGGACGAGGCCGGCTCGGAGCCCCGTACGACGGCGGTGCCGGGGCCGTTTTCGGCGACATAGAGGACCGGCTCGGCGGCGGTGCCGTCCATCGCCGGCCATACGGTCTCGCGGTAGACGCCGGGCTGGATGTGGACCGTGGTGCCGGGACCCGCTCGGTCGGCGGCCTTTTGAATGGTGCGGAACGCGGTGGCCGGGGTGAGGCCGTCGTACTCGTCGCTGCCGCTGACGGCATCCACCCACAGGTCATCCAGGCGCGGGATCTGGAAGGCCACGTCGTCGAAACGCAGCGCGCCATCGAGCGTGGTGGTGTTGTCCTGGACCTTGCCAATCTCGATCACATCGCCATAGGCATCGTCATGGACCACATCCGTGGAGACATACTTGACCAGCGCGTCGTTGACCCAGAGGCCCACCCACCCGTCGATGCGGAAGCCCAGGGTGATCTTGGCCCAACCACCGGGCAGGTCGAACTGGCCGGTCTGGTAGTCGTAGGTATAACCGCTGGAGTTGGGCCAGGCCAGAAAACCGGTGTACCCCGACTCGGCAGCCTGGCGCACGTAGAGGGCCGCCAGGGGCGGCCACCAGTCGCCGGCGGAGCTCCGGATCTGGGCCACGCACAGCGAGGTGCCCGGCGGCCAATAGTTGGGCACAGGCTCCGGGATGGTCACGCCGTTGGGGTTGAACCAGAAGGTGAGATAGCCTTCCTCGGCTTTGGCGACGCGAGATTGATAGATGTAACTCTCGTGCTGCGCCACGGTGACGGAGAGGCCAGTGGTGCCGGCGCGCCCGGCGCCGGGGACCAGGCTCAGGTCGCCGGGCGAGACCTGGCCCCAGGCGTCCAGCGAGCCGCTCTCAAAGTCATCGGCCACGATGTTCCATAAGGGGGGAATGGCCGGCCGGGCCGCCACGGTTGGCTGAAACAGCACGGCGCCGATGAGCAGGGCCAGTCCCGAGAGCTTTTTTCTCACCCTGAGCCTCCTCTCCTTCGCTTGCTGGTCACGTCAGCGTCGCCACAGCCGGCCAGCGCCCAGGGCCAGCCCGGCCGCCAGCAAAAGGCCCAGGCCCCACATAAACGGCTGTCCGGCGCGCGTGCCAAAGGCGCTCAGGCTCACGGCCGTGGGGCCGCTGCCGGACTCACCCAGCAAAAAGTAGGAAAAGCCGGGGGTGTCCGCTTCGGCATAGACATAGCTGCCCTGAACCCCGGTGCTGGCATTGTCCGTCAGCTCGACCCAGGTGAGTGCGACGCGGCGAAAGACGGCCGGCGCGGTGACGCCGCCCAGCTCGTCTGCCAGAGTCCAGAGGCGCACGGTGGCTGCTGAAGCACTGTTCTGGGCCGTGATCTCGAAGCAGCGTTGGGCGCAGGCACCGGGCTGCTGGCCGGCCACGCAGGTCTCGCCACCCGCCAGGGCACGCACGCTGACGGTGACGCTGCCCAGGTCGTTGGTCGTGCTGACCTCGGCTGTGCGATAGTGAACGAGGCCCCGGCCGGCGTCGCCAATCTCGAATGCCACGCTGTCGTTGTTGACGATGTGCATTTGCTGGATCGTCCCCTGGTTAACCAGGCCCTCGGTGACGGTGAGCTCGACGCCGGCCAGGACGACGAGGGTCGCGCCGGGGGCCACGGTGAGGTGGGTGCATTGGGCGTTGGCGTTCACCGCGACGGTGGTACCGGCGGCGATGGTGACGCCGTCCGCCTGCCCCGGCACGGCATCGCCGGCCCAGGTGGCGGCAGCGTGCCAGTTGCCGCTGGCATCGGACGCCACGCGGTCGCCGGTCACGCCGTCCCAGCCGGCCAGGCGCGCCCAGAGCCACCAGGCGGCGTAGGCCTTCTGGTTGCAGTTCAGGCCCTGGCTGTGGGCACAGCTACAGCCATACCAGTCCACGTTTTGCGTGTGCGCGCCCTGCCAGTCGGTGGCCCAGTTCCGGTCGCGCGTCCCGGTATTGTCCGAATCATAGTCGCAGTTGTCGTTGACCAGCTTGTCGCCGTAATAGTTGCCGTCCGGGTCATAGAGCTCGATATCATAGAAATCATAGAGCACCTTGTCGTTCTGGATGCAGTATTGCCGGATCTGCTGATCGCGCAGGTGCAGGTTCCCGGTCTCGCCGGACCCGTCCGAGTGGCCGGTCATGTAGACGAACGTCACGCCGGGATAGTCGGCCTCCAATTCAGACATGGGCGTGAGATAGGTGCTCAGCATCGTCTCCTCGGTCCGACTGGATGCCTGCCCGCACCAGGACCAGATGATGACGTTGACGTCTGGATTGTTTGTGCCGCGCCCGGTCGCCGGGTCCGGCGCGCCGAGATAGCCCCGGGTATTGTTCACCCACTGCGGGTAATAACCCACGTCGCCGCCCATGGCACCGTCGTGCAGGTCCAGCGCGCCGCCGGTTCCGCCATTGTTCCAGGCAAAGATGTCGGTGGGCAACGCCAGCCCCTTGCCGCCCCCGTTGGCGAATCCCACCAGACCGTTCATGCCAGTGATGAGCTGGCTGCCGTGGGACGTGTGCCCATAGGCGATGTGCAGCGCGGCCTTGGCCGCCTCGATCTGCGCCTGCGGGATGGCCGTGATGTCGGTGCAGGTATGATCGACGATGATAGCGCTATCTGTGGCGGCGGCATGCGCCGCCTTTTGTGGTGCGATGGCAGAGCCGGACGCGGCGGTATAGGCCCCGCCCCCCATCGCCACCAGTAGCATGACTAATAGAACTCCTCCCAGAAACCGGACGTGCTTCATTGTTGTATCCTTTCTCTTCCTCTGTGATGATGATTGCTCTGGTACGTTACCAGTGAAATTCTGACCCAGTGAGCAAGAATTTCACCGCAGAACACGCAGAGGGCGCAGAGATTTTTCATAATCTGCTCAGCGTTCTCTGCGATCTCGGCGGTTAGAGTTCCGGTCTTGTTCTGGCTTGGTAGCGAAGCGGCCTTGTCCAGGTTAGGACTTGATCAGCCTGACCGCACGATGAGCGGCAGGTACAGGAATTGATCGAACGGGACAAACTCGAACGCGCCGACATCCGGGGCGCTCCCCACGTATCCGTCGTTGATGCCGGGGATAGGCACGCCGGCGTCGACGAGGGCGCTGGCCGGGGTCAGGGCATAGTTGCCGCCGGCCGCGTTGGCAAAGCCGGGGACGACGTTGCGGCCGTGGGATTCCTGGCCGGTGGCGGCGGTAAAGGCGACCAGCGTGGCGTAGCACGTGCCGTCCCAGCGCACCAGGTCGTTGGCACCGGCGTTCCACAGGTCGTCATAGTCCAGGTCGATGGGCTGGCCGGTGTTATAGTTGTGGACGGCATAATCGGTGCCGGCCCAGATGTTGTTGCGGGCATAGACCAGGTCCCACGTGCCCGGCGATTTGACGTACAGGCCATTGTTACCCGGCAGCACGGCGTCGCAGGTGTTGTGGAACAGATACATGGGGCCGGATTGGTCATAGCCGCTGTTGAATTTGAAGGGGCTGCCGGTATAGTCGTTGTTGCCCACGCCGGTGCAGGTGATGAGGTTGCGGATGGCATACGTGGGGCCGGTGTACGTGGGGGCCAGCGAGATACCCATGAGCACGTCGCGAAAGGTGTTGCCCCAGATGCGCACGTTGCTGCTCTGGCCGTCGGCCTCCATGCCGTCGTCGCCGCAGCGATAGACCAGGTTCTCGTACACGTCGGTCTCGTTGGTGACGGCGCTGGTGGAATCGGGGCAGGAGCCAAAGCCGTCGAAATAGTCGTGAAAGGTGTTGCGCCGGATCACGGTGCCGCGACCGTCGGCCGGGCTGTAGAAGCGAATGCCGCCGCCGGACAGCTCGATGCCGGCGTAAAAGGCGTCCCACGGCCAGTCAAAGAGGGTATCGCTGAACTCGCAATCCTGGATCACGTTGCGATGCGAGTCGTACTTGACGCCGATGCCCAGGTCGTTGATGGCAAAGGTGCAACCCTGCACCAGGTTGTCGCTGCCGTCGCGAAAGTAGATGACCTTGGCATAGCTGCCTTGCCCATAGTGGCGAAAGGTCAGGTCGAGCAAGCAGACGTGGTCCTGCGCGACATAGAAGGCATAGTTGTGGCGAGAGACGACGATGGTAGCGCTGTTGGGGTTGGCATTGCCGGCCAGCCGAACGTAAACGGTGGTGCCGCTGGCATCCGCAGGACACTGTGTGTAGAAACCGGGCGTGTCCCAGACCAGGTTCTGCAGGTCAGAGAGGCTCTGGTAAGGCAACAGGCGCTGGCCGTCGGCCACAACCAGGTGTGGGTCCGGCGCGTTGACGGTGGCGCGATAGACTCCGCCGCCCTGATGCGTCCAGGCAAAGGTAGCCGGGTCGCCGCCGTCCAGGATGGCCGTCTCGCCGGCGCGGCCCCGGATGACGATGGGCTGGCCGGCCGTGCCGGACCGGGGCACGTCGATCTCGCCCTGGGTATAGACGCCGCCCCGGAGCACCACCTCGTCGCCGGCCTGGGCCGCCTGCAAGGCCCGGGCCACGGTGGCAAAGGGCTTGGCCAGGGTGCCGGTGCCGGTGGTGTCGTTGCCCGTGGTGCTGACGGTATACGAGTGCGCCGGGGCCGGGATGCTGACCTCGGCGCAGGTGGAGGCGGTGCCGGTCACTGTCGCGCCATCCAGGGGACCGCCGTCCGGGTCGCTGAGGGGCACGCGCACGTCGTAGGCGATGCCGGGGGTCAGCCAGAACAGCGAGCCCACAAAGCGGGTGTCGGCGACGCGGGAAAGGGGAAACCCGGCCCGGTACGGCGCGCCACCGGCGCGGTACTCTACCGTGGCTGTGGCGTCCCGGTCCGGGTCAGCCCCGGCGTCGAGGTGGACAATGATCCCCATCGCGTGAAAAGTGCCATAGAGTTCCAGGCTGGGCGCAGCGTGGACCGGCAGGGGTTGGACGTCCAGCGTAAAGCACAATAGGAGCAGGGTAATCAATCGCGGTCGAATATGCATGGGATACATCTCTCCCCTTCCGATCTGACAACAGCCACACTCACACTATACCGCAAGTCCTGGGACGGGTCAATGGGTGATCGTCCTTATGGGTGTAGTACTTTGGTACCATAGCACATGATCCCGGCACGAAAAGGCGTGCCGAAAACGTATCAGCGGAGGAAAAAGTGAACATTCGCCGAGTGCCATGATCTTGCAGATATAGGCCAAATGTGATAAGATGAGGGCGGGAAACGCGTTTGTCCGTTTTTACGCTCGAGGTGCCCCATGCCCCGCAGACCGATGATGGGCCTCACCCTGGCGCTCGCCGTCCTCCTGGTCGGCGCATCGCTCCCGGCCGCGGCCACCACTCCGCCAGATCGGATGGCCCAGTCCATGCCCGACCTGGCGGTATTAAAATATTGGAGCTCGGGCATTTTTGCGCCCGGCAACGAGGTGTCGTACCAGATCTGTTATATCAACCAGGGCGGCTATGTGGCCAACGACGTGCGCATCGTCGATACGCTGCCCGAACACACCACCTACGTCTCCAGCAGCCAGCCGGGCTTTGTCCTGATCCAGGCCGGGCCAGACCAGGTGGTCTGGGTGCGGGACCGTCTGTCGGTCTTTGAGAGGGGGTGGCTATCCGTCACCGTGCGCGTGGACGACGACGCCCCGGCGGGCGAGTATGTGGAAAACACCGCGTACATCCTGTGCCTGGACCCAGAATCCAACTATGGCAACAACGAGCCCGTCGTCGGGAGCTATGTGCTGCCCAACCCGCCGGACCTGACCGTCCACAAGGAGCTGCAATCCGGCACCTACGGGCCGGACCACGTCGTCAGCACCCGCATCCACTACCGGAACCAGGGCGGCAGCGCCACGGCCAACGTGCGCATCACCGATACCCTGCCGGCCGGCTGCACCTACGTCTCCGATGACAACACCTACGGCTGGACCACGGCCATCACCGGCGCCACCGTGGTCTGGACCCACGCCGCCGTCCCGGCCGACAGCGTGGGCGATGTGTACGTCACCTTTCGCCTGCCCGCCGACTGGGACCCCAACAGCGATTGGCTGGAGAACGTGGCCGAGATTGCCACCGCCGACGCAGAAGCCAACACTGACAACAACGTGACCCGCCTGGTGACCAAACCGGAAGCAGACCGGCGCACTGGCGCGGCGGTGACCGCCGTGGACGACCGCACCATGCACCTACTGAGCGATGCCGGGTTTGACTATGTACTGTATTACCTGGACTGGTCCGATGCCGAGCCGTTCGACAATGAATACAACTGGCGACTACTGGATGCCGCCGTGTGGCTGGCCTGGTGGTGGAACCTGCGGCTGGTGGTGCGAGTGGACCGGGCGCCGGCCTGGGCCAGGGGACCGGGCACTGCCTCCGCGCCGCCCAGCAACCCGGCCAAGCTGGGCGAGTTGCTGCAAACCGCCGCCGCGCGCTGGCCGGTGACGACAGCGCTCCCCAACCGACCCCAGATCCACGGCTATGTCGTCTGGAACGAGCCCAACCTGGCAGCCCAGTGGGGCGGGAACGCGCCGGATGCTGCCGCCTACACCAGCCTGCTGCAAGCCGCCTATAACGGGGTCCAGGCCGGCTCTCCCAACGCCTGGGTCATCTCTGCCGGGCTGGCTACCACCAACGGCGGTCCCGATGCCGTGGACGACCGCACCTACCTGCAAGCCATGTACGACGCCGGGTTCGATGCCTACTGTGACCGCCTGGGCGTGAACCCCCTGGGCTTTGCCTCCGCGCCGGACGACACCTCTGACCCCAACGGCTACGATTTTTCCCGGGCCCTGGACTGGCGCGCCATCATGGTCGCCAATGGCGACGGGGCCAGGAGCATGTTCGCCACGGAGATGGGCTGGCTGCGGGACTCGGACGAGGACCTGGACCGGATGAGCGGCTACAACTGGATCAAGGTCTCCGAGGTCGACCAGGCTCACTACCTGGCGCGGGCGTTCCACAAGGCACGCGCCGAGTGGGTGTGGATGGGGCCGATGATGGTCTGGAACCTGGACCTGGCGGCCTTTGACCCGGTCAGCAGCGAGCGCCACTGGTTCAGCATCACGGACGAGAGCCGCGACCCGCTGCGCGCGTATTACGCGCTCCAGAATGCCGTCGCTGCTCAGGGACCGGCGGACATCTGGGTGGCGATGGAGCCGGTGGGCGCCGTCAGCGCCGACAACGTGCAGTACGTGATTCGCTACACCAACATTGGCGGGCAGACGGCGGCTGGCGTGGTCCTGAGCGACACGCTGCCGGCCGGTACCGCCTACGTGTCGGACACCGGGGGTGGGTCGCCCAGCGGCAACCAGGTGGTCTGGAACGTGGGCGACGTGTACACCAGCACGTACGAGACCATCACGCTGACGCTGCGGCTCGCCGGCGAGGGGTTGCCCGGCGGTACCCTGACCAACACGGTGGCGGCCAACGTGCAGCCGGGCGAGCCGTACACCGACGACAACATGGCCGCAGTCGCCGCGTTCATCCCGGACCTGGGCATCGCCAAATCCGTGGCGCCGGGCGAGGCCGGCCCCGGGGAGCCCATCACCTACACCCTGACCTTTAGCAACGCCGGCCGGTCCACCGCCACCGGCGTGCTCATCACCGACGTGGTGCCGGTCACACTGACCAACGTGAGCTATGCCAGCAGCGGGGCGACCATCACGCCCACCGGCAGCGTCTCGTACACCTGGGAGGTGGCAGACCTGGCGCCGGGCACCGGCGGCGTCATCACCATCACCGGCGTGATCAGTCCCGGCCTGGGCAGCACGACGACGTTTACCAACACGACCGCCATCACCGGCACCACCTCATTGGAGGTCTATCGCGGCAACAACAGCAGCTCGGTAGAGGTGATAGCGATTCACTCTACCGGGGTCAACCTGGCGGCCTTTAGCGCTACCGCCGCCGGGGTGGGCTGGGACGTCGCGATAGTGATACTGGTGGGGGCCGGGCTGGCCGGGTTGGCCGGCCTGCTGGCGGTTCGGCGACGGCTGGCATGACCACACTGCTCCTGATCACCAAACTCGGCATCCCGCCGGCCCGGCTGGCGCTGGTCTCCCGCCCGCGCCTGATCGAGGGGCTGGACGCTGGGCTTCTGCGCGCGCCCGGTGTGACCCTGATCTCGGCCCCGGCCGGCTATGGCAAGACCACGCTGTTGAGCGCCTGGCTGCACACCCTCATTGCCCTTCCCCCCTCTCCCTTTCAGGGAGAGGGGCCGGGGGTGCGGGTCGCCTGGCTCTCGCTGGACGAGGGGGACAACGACCGGCCACGCTTGCTGGCCTACCTCGTCGCGGCGTTGCAGGGGGTACAGGCCGGCATTGGCGAGCCCTTGCTGGCAGCGCTGCAACCGGCCGGGATGCCCGGCGCACCCCAGCCCGCCACCGAGACGCTGCTGACTGGCCTGATCAACGAGATCGCCGCTGTCCCCGCGCGCCTCGTCCTCGTCCTCGACGACTATCACCTCATCACGGCCCAGCCCATCCACGATGCGCTCGCCTTTCTCATCGACCACCTGCCGGGCAACCTGTACCTGGTCATCGCTACGCGCGCCGATCCGCCCCTGCCCATCGCGCGGCTGCGCGCCCGGGGCCAACTGACCGAGTTGCGCCAGGCCGATTTGCGGTTCACGCCGGACGAGGCCGCCGAGTTCCTGCGCCGGGTCATGGGCCTGCCACTCTCGACCGGCGACGTGACGGCGCTGGCGTCGCGCACCGAGGGCTGGATCGCCGGCCTGCAACTGGCGGCCCTCTCCATGCGCGGGCTCGACGACGTGGGCACCTTTGTCCAGGCCTTTGCCGGGAGCGACCGCTACGTGCTGGATTATCTGGCCGAAGAGGTCTTGCAACGTCAGCCGGCGCATGTTCAGGCCTTCCTGCTCCAGACCTCGGTGTTGGACCGGCTGACCGGCCCTCTATGTGAAGCCGTGCGTTTCGGCTACGCCGAAACGCTAAGCAGTTCCTTCGGAACTGCTGTTCTCCGAGAGCAGAAACCCGGGATCGGGGAGCGTCTGGACTCGGCTCCACGCATGCTCGAGCACCTGGAACACGAGAACCTCTTTATCACCTCGCTGGACAACCGCCGGGAGTGGTATCGCTATCACCGGCTGTGGGCCGATCTGCTGCGCAAACGCCTGCACGACCAGGTGGGGCCGCAAGGCACGGCGACCTTGCACCGCCGGGCCAGCGCGTGGTACGAGGGCCACGACCTGCTGGAAGAGGCCATCCGGCATGCGCTGGCGGCCGGGGATATGGCGCGCGCGGCGGGCCTCGTGGAGCAGGCGGCAGAGACCACCCTGATGCGCAGCGAGATCGCCACGTTCCTGGGTTGGGTGGAGGCCCTGCCGGACGAGGCAGTGCGCGCCCGGCCCCTCCTCTGTGCCTGGCACGCCGGGGCATTGTTGCTCAACGGCAGCCCGCTGGAGGTCGTGGAGGCGCGTTTGCGGGACGCGGGGGAGGGTGATGCTGGCGCGCCCGTTGGCGCAGCGGTCGTATTTCGCGGCCTCATCGCCGTCGTCCAGGGCGACCGAGAAAGCGGAATCGAGTTGGCCCGGCAGGCGTTGGCCCTGCTACCGGCCGAGAGCGCCTTTCTGCGAGGCATGGCTGCCAACACCCTGGGGATGGCCCACGTGCTGGCCGGCGACACCGACGCGGCCATCCAGGCGTTTGAAGAAGCGGCCCGCATTGCCGAGCGGGGTGGCAACGTGATGTTTGCCGTGGCAGCGTTGTGCAACCTGGCCGGCCTGGCCGTGGACCGGGGCCAGCTTCATCGGGCGGCGGCCGGCTACCGGCGGGCGCTGGAGCTGGCTACCGATGCCCAGGGGCAAGGCCGGCGCTGGCCCGTCGCCAGTCGGGCCTTGCTGGGGCTGGGCGCGCTGGCCCAGGAATGGAACGACCTGGATGCGGCGGCGCGCCATTTCCAGGAGGGCCTGGAACTGAGCAAACAGTACGCCGAGATAGGGGCGCTCTTTTGCTGCCTCCACCTGGCGCGCGTCCGGCAGATGCAGGGCGACGTGGACAGCGCTGAGGACCTGCTCCTGCAGGCCCGGCGCATCGCCGTCCAGTACGATGCAACCGAGATGGACGACCGGCTGGTAGACCTGGCCCAGGTGCGAGTGTGGCTGGCCCAGGGCAACGTGGCCGCGGCCGCGCGCTGGGCGGACGATACCACGGCATCGGTCCTGGCGCTCCCCGAACTGCGCGAGGGCGAGGACCTCACACGGGCCCGGGTGCGCCTGGCCCAGAGCCGGGGTGACGACGCGCTGACCCTGTTGGAACCACTGCTGCACGCGGCGGAAAAGCGGGGGCGCATGCGGCGCGTGGTGGAGCTGCTGGCCCTGCACGCGCTGGCTTTCCAGTCGCAGGGCGATGCCGAGGGCGCGCTGGCCCCGTTGGCCCGGTCATTGACCCTAGCCGAGCCGGAGGGCTATATTCGTACCTTTGTGGACGAGGGACCGCCGATGGCGACTTTGCTGCGTCAAGCCGCCATGCGGGGGATCGCGCCGGCGTATGTGGGCCAGCTCCTGGCGGCGTTTGAGGCGTCTGAGCCTGAGACGATCCCCACGCAACCCCTCGTCGAGCCCCTGAGCGAGCGCGAGCTGGAGGTGCTGGGCCTCATTGCCCAGGGCCTATCCAACCGCGAGATCGCCGGGCGACTGGTCATCTCTCTCAGCACCGTCAAGGGGCACACGGCCAACATCTATGGCAAATTGGGCGTCAACAGCCGGACCCAGGCCGTGGCCCAGGCCCGGGCGCTGGGCATCCTGTCCGGCTCCTGAACTCCGTTCCCGATTGAGCGCGCGCAGGCTCCCGAACGCCTGCGCCTTTTTGTGCCCGGCACCTGGCCCAAACAGTACCCCAACCATACTTTTGACCCATCACACCCGGCCCGGCTTGTGGTATACTGGTGGCAGAACAGCAGGAGACCAACGATGAAGGCGACGACGTATCAGATCCAGGTGCAAGGCAAGCTCGACGAGAGCTGGTCGCAGTGGTTTCAGGGCCTGACGGTCACGGTGGAAGGTGACGTTACTACGTTGACCGGCCCCGTGGCCGACCAAGCGGCCCTGCGTGGTCTCCTGACCCGGATCCTGGACCTGAACCTGGTGCTGGTCTCGGTCGTCCGGGTTCAGGAACAGCACACGATAGAGGAGGTAAGCGATGCGTAACTTGGTCCTGTCTTTCAGTGAATTGACCCCGGAGCAGCCCCTGGCCGGGGGCAAGGGTGGGTCGCTGGCCCGACTCTACCAGGCCGGCTACCCGGTGCCGGATGGCTTTGTCATCCTGCCCGCCGCCTTTGTCAATGACGAATTACAATCCGAAGCCTGGACCCAGGTCCAGGCCCACCTGGCCCGCCTGCGGGAGGTCCGCCCGGACGCTGCCTTTGCCGTGCGGTCCTCTGCCCTGAGCGAGGACTCGGCCCAGGCGTCGTTTGCCGGCGAGTTCGAGACCGTGCTCAACGTCCGCGCCGACGAGGACGTTCGCCAGGCCATCCACACGGTGCGCCGGTCCCGCCACGGCGAGCGCGTGCGCGCCTATGGCCGTTTCATGCTTCGCACGAAACGGCTTGGCAGTTCCTTCGGAACTGCTGACCTGGAAACACAGGACCCTCCGAACTTTGAAATGGCCGTGGTGGTGCAGCGCCTGGTAAAAGCCGACGCCCCCGAGGGGGCGGCCGGGGTGCTGTTCACCGCCCACCCGGTCACCGGCCGGCGCGACCAGGCACTGCTCACCGCCACCTGGGGCCTGGGCGAGGCCATCGTGGGCGGGACTGTGACGCCGGATACGCTCACCGTGGACAAGGCCACCGGCCGTGTCCTGGCCCGCGACACGGCCGACAAGCAGGTAATGACAGTGCGGGTGGCAACCGGCACGGAGGAGCAGCCAGTCCCGGCGGACAAACGCCGCGCCCCGGTCCTCTCGGACGCGCAGGCCGCTGAGTTGGTGGGTCTGGGCGCCCGGATCGAGGAGCTGTACGGCATGCCCATGGACGTAGAGTGGGTGTTGGCTGATGGCGGCGATGCGCAGCATCGCTTCGCCATCGTCCAGGCCCGGCCCATCACGGCCCTGCCAACGCCCGAGCCCACTCCCCCCACTGATTGGAAACTGCCCAAGGGCACCTACATGGCCATGCGCAACAACATCGTGGAGCTGATGGCCGAGCCGCTGACGCCGCTGTTCGGCACGCTGGGCCTGGCGGCCGTCAACGCCAGCATGGGGCGCCTGCTAGCCGGGTTCTTTGGCCGGACGGACCTCATGCCAGAGAACCTCATCATCACCGTCAACGAGTACGCCTACTATAACGGATCCATCCGGCCCCTGCCCATAGTGCGCATCCTCCTGGGCAGCGTGGGCATCGCCCGGCGCATGTTCACCGGCGCAGTGGAGCGGTGGACCGAGATGGGCCGGCCTCTCTATGTGGAGACCGTGGCCCGCTGGCAGGCCGAGCCCTGGCGCGAGACATCGTCCACGGATCTCCTGGACGCGGCCCGCGCGCTGGCCGAGGCCGCCATCGACGCCTACGGGGCGCTGGTGGGCGGCGTCATCCCGGCCGCCTGGATCAGCGAGGCGCTGTTCACCATCGCCTACGACCGGCTCATCAAGCGCCGCGACGACCTGGCCGCGCCCACGTACCTGCTGGGGTTCGACAGCGCGCCCATCCAGGCGGAAAAGGCGCTGTACGACCTGGCCGGGTGGGCCCGTACCGATGAGGGGCTGGCCGCGTACCTGATCGACACGCCGACGCCGGACCTCGCCGCGCAACTGGGCGACAGCCCGACGCCGCCAAATGTGGAGGCGGATACGTGGCACGAGTGGCAGGACCGCTTCCAGGCGTACCTGCAACACCACGGCCACACCATCTATGATCTGGACTTTGCCAACCCGGTGCCGGCCGACGACCCGGCGCCGGTGCTGGAGACGCTCAAGCTGTTCGTCAGCGGCCAGGGTGCCAACCCCCACGAGCGGCAGCAGGCCTCCGCCGAGCGGCGCGAGGCCGCCACCCAGGCCATGCTGACCAAGCTGGCGGGCTGGCGACTGAAACTGTTTCGCAAGCTCGTCGCGCCAGCGCAGCGCTACGCCCCATTGCGCGAGGACGGCCTGTCCGACGTGGGACTGGCCTATCCCCTGTTGCGACAGATGCTACGAGAGTTGGGCCGCCGCCTCGTCGCGGGCGGCATGATCCAGGAGCCGGACGACGTCTTTTGGCTTGTCCAGGACGAGGTGGCAGAAGCCGCGGCCCGACTGGATCGCGGCGAGCCGCTGGACGACCTGAGCGCCCCCGTCCCGGAGCGCCAGGCCATCAACCGTGCCGCCCGGCGCGCCACGCCGCCGCGCTCGCTGCCCCAGTTCAAGTTCTTTGGCATAGACATGGCCGAGGCCAAGGCCCGCCGCGCCCGGGAATGCGCCGGCGACACCCTCAAGGGCGTGGCCGCCAGCCCCGGCCGCGTGACGGCCCCGGCCTGCGTCCTGCACGGTCCGGAGGACTTTGGGCAGATGCGGACGGGCGACGTGCTGGTGGCTGGGATCACCACGCCGGCCTGGACGCCGCTGTTCGTCCGGGCGTCCGCCGTGGTCACCGACGTGGGCGGCCCCCTCTCCCACGGCTCTATCGTGGCGCGTGAGTATGGCATCCCGGCGGTGCTGGGCACCGGCTCGGCCACCAAGCGCATCCGCAACGGTCAGGTCATCACCGTGGACGGCAGCGCCGGCGTGGTCACATTATCATCAAGCTGACACCAAAAAGACCAGCAGCCCGGCCATCATGGCCGGGCTTTTGCATTTGCGCGCACGAGCAAAACATGCTAAGATAAAACCGCACCGGTCAGATTGCCACGAGCAGCGCGACCTATTCCACAAGGCATTCAAGGAGGGGCTATGAACAACTGGGCCAAGACCATCGCCGCCAAATACGTGAACGTGGGCACGCCCCTGGCATTGATGGGGGCACTGTGGCTGTACCTGTGGATATTCCCGTGGTTCCCGGCATATGTCACCGACCCGCGCTGGGGGCACAACTATGCCGAGTCGCTGGCCTTTCTGGCCGTGGGGCTGGCCTATTTCAACCGCCGGCTCGTATCAGACCTGCTGGGCCTCCTGGCATCGCTGCTGATCATCCCGGCCGCCATGGAACTGCTGCCCCACCCGGTCACGGCCATCGCCGGCGGGGTCCTGGTGCTGCTCATCATCCTGGACATGATCGTGGAGCGTAAGCGGGAAAAGGACCTGCTCCAGCCGTCTAACCGGCGGCTGAGCTTTTGGCTCAAGGGCCACCTGCTCCGCTTTGCGTACATCATGCTGGCACACGTGCCGTTGACGTACTTTTTCGTGCGGCTCCCGGCCGACACCTACGAGAAGGACCTGGTGACCATCGTGTACGACGGGCTGCTGATCCCGTTGGTGCTCATTGCGCTGATGGAAGGCCCGGTGCATAAGCTGGGGCGCGTGCCCGTTCCTATGCTGGGCTTTTTCTGGGGCATGGCGACCATTATCATCTCCCTGATCACGCTGGCCGGCCAGCCCGAGATTTGGCCGGTCCTGGGCGTCACACTGGTCGTGACCGGGGTGGCCATCGCCGCCCTGGTGATGGACCGCCGCGCGGCTGCCGCACCAGCGTCAGGGGACGCATGACTTTCCGTGGTGGCCCCTGTCGATCTGCCGCTAAAGCCTGAGCCTATCGCGGCTCAGGAACATGTACAAACGATCTCGTATAGAAAAAAGGAGGCGAGAATGCAACCCAGAAAGATCCTGGTGGTTGACGACAGCAAGTTGATACACAAGATGTTTGAGGTCTTGCTCAGGCAGTACTCTTTGGTCCATGCCCATGATGGCCTGGAAGCTCTGCAAGTCCTGGGGAATCATGCGGACATTGACCTGATCCTGTTGGATATCAATATGCCAACGATGAGCGGTCTCGAATTCCTCTACCAGATCAAGGCGGATGATGTTTTCAAGGAGATTCCGGTCGTCATCATCTCGACTGAAGGCAGGGAAGAGGATACAATCCGTGGGCTTGAGGCCGGTGCGGCGGCATCCATCAAAAAGCCATTCGGCAACCAAGAACTGCTCGAAGTAATCCAGCGTCTATAGCCGGGTATAGGCTTGATCGAGTTGTTCGTGACCGTCGTCATCCCGGCGTTGAACGAGGCGGAGAGCATCGGCCGGGTGCTGGGCGAGATGCCGGCCGACGCCGTGGACGAGGTCATCGTGGTGGACGGCGGCTCTACCGACGACACGACCGACATCGCCCGGGCCGCCGG
>JAHJIN010000381.1 GCA_018823415.1 Chloroflexota bacterium | reverse complement strand
GCGGGTGGCCTGTCATCCATACGTGACCGAGAATGCCGGCCGGGTGGCCCTGATGCGCGGCCCCATCCTCTATTGCGTCGAGGGGGCCGACAACCCGGGTCTGGACCCGCGCGACCTGCTGCTCCCGGCCGGGGCCGAATTCACGCCTCGGTTCCAGCCCAATCTCCTGGGTGGCGTGGTGACGCTCGGCGGCCGGGCCGTCGTCGTCCCGCCGGGCGATGCCTGGGCCGACCGCCTCTACCGCCCGGTCGATGCAGTGCCGGCCGAGATGCCGGGCCGGTCGGTGGAGGTGACGGCCATCCCTTATTATGCCTGGGCCAACCGCGCGCCCGGCCCCATGCAGGTCTGGCTGCGCAGCGAGTAGGCATCAGCGGATTGAGCGAATTGAGCTGATGTATGAACCACAAAGGGCACCAAGACAAGGACATGATATTCTTCGTGCTCTTTGTGTCCTTTGTGGTCTGGTTTATCCAGGTTAGGAGTGTCCCATGACTGAAAGCGAGCAACCAGTCGCCACCAGGCACTTGATGGACGCCATCGCCCACCTGGAATCGCAGCGCGCCATCCTGGGCGATGCCGTGGTCGACGCGGCCGTGGCCAGTTTGCGCCAGCAATTGGCCGAGCTGGAACCTGTTGCCCCGCCGCCGCTGGCCGGCGAACGCAAGTTTGTCACCATCATGTTCGCCGACATCGCCGGCTTTACGGCCCTGGCCGAGACGTTGGACCCGGAAGCCGTGCGCGACCTGATGAACGCCTGTTTTGACCGGCTGGTGCCGGTCATCGAGCGATACGAGGGCACGGTGGACAAGTTCATCGGCGACGAGGTCATGGCGCTCTTTGGCGCCCCCATTGCCCACGAGAACGACCCGGAGCGTGCCCTGCGTGCCGCACTCGAGATGCGCGACGCCCTGGCCGAGTTCAACGCCGAACGCGGCCTGGACCTGGGCGTGCATTTTGGCGTCAACACCGGCCTGGTCATCGCCGGGGGGTTGGGGTCAGAAGGGCGCGAACAATACTCGGTGATGGGCGATGCCGTGAACCTGGCCTATCGCCTGGAAGAAGCCTCAGAGCGGGGTGAGATCCTGGTGGGGTCAGACACACATCGGCTGACCGCGCCGCTGTTCCGGTTCGAGGCGCTGGCGCCGGTCCGGGTCAAGGGCAAGGCCGAGCCGGTGCCGGTCTATCGCCTGCTGGCGACCCGGGCCGGGCCGGGCAAGATCCGCGGCATCGCCGGGCTGGAATCGCCCCTGGTGGGCCGCCAGACCGAGCGCCAGGCCCTGCAAGAGGCCATCGAGCGTGTGCAGGTCGGCAAGGGCAGCATCGTGACCCTGGTGGGCGAGGCCGGCCTGGGCAAGTCGCGCCTGATGGCCGAAATCCACGCCGAGGTGCCGCCGGACCATCTCTACTGGGTCGAGGGCCGCTGTCTATCCTATGGCCATTCCATCGCCTATCTGCTCTGGCTGGACTTGTTACGGGGATTGCTGGGGGTCTCGCTGGAAGATTCGCCCGCCACCACGCGCGAGGCGCTGCGAACATGGGTGCAGGGCATCTGCCCGGGCCTGTTCCCAGAGGTCTATCCCTACCTGGGCCGGATGATGGCGTTGCCCCTGAACGATGAGGCCGCGACTACCCTGCGTGGTGTCGAGGGAGAGCAACTCAAGGCCAACACCTTTCGCACCGTGGAGACCCTGCTCGAGTGCGCGGCCCGCCAACGCCCCCTGGTCCTCGTCTGCGAAGACCTGCACTGGGCCGACCCGACCTCGCTGGAATTGCTGGAACAAGTGCTATCGCTGGTAGACCGGGCCCCGGTGCTGTTCATCTGCGTCTTTCGACCGGAGAAAGAACACGGGTGCTGGCGCATCAGAGAGACTGCGGCTCAGCGCTTCCCTCATTGTCACACCGACCTGCGGCTCGAGCCCCTTTCCGCCACCGAAAGCGAGCAACTCGTGGGCAACCTGCTGCGTGTGGAAGGCTTGCCGCTGGCGCTCCGGGCGCGTATCCTCGACCACGCCGAAGGCAATCCCTTTTACGTAGAAGAGATCATTCGGGCCTTGATCGACAACGGGGCCATCGTGCAAGACCCGGTGGCCGGCTCCTGGATCGCCACCCGCGACGTGAACCAGATCGCCCTGCCGGACACCCTGCACGGTGTGCTTATGGCCCGCATCGACCGGCTGCACGAAGAGAGCAAACGGGTCCTGCAACTCGCCGCCGTCATCGGGCGCATCTTTCTCTATCGCATCCTGGCGGCCATTGCCCAGGAGGAACGCGAGCTCGACGAACACCTGCTGACGTTGCAGCAAGAAGAGCTGATCCGCGAGCGAGCGAGCGTGCCCGAGTTGGAGTACATATTCAAGCACCACCTGACCCAGGAGGCCGCCTATCGCGGCTTGCTCCGCAAAGACCGGCTCGTCTTCCATAGGCGCGTGGCCGAGGCGCTGGAGCGCCTGTTCTCTGGGCGTGTCGATGAACAGGTGGGGCTGTTGGCCTATCACTGGGAGCGTGCCGACGAGCCGGCCCGGGCCATTGACTATTTGCTGCGGGCCGGCGATCAGTCTCGCCTGGCCTATGCTCACCAGGAAGCCATTGACTATTACCAGCGGGCGCTGGCCCTCCTGCGCGGGCAGGGCGACGCCGGGCGCGAGCGGGCCGCGCAGACCTTGATGAAGCTGGGGCTGGCCTATCACACGGCGTTCGATTTCCCCCGGGCGCGTCAGGCCTACGATGAGAGCTTTGGCCTGTGGCAGCGGGTGGGAGATGCGCACGAGCCGGTGGCTCCATCTGCGCCGGCGCCGCACGCCTTCCGGGCCGCCTGGCGCGACCCGCTGACGCTGGACCCAACCCTGGCGGCAGAGGCGTACTCGCGGGCCGTGATCGAGCAGCTCTTTAGCGGGCTGGTGGCCGAAAGCCCCGAACTGGACGTGGTGCCAGACGTGGCACAGAGTTGGGAAATGCTGGGCGAGGGACGCCAGTACCTGTTCCACCTGCGGGATGACGTGTACTGGAGTGATGGGGTGCCGGTGACGGCTCACGATTTCGAGTACGCCTGGAAACGGATACTCGACCCGGCCCTGGACTCGTCCAATGCCAGCCTGTTGTACGACGTGCGGGGAGCGCGGGCCTATCACCAGGGCGACGTGACCGATCCCGATCTGGTGGGCGTGCGGGCCAGCGATGCGCACACCCTGGTCGTGGAACTGGAAGAGCCTACCAGTTATTTTCCCAGCCTGCTCACCTGCCCCGTCACCTATCCCATTCCCCGGCACGTCGTGGAGGTCCATGGGCCGGCGTGGGCCGAGTTCGCAAACCTCGTCACCAATGGCCCATTTCAACTGGAAAGCTGGCAGCCGGGGCAATCGTTGGTGGCCCGGCGCAATCCCCGGTATCACGGTTGGGCCAGGAGCAGCGGCAACGTGTGGCGCGTCGAACTGGTGCTGTCCGCCGATTCGTCTGCCTTGCTCGAGTTGTACGATGCCGACCGGCTGGATATCCTGAGCCTCTCGGCGGAGGACAAGGACCGGGCGTGGCAGCGATATGCCGACGAATATGTCTCGGGGCCGCGCCTGCACACCAACTATGTGACGCTGAACACGGCCCTGCCGCCTCTGGATGATGTGCGCGTGCGCCGAGCCCTGGCGCTGGCCATCGACACGGAAATCCTGGCCGGCCGGGTCATGGGCGGATTTTCGTTCCCGGCCACCGGGGGCTTTGTGCCGCCGGGCATGCCCGGGCACGTGAGCCATCTCCACCCGTCTTATGACCCGGTCCAGGCCCGCCAGCTCCTG
This sequence comes from Chloroflexota bacterium, assembly GCA_018823415.1. Taxonomy (GTDB): domain Bacteria; phylum Chloroflexota; class JAHJIN01; order JAHJIN01; family JAHJIN01; genus JAHJIN01. Next base: position 24,992 of record JAHJIN010000381.1, on the reverse strand, counting down.
GCCGACGCCGGCTATCCGAACGGCGTCGGCTTGCCCGTCCTAGAGGCCATGTCCGGCCGGCGCGCCTGGACCGACATGACCTCATACCTGGAGGCGCAGTGGCGCGAAAACCTGGGACTGACGATCCACTGGCAGCAGGTGGACATGAGCACGTTTTTCGCCGGGCAAGCGCGGAACAAGGCGCATCTGGCCCTCGATGGCTGGACGGCCGACTGCCCGGATCCTGACAACTTTTTACGGGCCAGCCCCGTGCGCGAAAACGCCCAGTGGCAGCACGACACCTATAACAGCCTGGTGGACAAGGCCCGCCGCCTCACCGACCAGAAACAACGCCTGGAATTGTACAGTCGGGCGGAACGCATCCTGGCCGACGAGATGGCAATCATCCCCCTCGTCTATGGGCGATTGCACCTGCTGGTCAAGCCGTGGGTCGCCCGGTACCCCACCTCAGCCATCAAGACGTGGTTCTGGAAGGACATTGTCATCGAACCGCACTAGCCGGGGCCACGCGAGCGCCGGTCCGGGCAGTTTGATTGACAACGCAGGTTTCCACAGATCACTCCCCGGTGTCGCGGTCACTCGTACGCGGCGAAATAGGGCGTCAGGCACAGGCGATACCAGTCGCCACGCTGAAAGCGCTGGAGCAAGGACTGGCGCTCGGGCGTCAGGCTCGCATCGGCCGGCCGGGCCGCCAGCAAAAAGGCATCGCTGGGCATCAGCTCCAAGTCGAACGACTGGTTGATCCCGGCCACAATATCGGCCTGGATGGCCTTGTACTTGAGCGCCAGCGCAGTCAGGTCCAGTTCATCCAGGATCTTGGCCGCAATGAGCAGGCCGTACACGTTCTTGAACCACTTGTTGGCATATAACGCGGGGATGGCCTGGCGGCAGAGCGTGAACCCAACCCGGTAGTAGAACAGGCCATAGGGCTTGGAGAACGAGACCGCCACGACGGCAATGTTGGGATGGCTCACGTCAAACACGTGGGGCGTGGTGGTTCCCAGATACGACAGGTCGTAGAATATCTGATGGCCTGCTTCGGCGATGGCCCGGACCCGCTCGGCCGGTACGATCATGCCGTTACGGGCCGAAGGATTGGACAGGAACCAGTGACCCGGCGGCAGTGTGGCCGGGTCACGTTCGTACTCGACCTCGACGGTGGCGATGCAGCGGGTGCGGGCGGTTTCGCGATACCCCTCATAGTCCCCCTGCCACATATAGATTTGTTCCACGCCCTGGCTCTGGAGCCACGTTAGGTATTCGCGGATGCCCTCTTCGGACCCGGCGGTGGGATAGCGGTAGGCCAGGTCCGCCAGATGCGGCACGTCGTGCTGGTGCGCGGCAATGAGCCGGTCGATGACCGGCTGGTGCCAGTCGTCCAGCCCGGGCTCAATCGACCGTAGGAACACGTCATGCGGGTATTCGCACGTGAGGTCGGAGATCAGTGCTCGGACCTCGGGCAAGTAATAGCTGTATACGGTGGTGATGGCTTGCAAAGTGGTCATAACAAGATCGCTCCCGGGTGCTGCCAGTCGTAGCGCAGGTGGCCGTCTGGGAAAAAGATGAGTTGCCGCAAATCGTCGGTTTGGGCGTCGATGGTGAGCGAGTCGGTCAGGCACACGTTCTGGCCGTCCACGTCGTACACGCGGGCGCCGTGAACCAGGGTCATGAGCAGCGTGCCATTGTGCGTCAAAAAGCTGCGAATGTCGTCCAACTGGTCGGGACGCAGGTGGTGTTCGCTGGCCCAATCGTGGGCCTGGTGACTGCGACTGCTGGCCGGCTGGTTCACGGGCCGGACGGTCAATTGCTCCACCTGGTGCTCGTGGGCAAAGGCGATGAGCTCGCGCAGGCGCGGCCCGCTGTCGATAAAGCCGTGGGCCAGCACGCCGGCCAATCGCACCGACAAGCCGATCTCGTGCAGCCGGTGAATGAGCGCCGGCAGGTCGATGTACGCGGCCCGATGCGGCAGGTAGATCTGGCGATTGGCCTCTGGCAAATAGTGCGTGATCGAGATGGCGATGGTGGTGAGACCCAGGTCGTACCAGTCACGCAAATGCCCGGCATAGGTGTCGGCCTGCTCGATGAGGAGGATGCCGTTGCTTTGCAGCTCGATGATGGGAAAGGGGAACTCGGCCAGGGCGCGCAGATATTTGGTAATCTGGTCGGGAAAGAGGGTGGGTTCGCCCTTGCCGGTGAGCATGGCCGTGGTGGTGCCGCAGCGTACGGCCAGCCGGCAGGCGACCCGAAAGTTGCGCCAGTTGACGGCCGGCTCTTGTAGCGGCACACCCAGCGGCGGAGTCATCTTGGAGATGCAAAAGGGACACCGGGCGTTACATGCCTCGCTGCCGGCCAGGATGCTAAAGGTTTGAATGCGCATGTCTACTCCTGCCGGGCGCGCAGGCGATCCACCACGTCGCGCAGGCGGCTCAGTTGGCGGGTCCACAGCCGGCCCAGCAGCCCATAGACCCAGAAGCCAATGCCCACCGATACCAGGACCACGTTGAGCAAGAATATGGCCCCGCCGGTGATAAACAACACGGCATCGTTAGAACTGGTGGCGCCCAGGTAGCGCAGCCAGAAGGCCAATAGCCCGCCAATGCCAAAGATCACCACAGCGGCCCCGGCAAAGGCCACATAACCGCGCCGCACCCACTGGTTCACAATGTCCGGCTCGGCCAGGGGTGCCGGTTCAGTGGCTGGCTCGTGCAGCGACGCAGCCTGGGCATGATAGATGTGGTGCCGGCCCGGCGGGAACAGGCGCGCCAGATTCTCGGCTGCCGGGGCCTGCGGCGACGCGCCCAACTCGCCCAGCGCGGCATGGGCTACCTGGTAGCCGCGCTCGATGAGCCAGTCGATGGCCTCCACGTCAAAGAGGGCCACATTGTAGATGGCCGGGTCCAGGGTAATGAGGCTGGCCTGCACCACGTCCACGTCGTTCACATCGGCTTCAAACTGGTCGTGGGCAAAGATGGTGAGCAGCCGGCCCATGATGGTCGGCACCCCGCTATCCTGGGCCACCTCGACCGGGTCCAGCGGGTTGAGATTGAGGTTGACGCCAATGACACGCCGGGCCTCGGCCACTTTGACAGCCACGGTGAGGGGATAGTTGTCGCGGGCGCCGCCGTCGATATAGCGTTCGGGGCCGGCGGGCCGGCCGGACACCTGCTTGCAGGCGCAGGCCGGCGTATGCGCCGACAAAGGGCACGTGTAGGGCACGAACACGCTAGGCAGGCCAATGCTGCATCGCACGGCCTCGGCAATAGAGAGCTGGTCGCACAGGCGCATGCCGTGGCAGACACTGTCGGGGTGGGCCTGCACCACGTGTGGCGGGCAAAACACCGTCTGCACGCCATCGCCCAGGTTCACAGCCACCACGTAGAAATCCTTGACGCGCTTGCGCTGCTTTTCATCTGGCGATAGGGCCGGGTAATCGCGAAAGCGCTTGATGTGGCGCAGGTTCTGGCCGATGACGTGCTGCAAGCGCTCGCCCAGCAAATAGCCGTCAAACTTGCGATAGTTGAGGGTGGCGATGGCTTCACCCAGCCCGGCATAGTTGGGGTCCAAAAAGGCGTTGAGGCCGTCTTGCACCAGGCTCAGCGCCGTCTGACGCATGGCTACGGGTGACATGCCGGCCGCGTAGGCCGCCCCGAAAAAGGCTCCGGCGCTGGTGCCCACGACGGCATCGGGCACGATGCCGTATTCCTCTAGCGCCTGGATCACGCCAATGTGCGCGGCGCCGGCCACGCCGCCGCCAGACAGCACCAGGGCAATGCGTTCTTTTTTCATCGGTATCTCTCCCCACTCGTGCTGGTCGCCGACTGCTGTCTGGGCCTATGCCGGCACTTTGACGGCGTTGGTCGTCAGCCAGCCTTCGATGATCTGGCCCAGCCGAGGCCCCACGTCCTTGATGCTCTCCAGCCCCTTGCGGCCCATCGTCTCGTACACCACGCGCACGTCTGGCTCTAGGTCTTCCAGCGCCCACGATGCCTTGCGATAGGCCCATACGCGATGGCTCGGCTCGCCGCGCAGCTCCATGCGATACACCTCGTCGGCCAGATACTCGGCCAGGCGCTTGTTGACGGTTCGGGCGTCGCCGGGGATGATGGGCCGGGGCATACGGTCGGGGATGCCGTACTTTTGACCGTATTCGGCCACGCGCCGGGCAAGGGCACTCCAATAGTTGCCCACCGGGCCATAGCTTTTGCCGGTCGGGTAGAGCCGGTCGACCAGCGGCAGCAAGGCCGGGTGCGCGCGCGCCACATAGTCCAGCCAATACGTGCGCTGCTGGCCGCTCAGGGTTAACCCAGCCACCAGCACAAACGACCCGCCGTGCTCCCTGGTCCAGCGAACCACGGATTCCAGGCTGGCGGCGTCGTCGCCCAGACCCGGCAAGACCGGCATCATGCAGGTGCCGGTGGGAATGCCGGCCCGGGCGAATCTCTCCATGGCCTTGAACCGGCTGGCCGGCGTTGGCGCGTGATGCTCGGCCCGGCACACGGCGTCATACTGTGGCGATTCGGGCGTGGTGGTGATGCTGAAAAACACCACCGCCCGGGCCTTTTGGTGAATGGCCTGGACAAGGTCCAGATCGCGCAGCACAAACGGCGAGCGTTCCAGGATCGAGGCCGGGAACCCGCGTGCCAGGATGACCTCCAACATGCGGCGGCTCAGGCGAAAGCGGTGCTCGGTGGCCGACCAGTCGCCCACGGCCACCACGTCCACCGGGACGCGGGCCAACTCCCGGTCCAGCAGCTCGGGGGCGTTTTCCTTGACGCGAATGACCTGGCCGAATTCGGCAGCGGGCTGCCCCCGGGCATATTTGTCCTCGCGGCAATAACAAAAGTGGCAGGCGTGGGGACAGCCGATGTATGGGTGCGCCGAATAAGCGGTCCAGAACCACGAATCTGGCCGCTTGTGACGATTCAGGATGTGCTTGGCTTTGTAGGGTTGATAGGTTGGTAGATGGGTAGGTTGGGACATTTCACGAATCCCGCCTCAGTCCTTGTCCCAGCCGCAGCAAGCGCATGGCCCGGGCAGCCGTTTCGGTGAGCAGCGCCGGGGCAGTTCGCATGGCCTCGCCCAGGCTCATGGGCCGCACGGGGATGCTGATCACGGCGTCAATACCATGGGCATAGACGGCCGCATAGTCCTGGCCGGTGCCGCCTACGATGGCGAGCACTGGCACGCCGGCCTCTTGCGCCACCCGAGCGGCGCTCACCGGCGTCTTGCCAAAGACCGACTGGTCGTCTAGCTGCCCTTCGCCGGTGATGAGCAGATCGGCCCCGGCCAGATGCTGCCGCAGGCCCACCGCGTCCATGACGATCTGGGCACCGGGGGAGAGCCGGGCCTGGAGAAAGGCCAGCAGCCCGGCCCCCAGGCCACCGGCAGCGCCGGCACCGGGCACGTCACACACGTCCACGCCCAGATCCGCCGCGATGACCGCCGCGAAATGGGCCAGTGCCTCGTCCAGGATCGCCACCATCTCGGGGGTAGCGCCCTTTTGCGGACCGTACACACAGGCAGCGCCGCGCGGGCCGGTGAGAGGGTTGTCCACGTCGCAAGCGGCCAGCACGTCCGTGTGAGCCAGGCGTGGATCCAGGTCGGTCACGTCAATGTGGGCCAAGCGCAGCAATTCCTGGCCGCCCGGCCCAATCTCGTGGCCCTCGCTATCGAGCAAATGCGCGCCCAGGGCCTGAGCCATGCCGGCGCCGCCATCGACAGTGGCGCTGCCGCCCAGGCCTATGATGATCCGGGCCGCTCCGCCCGCCGGTGGTTGGATGTGGTCCAAGGCGGCGCGGATCAGTTCACCGGTGCCCCGGGTGGTGGTGAGCAAGGGGTTGCGCTGGTGCGGTGGGATCAGGGGCAGCCCGCTGGCGGCGGCCATCTCGATGACGGCAGTGGTGCCATCACCCAGCAGGCCGAAAAAGGCCGGCACCGGCTCGCCCAATGGTCCGGTCGCCAGCACATCCACGAAATGGCCCCCGGTGGCATCGATCAGCGATTGCACGGTCCCCTCGCCACCGTCAGCCAGCGGAACGAGCACCGTCTCGGCCTGCGGCAGCACTTGGCGCACGCCTTGCTCAATGGCCTGGGCGACCTGGAGGGCCGAGAGGCTGCCCTTGAAGGAATCTGGGGCGATGATGATGCGGATGGGCTTATCGACCACAGCAGTATTTGTACTTTTTGCCGCTGCCGCAGGGACACGGGTCGTTGCGCCCTACCTTGGTGGTGGCTCGTGTAGTGCTGCTGGTGCGTGAGGGCCACTTGACCGGAGACCGACGCCAGGCTGGTGGTGGGGGAACCGGCTCGGGTTCTTCCCAATCGTCTTCATCCTCCCAGACCTCGTTGTCTGGAGGCGCCAGCCAGGAGAATGGGGACTGACTCCGAATGGCCTGGGCCACATCGCTCAAGGTGAAATAGAACGCCACGACCCCGGCCACAAACATCAAGACCACGGTCGCTTCCATCGTGCTGACCGGGAACACCAAGGCCAGCACCCAACCGAGCCCCAAAAAGATCGCGGCTACAACCAACACAGCCACCCCAATCGCTATCAGAAGCAAGATCGCAGGCAGTACAGTCAACAAGATTGCTCTCACAGATTTTCCTTTCTGCTTAATGGCTTATGTCAACTGGCGGCTGTCAAAGGCATAGGGAAACAGTTCAGCCAAGGTATAGATGCGCGGCTCCCCGGTGGACCCGGCCACGATGACCTGGTCCACGCCGAATTCGGTCAACACCTGGCGACAGGCGCCACAGGGCGTGGCCCCGGTCTCGGACACCACGGCGATAGCCGCGAAATCTCGACATCCTTCAGATACAGCCTTGCACACGGCGGTGCGCTCGGCGCAGACGGTGAGGCCATAGGTGGCGTTTTCCACGTTGCAGCCGGTGAACACACGACCATCGCGCGTCAGCAACGCGGCCCCCACGCCAAAGTTGGAATACGGCGCATAGGCCTGGCGCCGGGCCGCCCATGCCTGTTCTAACAGATCAGTTGGGTTCATGGTTTACACCTTTTGCTCACGATAGATCATGGCCCATCGCCGGTCTCGACAAACGCGCATGGCGTGGGCCGCTATTCGGCCGGCGCGCCGGCTGCCTAGTCGCCCGGCGCCGCGTCGGCGTTCAGCGGGTCGGGTTCGGCAAGCTTGGTGACTCGCACGCGCTTGATCCGCCGCCCGGCCAGCGACAGCACGGTGACCTCGGCGTCTTTGACTTGGACCGTGTCACCCACATCGGGCACACGCCCCAGGTGGCTGTAGATCAGGCCACCCAGGGTATCCACGTCTTCGGTTGTCAGGTCCAGGTCCATAAGCTGGTTCACGTCGTCCAGGCCAATGCGGGCGTTAAAGATGCCCTCGCGGGCGCTCACCTTTTCCACCAGCAGCTCCTCGGCCCAGTCGTATTCATCCTGGATCTCGCCCACGATCTCTTCGACCAGGTCCTCGATGGTTACAACGCCGGCCGTACCGCCGTATTCGTCTACCACCACAGCCATGTGCACCTTGTCGCGCTGCAATTCACGGAGCAGGTCATCAACTTTTTTGGTTTCTGGCACAAAATAGGCCGATCGCACCAGGTCGCCGGCGCGACCGGGCAAACCGTCGTCGCGCATCCGGCGCAGCAGGTCCTTGGCATACAACACGCCCACCACGTCGTCAATGCTGTCCTGGTACACCGGGATGCGCGAGAATCCCGCTTCGATGATGGTGTCCAGCACCTGGTCTAGCGGTGTGTCGACGCTCACGGCCACCACGTCGATGCGCGGCACCATCACCTCGCGCGTCAGCGTGTCGCCAAAGTCAAACACGCTATAGATCATGGCCTTTTCCTCGGATTCAAAGACGCCTTCTTCTTCGCCGGCGTCCACCATCGTCTTGATTTCTTCGGCAGTGATAAAGGGCAGCGCGCTCCGGCGACGCACGCCGAACAGCCAGGCAATGGCATCGGTGGTGAGCGTGAGTGTCTGGACGACGGGATATGCCAACATCGCGAGGATATGGATCGGCCACGCCGACAGGTACGAGATACGCTGGGCATAGTGCAGGGCCACCGACTTGGGCACCAATTCGCCCAGGACCAGCATAACCAGGGCTAGCAGCGTGGTGACGATGATGACGGCGAGCGGCTCGGCAAACTGGTCGAGATAGTTCTGGGGCACGATGGCGAGCGTATGCAGCCAGTCGCGCAAGGTGTGGGACAGGCTCAGCGCCGCCGAAGCGGAGGCCAGGAACCCGGCCATGGTCACGCCGATCTGGATGGTAGCCAGGAGCCGGCTCGAATTTTCGGCCAACTGCAGGATCAGTTTGGCGGTGCGGTTGCCCGCCTCGGCTTGCTGTTTCAGGTGGAACTTGTTGGCCGAAATGATGGCAATCTCGGCCGAGGCAAAGAATCCATTCAGCAGGATCAGCAGCCCCAGTAACACGAGTTCGCCCACAGTAGTACTACCAGGATCCAAGATTCATCCTCCTTGACAATCGACCGCGCTCGGTCATCAATCGTCGTTTGGCGGTTTGACGCGCGCTGGCACGCCCACGACCACGGCCCCATCTGGCACGTCGTGGGTGACGACAGCCCCGGCGCCGGTCTTGGCCCCCTGCCCCACGCGCACCGGGGCCACCAGCATGGTGTCGCTGCCGATAAAGGCCCCGGCTCCCACCACCGTGGCATGCTTGTGCTGGCCGTCATAGTTGCAGGTGATGGTACCGGCGCCAATGTTGACCCCCGGACCAATTTCGGCATCGCCCAGGTAGCTGAAATGCCCCATCTTGGTGCCCCGGCCCAGGTGCGAGTGCTTGACCTCGCCAAAGTTGCCAATGTGGACGCCAGATTCCAGATAGGCGCCGGACCGCAGGTGCGAGAAAGGCCCCACGTCCACGCCATCTTCCAGGATGCACGACTCGAGCACCGAATACTGGACGATACATCCGTCGCCCAGGGCCGCGTCTACCAGGCGCGCGCCGGGGCCAATGCGGCAGCCCTCGCCGATGCGCGTGCGGCCCTCTAGCACCGTCCAGGGGTAGATGATGGTCTCGGCTCCAATCTGGACGCCAACGTCGATGATGGTGACGCCGGGGTCCAAAATGGTGACGCCGTTGAGCATATGGCGCTCGCAGATGCGCCGGCGGGCCACGGTTTCGGCCTGGGCCAGGTGGACCCGGGTGTTGATGCCGAGCACCTCCTGGCGGTTGGTGATGGGACAGGCATCAGCGCCCACCCCATCGGCCACGGCCAGCTCGACCATGTCCGTGAGGTAATATTCGCCCTTGGGGCTCAACGGCAAGTTTGACAGCCGGTCCCACAGCCAAGAGGCACGAAAGCAGCAGATGCCGCAGTTGAGTTCTGTGATGCCAAGCTGGGCCTGGGTGGCGGCGGACTCTTCTACGATGGCCTGCACGTGGCCGGCGTCGTCACGCACGATGCGGCCAAAGCCCTGCGGGTCATCCGAGGTCACGGTGAGCAGGGTCACCGCCGCCCCGCCTTCGTGATGGCATTCCACCAGGCGGCGCAGGGTGCCGGCAGTGAGCAAGGGCATATCGCCGTACACCACCAGTACCGTGTCCGACTGGCCTTGCAAGATGGGCCGGGCCTGGCGCACGGCGTGGCCGGTGCCCAACTGGGGCTGTTGCACCACAAACGACACGTCTTCGGCCTGACCCAGGGCGGCACGCACGGCATCGGCCTGGTGGCCCAGCACGATTACCTGCTGGTCAGCGCCCACCTGTCGGGCCGTGTCCAATACGTGGGCGATCATGGGCTGCCCGGCCACCGGGAACAGCACTTTGGGCAACTGGCTCTTCATGCGCAAACCCTGGCCGGCGGCCAGGACCACCACTGCTAGGCGCATATGCTTCCTCCGGATATGCGAAAAAGGCACGCAGGCAACGACGCGGGGAACCTTGTATTCCCTCTGCGACTCGCTGCGCTACGTGCCTCAGGTTCAGTACCGTCCATTGTGAGCGCGGACCTTGGTCTCCGCGTGCTGACCTGGCTGGGGGACGAGGATTCGAACCTCGGCGCCGGGATCCAAATTCCCGTGTCCTACCACTAGACGATCCCCCAGCGCAACCTAATAGTACCCGATTCAACCACGCCTGTCAAGCGGGATCGGCCGCTAGATGCTGATCTCCTGGCCGATGCTGCGTGCCCGGGCCAACTGGTAGACCTTGGTCGCCACCGACACATCCTGGATCGCCAGGCCCTCGCTCTTGAAGATGGTGATCTCGTCGGGGCTGGTGCGCCCGGGTATCCGGCCGGCGATGACCTCGCCCAGTTCACCGGCGATATGGTCGGCGGTGATGGCGCCTTCCTGGATGGGGATGATGAGGTCGCCGGCTTCGGCCAGCGCCGCTGCGCGCAGGTCCACGATGACCCGGGCCTTTTGGATGATGGCAGTGTCCAACTCGCGCATGTCTGGCGCGTGCGAACCTATGCCGTTAATGTGCGTGCCCGGCGCCACCCAGTTCCCATCAAAGATGGGGTCGCGGGCACTGGTGGCCGTGGCGATGACGTCGCAGCCCTCCACAGCGGCGCGCGGATCGTCCACCGGCTCCACCGGGATGCCCAGTTGCGCGCTCAGGTCGGCGGCAAAGCGCTGGCGTGCCTCTGGCACCACGTCATAGACCACGGCGCGCACCAGGGGCCGGGCCTCGGCCAGGGCCAAAAGCTGGGCGCGGGCCTGCACGCCGGCCCCAAACACGCCGGCCACCTGCGCATCGGACCGGGCCAGGTACTTGGTGGCGACGCCACTCACCGCCCCGGTGCGCATGGCCGTGATAAACCCACCGTCCATGATCGCCACCACCTCGCCGGTGGCCGGGTCGTTGAGCAGGATCAGGCCCAGCACCGTGGGCTTGTCATACTTTTTGGGGTTGTCTGGGTAAACGCTGACCACCTTCATGCCCAGCGCGCCCATGCCACCGATGAGGGCCGGCATGAATAGCACCACGCCATGATGGTCGGGCACGCGGATGACCGGCCGCTGGGGCATGTCTACGGTACCCAGCGCCAACTGGCGAAACGCCTCTTCCACGGCTTCCATGGCGTCTTTGATAGTCAGGAACGATTGGATGTCGGTGCGAGTGAGCAGCAATGCCATACATATCTCCTGTCGTTTGCGAACTGTGATCCTACGCGTGAACCGTCAAAACGTCACGCGTAGGGTGGTCAGTACCCTTGCGTTTTACGCCAATTCTCGCAAGATGCCGCGAATGAGCGCGGAAAAGCGCGGCTTGACCGATGCGGCCATCGCCAGCACCTCTTCGTGGTCGGCCTTGTCCGCACCGATGGCAATGTTGGTGATGCACGAGATGCCCAGTACACGCATCCCGGCGTGGCGCGCCACGACGACCTCTGGCGCGGTGGACATGCCCACGGCGTTGCCGCCAATGCCGGCCATGAACGCGATCTCGGCCGGCGTCTCGAAACAGGGGCCGGCGTTCATCACGTACACGCCTTCACGCAGGGTGAGACCCTGGGCACGGGCCACCCGACGTGCAATACCTTGCAAACTCACGTCATAGGCACCGCGCACGTCCAGGAAACGCGGCCCCAGAGTGTCATCGTTGGGACCAGTGAGCGGGCCGTGGCCGGCCATGCCGGGCAGGTTGATCTGGTCGGTAATGAGCATTAGGTCGCCAGCTTCCCAATCGGTCACCAGGCCCCCGGCGGCATTGGTGACGACCAGCGTGTGCACACCCATGGCCCACATGACCCGCACGGGAAAGGTAATGGCGGCCATGGAATAGCCCTCGTAAAAGTGGAGCCGGCCGCGCATGGTCATGACCGTGCAGCCTTCCCACTGCCCGATCACCAGTTCGCCGGCGTGCCCCTGGGCCGTCGAGTCGGGATAGTAGGGAATATCCCGGTAGGGGATCCTGTCAACGTGCTCGAATGCATCGGCCAGGTCGCCCAAGCCTGAGCCCAGGATCAGGCCGATCTGGGGTTGCTGTGCAGTGTGCTGTCGAATGGCCGCAACAGTCTCGTCAAGGTGTTCGCGCGTATGCAAGGTCATAGACGATGGGCCTCCTGGAGTGGTGATTACAGGCGTGCCAAGAGTTCGGCTTTCTTGGCCTCGAATTCGGCCGGGCTGATGATGCCCTTGTCGCGCAGTTCAGCCAATTCGGCGATGAGGTCCGGCACGCTGGGCGTGTCGTCCGGCGGGGCGACGAGCGCAGGCGTTGCTTCCCCGGCCCGGTCCGCGCGGCGCTCAAAGTGGTCGCGTTCGCCCAGACGTTCCTTTTGGTCCAGGATGGTGGTTTTAAAGGCCACGGGCCGGGCCACGCGCTCGATACGGTTTTCGCCCTTGGGCTCGCTGGCGGTGAGAATGTCCACATCGCCATAATTCAGCAGCCGCCCCATCACCGACTGGGCCATGAGGATGTCGTTGATCTTTTCCAGGCTCGAGTCCTTGGTGTTCTTGTTAAAGATGCCTTCGATCTGGACGACGCGGTGGGTGGTGATGAGATAGCGCCGGTTGTTCCACACCAAAAAGCTCCAGAACAGCCAAAAGCCGGGATACAGGCCCACGAGCATCAGCAAAATCGCCCCCACTGGAGGCAAAAACATAACCAATCCCCCGCCAATGAGCAAGCACAGCAGGAACACAATGTCGGTCAAGCTCTTTTTGAGCATCACGCTCCACGGATCGCCCGCCAGGAAATTGAGCACGATCTTGATGATGGGAATCAGGCAGATGAGGAGCATAGCAACGCCCACTACCGGCCCCAGTACCTGGCCCCCGGGCACGAAAAACAAGCCCAAAATCGCCAAGCCACCAATTTCCAACACGCTGAATAACAGTAAATTACTAACGATTTGGGCGGCCAGCACCAGCCAGTGCTGCCGCGTGCTAAAGACGATCTCTTCGTTCTGCCCCAACAAACTCTCTACGTAGCCCATGTTGCCCTCCTTATTATTCGTGACTCGTTTCCCCATCTATTTGCTTGGCTCGCGGGTGGCTTTCGTCATAGACTGTGTGAATGTGCTCACGGCTGAGGTGAGTGTAAATCTGGGTAGTGGTAATGTTGGCGTGGCCCAGGAGCTTTTGCACGGCCCGCAACTCGGCCTTGTTGTTGAGCATGTGCGTGGCAAAGCTGTGGCGCAGCGTGTGTGGTGATACCTGGTCTTGCAGCCCACAGTCCTTGGCACGTCGTTTGATGATCAGCCAGAGCCCCTGACGAGTAAGCCGGCCGCCCCGGTTGTTCAAAAAGAGCGCGCCATCGTCTGTACTGGTCTTGTCCAGCAGTTGCGGGCGTGCTTGCTGAAGGTATAGCTCCAATATTTCGATGGCTGATTGGTGGACCGGGATAATGCGTTCCTTGCGGCCCTTGCCCAGGCAGCGCACATAGCCGGCTGCCAGGTTGACGTCTTTTTCGTTCAGAGCCACCAGTTCTGAGGCGCGCATGCCCGTGGCATAGAGCAGTTCCAGGATCGCCCGGTCGCGCTTGGCCTCGGCGTGACGGCTAGCCAGAATCCCAAAGCCGGCGTCGGTAAAGCGGTTACCGTTCTCGTTGACAAACAGGGCCGGTTCGTCCGCGCCTGCTGGCAAAAACTCGGGGCGCAGGTGCTGCACATATTCGCGCAAGGCCGTGGCGGCTTTTTCGCCCAACAGGACCATGCGCCGCTGTTCGTCTGTTGCGCCATAGCTCAGACGGCCAGACTCGGGGTCCGCGTCACTCACATCCATAGCCACCACGTCGCCCACATGAATACCACCATCAAAGACCAGGTGAAACATGAGGGCATCGCGCAGGGCCACGCCGCGCGGCAGGCGCAGGGGCTGAGCGAGCAACTGGGCGACCTGGTCCACCGACAGTACATGAGGCAGGCGCCGGGCCACCCGGGGCGCGGTCAGGCTCAGGGAGGGGTCTTCACGGCATACGCCTTCCGCCGCCAAAAAGTGAAAAAACGAGCGCACGGAAGCCAGTTTGCGCGCCACGGTGCTGGTGCTATACTCGCGCTCTCGCAGGTACACCGCGTAATCTACCAGATGCGTCTTGCGCACCGCGCCCCAGTCCACCTGGTCGGGAGTGGCGTCATCGGCCAGGAAAGCTGCCAGTTGACGCAGATCGTTCTGGTATGCCTGAATGGTGTGCGGGGACGCGCCTTTTTCTGCAGATAGGTAATTGATGAAATTGGCTATCCGCTGCATAGGGCTGGAGCTCCTTGAGGATTCGGTACGACCAGGTTATGGAAAGTGGCGACGGCACATGTATCTTACCACAGAGGCGGCGCGATGTCAAAGGTTTGCGTTACCCGCGGGTGATCGGGGTTAATCCAAACCCCCAGGGTTGGTAGCCCCGGGGGCTTGACCGAAATGCCGGTGCATGTCAATAGCCGCTGCCAGCATCACCAGCACAATCCAGAGCATGCGCTTGTTTATCGGACTCTTCTGCCGCTGCAATCCAGCGGACCATCATAAATGGGATACGAGCGGCCGTCCTTTTCAAACTCGACCTGCAGCACTTCGGTGGTGGGGTCCATATAGGCGCTGATCCACAACAGGCCCACGCCCCGGGGGCCGTGGAGCACCACGAGATACTGTTCCTGGTTGAGGGCCCCCTCTTGCGAAAAGAGAAACGTGATGGCAAAGATGGGCCGGATCGGTTCGCCCATCTCTTCGATGACCTGGGGGTGGTGTTGGGCCGTGGTGAGGGCACATTTGCCCGCGTCTGTTACCAACGGGGGCAGGATAAAGATGAGTGGAAAGATGCAGCACCAGAACAGACCCATCCCTATCGAGAGCAACGGGAGCCGGCAGCCGGTGCGCCCGCTGGCCGGCGTCTGGTCCGGGGTTTCGGATTCCCGGATGTCGGGCACGCCGTCGCCGTCAGTATCGGCCAGGACGCGCTCCACGACCTGGCCTTCGGCGGTGACGATACGGGCACTACCATCGGGCAACACCTCGAGTTCGGCCCCGCAATGGCGGCAGGTAAAGCGTTCGATATCGGTGGTGATCTGCAAGCGACCGAGACAGGAGGGGCAGTTGAGCGCGATCAGGCTGACCATGTGTCCTCCCCGCGTGGTATGATGAGGCGATTTCTCGCCGGCGTCCTCGATCATACCAGACCAATGAGACAGGCGCATCGACCGGGGCGCGTATCCGGCCTACGCAGAAACTCGTATAGGGGTTAGTGGGATCACTCGCCAATGATCTGGTGGATCAGGGGTGGCGGCGTCACCGGCTCGGGACTGAAAAAGACCGCGTCTTGCAAGCGGCGTTGGGCCTGGACCAGTCGCTCCTCGTCGTCAGCATAGACAGTATAGAGGAGTTGCCCAGGTTTCACGCAGTCTCCCACCTTGACACCCAGCTCCAGGCCCACGGCCAGATCGATGGGCTCGCCCTTGCGGACGCGGCCCGCACCCAGCAGGGCCACGGTGAGACCCACCTCCATCGCATCGATGGTTTCCACATAGCCTGCACGGGTGGCAAACGTCGGCTTGATGATCCGGGCCTGGGGCATGATCTCGGGGTGTTCGATGACGTCGACATCGCCGCTCTGAGCGCGCACTAGATCGCGGAATTTGTCTAGCGCTGCGCCGGTGCGCAGGGTCTCTTTCAGCAACGCTCGGCCTTCGGCCACGGTGGCGCAATGCCCGGCCAGCCAGACCATCTGCGAGCCCAGGGTCAGGCATAGCTCGGTCAAGTCCGGCGGCCCCTGGTTCTTGAGGGTATTGATGGCCTCGCGTACCTCCAGGGCATTGCCCACAGCATAGCCCAGGGGCTGATTCATGTCACTGATCACAGCCACCACGCGCCGGCCTACCTGCTGGCCGATGGCGACCATGATCTCGGCCAGTTCTTTGGCCTGCTCTTCCGTGCGCATGAACGCACCCAAGCCCACCTTGACGTCCAGCACGATGGCGTTGGCCCCACTGGCGATCTTTTTGCTCATGATCGAACTGGCGATGAGGGGCATACTCTCCACGGTGCAGGTTACGTCGCGCAGGGCATAGAGCTTACCGTCAGCCGGGGCCAGGTCGGCGGTTTGCCCGGCCACCACAATGCCCACGTCGCGCAACTGGGCCAGGAACTCGTCCACCGTGAGGTTGACGCGGAAACCGGGGATGGACTCGAGCTTGTCTAGCGTGCCGCCAGAAAACCCCAGGCCCCGGCCGCTCATCTTGCCCACCGGCACGCCGGTGGCAGCCACCAGTGGCGTCACCACCAGGGTGGTCTTGTCGCCCACGCCGCCGGTAGAATGCTTGTCGACCACAAATGACGCGACGCTGGACAGGTCCAGCGTCTCACCACTGTGGGCCATGGCCCAGGTCAGGTCCGCGGTCTCGCGGTCATCCATACCCCGCAGCAGCACGCTCATGGCCCAGGCCGCTGCCTGATAGTCTGGGATGTCACCGGCCGTAAAGCCCCGTACAAAGAACTCGATCTCGGCGCGGGTGAGGGACCTGCCGTCTCGTTTCTTGGCAATGATGTCGATAGCGCGCATTTATTGTCCTCTTGCCAGGGCGGATAGAGCGATAAAACGATAATAGGTGCGTGACCACAGCAAAAAGTCCATGTCTAGCGTGTCATAATCCTGATCGAACGGATCGAATTCGCCAAAACCCGAGCCGTGCTTTTGCTCAAAGGTGGTGAGGTCTTCGAGTAACTCCATCAAGATGTCCATCGGCGAGCCGCTCTCGGTGGCCATCGCCAGGATGCCGACGAATTCGTCATCACAGACGCCGGTGCCATAGGGAATCTCGCTGTAGGATTCTAGCCCTTCCAGCAAGGTCCACCAATCTGGGTTTCGCATGCACCATCCCTCGGGTAAAGATGTAGGGGAGAGGGGGAGATTCTCCAACCTATTGGCGATTATACACCATGTTCTGCGGTCTGGCAAGGTCAAAACAGGCCTGGATCGACATAAAGGGCCGGCGTACCACCGGTGTGTATCAGGACGACATTGTGCTCGGCGGTCCAGTAGCCGCGTTGGATCAGGTCGATGAGGCCAGCCAGGGCCTTGCCGGTGTAGACCGGATCCAGCAACAGCCCTTCTTGCCGGGCCATCTGGCGAATGGCCGCCAACCCGTCTTTCGTGGGCTGGGCATAAGCCGGCCCGGTATAGTCAAACATAGCTAGGCGCTCGGCCGGGACCGGGCGGTCGAGGCCCAGGAGCGCCGCCGTGTCTTGTGCCAGTTGAACGATGGTCGGCGCCATGTGCGGGTGCAACCGCCCCACATCGATGGCGACGACCTGAGTAGGAGCCTCAGCCAGCCAAAAGCCCAGCAGCAGGCCGGCCGCCGTGCCGCCGGTGCCTGTCGCCGTCACTACCGCGTCGAGGTGAAAGCTCTGCGCCTGGGCCTGGGCGAGCAATTCCCCGGCGGCTTCACCATAGCCCAGGATGCCGACGGGACAACTGCCGCCCGGGGGAATCACATAGGCGTCGCCGGGGTCCAGGCCGATCAAGTCCAGCAATGCGTCTGGAGACCCCCAATCAATGCTGCCGGACGCCGGGGCAAAGCGCACGTCG
This sequence comes from Chloroflexota bacterium, assembly GCA_018823415.1. GTDB lineage: Bacteria > Chloroflexota > JAHJIN01 > JAHJIN01 > JAHJIN01 > JAHJIN01. Next base: position 7,515 of record JAHJIN010000381.1, on the reverse strand, counting down.
GCACCCAGGATGCGATCCAGCAGCAGATTGCCCTGCCACCCCGTAGGGGCCGGCTCGTCGCCTATCAGCACCAGGATGGGGTCCAGGCCCAGACGCCGGGCGGCGGCGGCCGTCTGGCGGGCGTGGTTGCTCTGTGGGCCGCCAAAGGTGATGACCCGGCTCGCGCCCCGGGCCAACGCCTCGCCCATGAGAAAGTCCAGCTTGCGGGTCTTGTTCCCGCCGATGGCCAGTCCGATCTGGTCATCGCGCTTGACCCAGAGGGTCGGGCCGCCCAGGGCTGCGCTCAGGCGAGGGAGCGGCTCGAGCAACGAAGGGAGCCGGACGATGCCGGCCCGGGGAAACGCGGACAGTTGTTTCATGTGATGCCTGCCTCAAAAGACTCGAACGCGTCGAGTAGACAGTGGCCCTCCCTACTGGGCCGGGGTAGACCGGCGCACCACGACACTCTTGTAGCGCATGGGAAACTCGTGCACCAGCCGACCGACATGCTCGCCGATCTGGTTACGCAAAAAGGTCCGGTTCCGCGGGTCCGCGGCAAAGCTGGTGACGAGAAAATCAAAGATCATGTTGGTCTCGGCGTTCTCGGCTTCGCTGGCCATCTGGTAGGCGTCTTCCAGGTTACCAACGCCGGCCAGGGCGCGGGCGACGGACGATTGGCGCAAGCGACGCGCGTTGGACAGCATGGTCGGGTCAGCCGGCGCCGCCAGCTTGTCTGCCTCCAGATTGTCGCGCAGGCGCTCCAGCCATCTGGCGTGAGCGGCCTCTTCTTGCGCATAGGCTCGCCAAAAGTCTGCCACCTCAGGGTGGTGCGCGAACTTTTCTGCCAGCCCCAGGTACAGTTCCTCGGCTGCTTGCTCGGCCGCAATCGCCAACTCGAACAGTTCTGCCACCGCTGCGTCAGACATGGGACATTCTCTCCACTGCGTTTTGTCTGCCCCTATTGTATCAGAAATCTGACCAACTGTCACGACCCCACCGGGCAAGACCTCTGAGGTTTGCAGACCCCGGAGGGCTTGCTCACGACCGGGGCAAGTGAGGCAACACGACGAACGTACCCACGGCGTGCCCCACCAGGCGCGCTTGGGCATCGTACAGGTGCGCCTCGGCGACGTACTGACGCTTGCCAGGCTTGATGAGCCGGCCCACAGCTCGCAAGGCGGTGCGCTCCACGGGTGCCAGAAAGTGAATGGTCAACTCGGATGTGGCGATCCAGCAGGATTCAGGGTGGGCGGCAGCAGCGGTCGCGTTGCGCCAGCCGGCCACGTCCAGCATGGTGCAATAGATGCCGCCGTGGACGCCACCGGCCGCGTGGTCCAGGTCGGGGTTATAGGCCAAGTCCACCACGGCCTGGCCCTCGTCCGTAAAGGAGAGGGTCATGCCAAAGAGCCGGGCGATTGGCGCGCCCTCGTTGAAGAATCGTGCGAGTTTTGCGGTGCGTTCCGGGTTCATGTCGTTCGCTCCATACGAGGACCGCCGACCGCGGATCGGTGCGGCGGTCGGCGGTCAGTCGTCGGTTATCGGTTGGCAATTCCGCGTGGGCAAAACGGCTCCTATCGCCGGGCACCCACGAACGAGATGCCGTTCATGTTGGGCCACGACGGATCGGACTGGACCTCCCAGTGTTGCGCGTCGCGGGTGCGGGCGATGATGCCGGGTGGCTTGCCCGCCAGGCCAGGACCGACAACCCAGGCGGTCTGGGCATCCACAGCCGTGACGCCAAACAGGAACCCACTGGGCACGCTCACGTCATACCAGGTGGCGCCGGCGTCGGTGGTGTATAGCACGTTGCCATAATCGCCCGAGGTCCAGCCGGTGGTCGAATTCACAGCCGCCACGCGGTTCATGTCGCCCGCGCTGAGCGGATGATCGCTCACCTGCCAGGTGGCCCCGCCGTCGGACGTGGTCAACAGGGGCATCCCCCAGCCACCCACGGCCCAGGCATGCAGTGGGTCAATGGCACTGATGCCAATCACGGCATCCGTATCGGGGTTGGTGAACACGGGCGTCGCTTGCAGGCCCCACTCGACGCCGTTGTAAAAGGCAATCACCGGGTTGGTGCGCCCGTGGGTCGCGCCCACAGCCCAGACGTGGCTGGCGTCCACGGCATCCACCGTCTGGAACTCGATATTGGTGGGTAGATCAGCACTCACCGCCATCTGCGACCAAGTGGCGCCATCAGTGGTGTGCAGCAGGACAGAGGACGTGCCTACCACATAAACCGTGTTGACGTCCAGTGCCTTGATGCCCAACAGTTCACACCCGGCCGGCAAGCTGGCAGGCAAGGTCTGGGTCTGCCAGGTCTGGCCGCCATCGCTGGTGCGCAAGATGGCATGAGAGCCCACCACCCAGACATTCTGGTCGTCTACGGCGCTGGCTTCTTTGAGCGAGGTGTCGGGCACGTCGGCCGGGCTGCCCTGGCGCACCCAGGTGTTGCCGCTATCCACGGTGTGCAGGATGGTGCCATAGCCGCCGCTGCTATCGCCCACGGCCCAGCCGATGTGGGCCTGCCAGTCGCGCATCGCCAGGGGCAGATAGAGCCAATGCCCCGGCCACTCGTAGGCGCCAATGTCCACAGCCGCGCCCTGGGGCCGGGTCACGCCATCGCGGTCCACCGGTGGGGCCGGGGGCACACCGGCCGGGTCGCCGGCGTTCACCGCTGCCGAGCCGGGCAACAGGTGATAGTCGTGGGCGCTTGGGTCGACAAAGGCCGGGGAGCCGGTCACCGGATGCGTGTGGCTGATGACGCCCGCCCCGGCGATGTCGGTGCCATTGCCGTGCCACAGGGTATAGCGCACGGTAGCGGTGGCGCCTTCGGCCACAGTGATGCCCACCGAGTGGCTCACCACGATGTTGTTCACAAAGATGATGGGGGTGCGGTTGTACTGGTCCACCAGCACGCCCGTATCGCCGTTGTCGACCAGGGTGTTGTTGACCACCAGGCCACGCGGCGCGAATTCCAGGGCCACGCCGCCGCCCATATCAGCGATATTGCCGGCCACTATGTTGTTGGTCAAGGTAAAGCCATCAGTCCCGATGGCGCATGCTCCACCGACGGAGGGTTCGGACGGATTCTGGGCGCAGGCCACGTTGTCCAGGAAAAGGTTGGCGTCCACGGTCGTCTCAAAGCTGTATGGCCCGTCGCCTTCCACACGGATCCCGCCGCCCGAGCCGGCGCCTTCCCCGGCACCCACATTGTCCTGGAACTGGTTGTGATAGACCAGGCTACCGGTGGTATTGCGCAGGAACACTCCGCCGCCGCCGCCCTCACCTGATAGGCTACCAACGTTCTCGGTCAAAACGTTGTCGGCCACCACGCTATACTCGGTGGCCCAGAAGGACACGCCGCCGCCCCAGCCGATGCCATCCTGGCACGCCACGTTGCCGCTGATAGTATTGCTGACGATGCGGCTGTGGAAGAAAAGCTGGGCGTCGATGCCGGCGCCAAAGCTATCGCCGGCGCGCGGGCCAGACACGCAGGCTACATTGTCCAGCAGGGCGTTGCCGGTCACGGTGACGGCCGCCACGTTATGCAACGAGAACCCGCCGCCGGAGACGTTGGTCTGGAGTGGCTGAATCAGGCAACCCCAGTTCCCGATTACCGTGTTGTCGGCTACCAGGACGCCTTGCGACACGCCCAGGATCAGGCCGCCACTCCCGCCGGCGCCGTACAGGACGCCCAGGTTCTCTTGAAACACATTGTCCGCCACGACCGCGCCGCTGACGTGGCTAAGATAGGCCCCGCCGCCCAGTCCTTGAGGGCTGGCCCAACCAGCGCCAGCCGTGTTGCGCGCGATCTGGTTGCTGCGTATCACGGGCGAGAGGCTGGCGTCCACGAACAGTCCGCCGCCCACGCCCACGCCGGCGACCCCGCCGCTGTTGGCGGCGTTCTCGTGGAGCGCATTGTCTGTAATAACCGCACCTGGTGCCTGGCGCACATAGAGGCCCCCACCTACACCCTCGGCCATGGGAACGTTGCTGCTGCTGGCGATGTTGTCATGCAGCGTGTTGCCGGCAATGATCAGGCCACCCGGTGGGGCCTGGCCGGCAAACACGCCGCCGCCAAAGCCATTGCCGGTTGTGCTGGCGATGCTGCCCAGGACCGTGCAGTTCAACAGGTGGAGGCTGGCGTTCCAGCTATACACGCCGCCGCCGCAGTCGCCGGGCTGCAAGGCCGCGCTGTCCGTTGCGGCTGGGCGCGCCTGGGCGCGGGCCGCGGCGCGCGCTGCATCAGCCTGGACCACGAGCCGGTCGATGCGCACCAGCGTGGCCTGGTAGGCCGCGTCGCCACCGGGGTACAGGCCCCGGGCCGCCAGGTCGGCCAGATGGGCGCGCAGATCGGCCACCCGCTCGGCTGGGGCACGGTCATCCAAGACCGGCGCTGCTGGCTGGCTGACGCCCTGGAACCAGTCGCCCTTGCTCAGGGCGATGGGCGGGCCGCCCTGACCGCTGGCATTACCGCTGGCGATGGTAAAGCCGTCTATCGTGACGATCGTGTCGCTGGCGGCGCAGGTGATGCTGATGGCCCGGCCCAACCCTTGGACGTTGATGATGCTATCGCCAGGGAAGCGGGCGGTAAAACTAATGTTCCAGCCGCCGGACAGGGTGATGCCCTCCGTGATAGAGAGGTTCTCCTCGTAGAGACCCTCGGCCACCAGGATGGTGTCGCCGTCTGTGGTCGCGTTGATGGCGGCCTGGATGGTGGCGTAATCGTCGGGTACCTTGATAGTCGCGCTGGTCGAGTCGTTACGGGCTGCGGGTTGTGCGTTGACCGTCAGGGCCAGCAACACCGCTAGCAGACCCATGACGCCCAGGGCCAGCATCAGTCGTGCGTTGCGGTTCATTGGAGCTTCTCCTTTCTGTTTTGCGGTCTCGATACTGATGATAAAACACCGGCCAACTTCCATTGTATCACACGGAGGCAAGCCTGTCAGTGAGCCGGTTCACTCGGAGCGACGAAAAAAGGCACAGTGGGTGGCCCTGTGCCTTTGATCCTGTTCAGCCCCGGCTGACATCGCTAGTAGGGAAACGAATCTGCCACGGCGTCACGGGCAGCGCGCGACTCGCTGGCCACGCCAAACACCCACGAACCATTGTTCCAGACGATGCCATACGCCGTCTGCTTCCACGAGCTGACATACCACTGCACAAAGTAGGGCTTGCCGGGCAGGCTCCGCGTGAGGTGCGAGGACGCTGCCGCGTCTTCCACGCGCGCCCCCACCTGCTGCACGAGCTGCCGGGCCTGTGCCTCGGACCCAGCCTGCACGGCCATCGTCCACACGCGCCCCTCCGGGCCGTTGTAGGCCATGCTTCTGGCATTGCCGCCGGGCAGTGATACCCCGGCAAAGCTGGTGGCCGGGCTCAACTGGCCCGCCTCATAGCTCCCGGCGCTGGCGGGAAACAGGTCCCCATACACGACGCCAGAAGGCACCACCGGCCGCTCGTCGATGCCGTTGGGGGCCGGCATGTTGACTACGGCCACCGCGCCGCCAATGCCCAGCGTGGTACAACCCCCCACAAACACGGCGAACAAGATTGCCACACAGCAGCATAGCAGTAACACGACCGCCACCACAGCGACGACGGCAATGATCACGTTGCGGTTCTGGTTCATCAGGCCTCCAATCTAGACGCCCCGCACGGTGGTGGGCACCCAGGCCCGGGCCGCCCGGGCCATCTGGTGCAGCACGGCCGGTGCATAAGGTGTAACGTGCTGGTAGGCCGGGTCCAACGTCTGGGTGGGCCGAAACTGCTGCAGGTAGTAGCGCTGCGCCCCGGCGATGGTCCGGGCCATTGCCGGCACATCGGCCGGGGCCACGATATGCGGCACCACCGTGGTGCGAAACTCGTGGGCGATCCCAGACGTCAGGATGAGGCGAATGCTCTCGCCCACGGCGGCGCCGGCCCGGGGCGGTGCCCCCACGGCGGTCTCGTACCGGTTCAGAGGCACCTTGAGGTCTAGCGCGACATAGTCCAGCAGGCCCTCAGTCAGCAGGCGCCGCAACACGGCCGGCCGGGAGCCATTGGTGTCGAGCTTGGTCGCCAGCCCCAATGCGCGCACCGCGCGCAGGAAATCCAGCAGGCCGGGCTGCAACGTGGCTTCGCCGCCGCTGACCACCACGCCGTCCACAAAGCCCCGGCGTTCGGCCAGCAAGGCCAGGACGTCGGTCACCGGGATGGCCGGTTGGCCGGCCAAGCGCGAGGCGAGCACCAGCTCGGTGTTGTGGCAGTAGGGACAGGCCAGGTTGCACCCGCCCGTAAAGACGACGGTGGCGATATGCCCGGGGAACTCGATGAGCGAGGTCTTGACCAGGCCCTGGATACGCAGGTTCATGCTGGGGCTAGCTGCCGGTTGCTAACTGCTGGTCGGCCTCAGTGGCCGCCTGGCCGAGCACCGGGGTCACAGCAAAGGACTTGCGGTCGGCGAATTCCTGCTTTTTGCCTTCGTTCCAGTTCTGGACCGGGCGCAAATACCCAACCACTCTAGAATATATTTCACAAGGTACTTTGCTTGCAGTATTTTCTGCGCACAATTCCTCGCCAGTGAATTCCATGTCATTCTCTCCTTTCGCGTAGCGATTCTGTAGGACGAACCTGAAACGCATTTCCCTGTCCCCAATCGGGAAGAACGATTTCCTCATAGCTACTGCCGCACAGCAGCGCATTGATCGCTCTGTCAAGCTGTTTCCGAGCCGGTAGCAGTTTGTTTGACTTGACGCACAAGACTCGCCACCCGGCCGCGATCAATTCTTGGTTTCTTCTTGCATCACGCTCTTGTCTGCCACCGTGGTAGTAGAAAGAATCGTACTCGATGGCTATCATCAGAGCAGGTAGAGCTACATCTATTCTGCGACGATTAACAGGGTAGTTGAGCACGCCGTCCAATAGACGACCTATTTCTCGTTGTGGCTCTGAGACCAGCGAGCCACTTACCAATTCTCTGCAATGAGGGCAGCCGCTCCCACGGCTTTTGATGTTGTGGTAGGTCGCTTCCCACTGATGACCCTGCTCACACTCCCATAGCGTTGGTGCGTGATTGTTAGGCGGCATTGGCCCAACCCATCGGAACCCTCGGCTCCCTGCTAACGCATAGTAATTTTCCATAGTTAGCGGGGCATTGCCATAACAATATGGACAGCCATTACCCCCTCGAATTTCGTGATAGGAAGCACTCCACCGATGGTGGGATTCACATTCCCATGCAGTTTTCATCTCAGCACTACGAGGTAGCTTACCGACCCAACGAAATCCCCTATCTTCAGCAAGAGTATGGTAGTCAATCGGAGTTTTCCGCGCACAGCCTGCACAGGCCGGGCAACCATGTCCTTGCTGAATATTCGCATAAGCGGCGCTCCAACGATAACCACATTGACATTCCCACAGAATCGCGCGCCGGGGGCTCTCCCCATTCATGGGGGAGGGGAAGGCGCGCATCCCGGTGTCCTATGCACCTGTGGCATACTCGTAGCCGTCCGCCCGCTGCAACAAGCGGCAGTTGCGCCAGCTGACCTCGGCCGG
>JAHJIN010000380.1 GCA_018823415.1 Chloroflexota bacterium | reverse complement strand
GATGGGGCAATTGTGCCAGCGGCGGCACGAGTTTGAGCGAGCGCTCCAATTCCACACCGAGGCGCTGGCCTTGCAGCGGCAAATGGATATGCGCTACGAGATCCCGGTCACACTCAACTTTATGGGGCTGCTGGCCCGGCACGCCGGCCGATTGGATGAGGCCCGGCGCCTGGGACGCGAGGGACTGGCCCTGCGCGAAGGACTGGGCAACGAATACGAGACCGGCCTGTCGCTCATTGACCTGGGAGCCACAGAACTGGCCCGGGGGGACCGGACACTGGCCGGCGAATTATGGCAGCGAGCGTGGGACCTCCTGACGCCGTGCCAGGCCCGCTATGAGCAGGCCCAGCTTGCATTTTACCTGGCGGTGCTGGCGCAGCAGCAGGGCGACGAGCCGGCCCGGGCCGCGCACCTGGCGCAAGCCGAGGCGCTGGCCTGCGCTTACCGACACGCCAACCCGCCGCGCTGCTTGCATGTGTTCATCGAAGAGGCCGCCTGGACCGCGCCCTTGCTGGCCGAGGCGCTACGCCAGGACCGGCCGTCGGCCTGCGTGGATTGCCTGTTACCCCGGCTGGGGCCGGCGGCCGGCGCTACGCTGGTTCCGCTCTTGGCTGACGCCAGACCGGCTGTCCGTGCCCACGCCGCGCGCCTGTTGGGCCAACTGAACGACGTGACTGCCCTGGAACCGCTGGTCGGTTGCCGCCGTGACCGGGATTCAGCCGTCCGCCAGGCCGCCGAGGCGGCCATTGCCGCTATCTTGGCGACGCCCCCGGCGCCTTTGCGTGTGCAATGCCTGGGCGGTTTCCGGGTCTGGCGCGGCGAGCACGAGATCACCCACTGGGAACGCTCGGCCTCGCGCACCGTGTTCCAGTATTTGCTGGAACGCCAGCCTGCCGCCGTGCCCATGGATGTGCTGATCGACGTGCTGTGGCCCGACGGCGAGCCGGTCAAGGCCCGCAAGAACCTGCATCAGGCCGTCGCATCAATGCGGCGGGTGCTGGAACCCGAGCTGGCGGCCGGCTTGCCGTCGCGCTATGTGCAGGTGGGCGAGGGCACCTATGCCCTGGCGCTGCCGGCCGGGTCGCATGTCGATTGGTCCGAGTTCGAGGCGCAGGTCCGGTGTTTGCTGGCGCAGGACCGATCGGACCTGGCCGCCCTGACCGAGGCGCTGGCGCTCTACCAGGGCGATTATCTGCCCGAGGCCATGTACCAGGACTGGACTGCGCTCCAGCGCGAGCGGCTGCGCGAATTGTACCTGGCTGGCCTGATTCGCCTGAGCCGGGGCTACCTGGCGGCCGGCCAGTACCAACAGGCGGTCCACAGCGCTCGGCAAATCCTGACCCGCGATGCCTGGAACGAGGACGCTACCCTGCTTCTCATGCAGGCCCACGAACGTCTGCACGACATCCCCGCCGCCCGGCGCGCCTACGAGGCCACGCGCGACCGACTGCAAGCCGATCTGGGCTTGCCCTCTCGCGCCGACCTCGTTGCCCTCTATGAACGGCTCTGCCACCGCTGACCAAATTGTCTCGTCCTCCGTGCTGCTTGGCCAGAACAGGCCGCTGAGGTTTCAGGCGAACCGCAGGTTCGCACAACCTCGGCGGTCTTTTTTGTCACCCACTTGTCACCCGCGTTTGATATAGTAAGGGCAATCGACCAGTCAATAGTCGAGTTGATCACCAACCGGGATCTGGTCATGCCGCACCGAGAAACCTTTATCGTGATGGTCTTTTGCGACCCGCAGCGCCGCGCCGAGCTGGGCGGCCGGCTGCGCCACGTCGCTACCAACCAGGAAGTTACGTTCACCAACGCGCAAGAACTGATCCACCTGATGGACCAGTTTGTCACCGGCGACCCGGGCCGGCCAGCCAACGACCCAACTCCCTCGCCTGGCCCGGCCCATTTCCACACAACAGGAGGAACCGAATGAACGCGACACGTTGCGCCCCTATCTCCCAAGCAATGTCTCGACGGTTGACGGCCAGCTTGTTGCTGCTGGCCCTGGTCGTGCCCTTATTCCCGCCGGCCGCGCCGGCCCGCGCCGCCATCAGCAGCGTGGCCCAGACGCCAGCCGCCAATGCCGCCGGCACCGGCGACGTGACCGTCACCTGGCAGCAATCCCAGGCCCACGCCCAGGGGCAGGTGTGGTACTGGGTGGACGATCCCAGCCACGCGGTCAACCATTTTGCCGCCGCCACCCGGTCCGGCGCCGGTCCCTACACCTGGACCGCCACCATCCCCGGCCAGTCGGCCGGCCAGGTGGTGGAATACCAGGTGCAAAACTGGGACGGCGCGCCAGACGAGTACGACGACAACGGCGGCCTGTTCTACGGCTATGGTGCCAGCGCCAGCACGAGCGCGACCTACCACACTATCCACGTCAACGGCGACCTGGCCGACTGGCGCGCCAACGAGCTGCTGGGCAGCGTCAGTGGCGTGTCCTATTACCTCACCTGGGACGCCGATTACATCTATGTGGGCTGGACCGGCGGCAACGCCGGCTCGGACAAGTACACGCTCTTGATCGACGTGGACCCGGCCGGCAACGAGGGCGCTACCGCCGCCTTTGCCGGGGCCAACTTTCCGGCCAACGCCGCGCCCGACTATGCCGTCCAGTGGCGCAGCGCCTCGGACGATTTCTGGTTCGCGACCGGCAGCGGCGGCGGTTGGAGCGGCGCCCAGGAGAACTCGGACTGGGGCGGCGACCTGTACGGCGCGGACAGCGGCGGTAACCCCGGCGCCGTCGAGCTGCGTATCGCCCGGGGCCAGGTGGGCCTGACCGACACCGCCGCGCCCTGGGCTGTCTACCTCATCGCCTCCAACAGCAGCGACCAGCTCTGGAGCGCCTTCCCGGCCAACAATCCCCAGACCAACGGCGCAGACCTGACCACGGCCTGGTACTGGTACGCCAGCAAATCGGACATGCCCCCCAACGCCGACGGTTTCAGCGCTCCCTTTGGCGGAGTCAAGCTGCTGGATACCGACGATTCATGGGTGGCCTATAACCACTCCCGGGGCCTGGCCCGGGCCAACGGCCGCTGGTGGGCCTTGTACCTGGACGGCCCCAGCGACGGCAATCCCGACCGCATCGCGCTGCGTTCGTCCCCCGATGGCGTTACCTGGAGCGACGCGGTCGAGGTCTATCAACCCAACACTGATACTACGTTAGACCTGTCGAACCTGGCGCTGTGGGCCGAAGCCACGACCTTGCACGCCGCGTGCGTCAACTTTACCGACGACCGCCTGGTCTATCGCCGCATTGATGTTGCGGATCCCGACAACCCGGCCCGGGGCACGCTGCGCGTGGTCCAAGACTGGAGCACCGACGTGCTCGAGGCCGGCGTATCGGTGGCCCTGACCCAGGGGCGCGACCGGGTGCTGTGGCTCACGGTTTCTCACCGCCTGGGCGCCGCTGAACTGCCCACGTTCTACTGGTCCGCCGACGGCGGCGTTACCTGGCGGCACACCGGCGCCGGGGCCACCACCACACTGGACGGCAATCTGTCGGTCCTGGTGCCCCTGGACGCGGGCCGCATCCTGGCTATCGGCGCGGAAAGCACCGATAACACCCTCCAATATGCCACCTGGAACGCCGTGGACGCCTGGAGCGCGTGGTCGCCGGTCTCGCCCAACGCCGACATGGCCGTGGCCGGGCGCTTGTACGATGCCGCCGCCGTGAGCGATGGCGCGGGCAACGCCATCCTGGCCTGGGCCACCGACAGCGGCGCGGCCGTCGATACCCTGCGCGTGTACCGCTATCAGGGCGACGCTGGCGCGTGGAAGCCGCTCTCGTCCGTCACGGTTTCGGACGCCCACACCGGGCTAGAGATGCCCACGCTGCACCGGTCGGCCAACGGCGACCTGTACTTGGTCTACAAGCAAACCACCGGCAGCGCCGGTGCGTATTATTGGCGCCAATCCACTGACGGCGGCGCCACCTGGAGCACAGCCCGCCAGATCGGCTATACCGAAACCGACGCGCTCTACTGGGGCAGCCTCAACGAGAGCGACGATGGCCTGGTGGCCTTGTACCTGCAAGACACCAACAGCCCCGGGCCGCAGGACAACCCCATGTTCGCGCTGGTGGACGTGCTGACGGCCCCGCGCACGCCGGCCCTCGATGCCCCGTTCGACAACGCCCTCGTCGCCAGCACCACGCCAGATCTCACGTTTGCCGCCGCCGACCCCGGGCGCGACGGACTGCGCTACCAGGTCCAGGTCAGCGCCGACGAGACCTTTGCCGCGCCGGCCATCGACGATACCTCGTCGCCCGGCAACACCGCTTTTTACGACACCGTGGCCGGCACCTCCGAAGACCCCTTTGCCAGCGGGAACACCATCCGCTACACTGTGCCCAGCGCCCTGACCGACGGCGGCACCTATTACTGGCGGGTGCGGGCGCAGGACCCGGCCGGCGCCGCCGCTTGGAGCGGCTGGTCGGCAGTGCGCTCGTTCACTATCGACACCACCGCCGACGGGCCGGCCTGGTTCCAGACCGCACGCGGCCAGTTCCGGCAAGATGCGCGTTTTGGCTATCACCACGCCGGCTATCTGTACGCGGCGGTGGCCGGCGACCAGGTGGTCCCGGCCTGCACCAAGACCTTTCTGGTCAACCACGGCCTCTATGATGCCTTTGACGACGGCAGTGTCTACGACTATGCTACCACGTCCTTGCGCCTGGGGCATACTGCCCTCGACGGCGACGCCACGGCCGGCTGGCGCTTCCCGCGCGTGACGTTCCGCGTGCACCCGTACCTGGATTGGGTCGAGGACGCCTACCTGCTGCTGACCAACGACAGCGCCGCCGGTGACACGCCGGTCAACCTCGCGCTCTATGCCGACGACCAGGTCAGCTCGCCCGATTTTGGCGACGAGGCGCGCCAGCCCTCCACGCGCACCGCCACCAGCGCCCAGGTAGATTGGGACATCCAGGATGCCTGGGGCCTGGCCGGGGCCGTCATCCGCTCGCCCAACCTGCGCGACGTAGTGCAGGAAATCGTCAACCTGGACGGCTGGGACGGCGACAACAATCCCAACCCCATCACGCTCGTCGCGGCCAACGACGGCGGCAGCCACGCCCGCCAGGTCACGGCCTACGACGGCGACCCCGGCGCGGCGGCCAAACTGGTGATGACGGCCCAGGACAATGTCACCATCGGCCTGGTGGAATCGCCGCCTATCGTCTTTGACAAAGTATTTGGCAGCGGCACGTGGGGCCAGCTCTATTGGACCGCGGACACGCCCCACGCCTCCACCGTCTACGTCCAAGTTCACTATGTCAACGCCAGCGGCGAGGTGGTGCGCGTGCCGGATGCGGCGTTGCCCGGCAACGGGGCCGCCAGCGCCGACCGGGGTTTCGTCGCCGACAATGCCTTCAAGCAAACCTATGCCGTGGACCTGAGCGGCCTGGACACGGGCACCTATGGCACGCTGGTCTTGCGTGCCCAACTGGTGTGGGGCACCAATCCTGAAGGCACCTATGCCTCCACGTTCCTGGAATGGGGGCTGACGCAGGGGAGCACCACGCCCAGCGACACCAGCGTATCCCGTGCCATCACCACCGATGCCTATGCCGTCTATACCTTTGGCCCCACCGGCCTGACGGTTCGTTTTGACGACCCGCCGGACGTGCCGTGCAATATGACCGTTCACGTCTACCGCAATCAGGCCTATAACGACGATCCCACCACCATCGACCGCTACTGGGACGTGAGCTTGGACGGCACGCCCGGCACCTATGAGGCAGTCCTCAACCTGGCCTACGCCCAGAGCGAGTACGCCGGCTGCACCGACCCGGACTGCCCCGGCGAGGCCGGTCTGCGCTACAAGCACTGGGACAGCGGCCTGGGCCGGTGGGATATTGACGACACGCGCGTGGGCGTGGCCGCAGCGCGCAGCGCCGACGCCAACGTGGTCACAGTCACGGGCGTTAAGCGCCTCAGCCCCATCACTCTGGGCGGCGGCACGCCCACGGCTGTGACGCTGACCTCGTTTACCGCCCGGCCCGGTCCAGACGGCATCACCCTGGCGTGGGAAACCGCCAGCGAGCTGGACGTGGTGGGCTTTGCGGTCTATCGCAGTGTCACGACTGACGGCCCCTGGGCCCGGCTCATCGGCGAGACCATCCCCAGCCAGACGTTTGGCAGCCCGGCCGGGGCCACCTACGAGTGGCTGGATGGGAACGTGCAGCCCGGCGCCACCTATCACTACGAACTCGCCATCGTCGCCACCGAACACACCACCCGCTATGGGCCGGTCTCGGCCATCATGCCGGCCGGTTCCCAGTTTCGCATCTATTTGCCGCTCGTGGGCAACGACCACTAGATGGGAGGAAAAACCATGCCACGCTCCATTGCTATCTTGACCGTCATCGGGTTAGGGCTGGCGTTGCTGGCCGGCGTGCTGCTCTATGCCGGTCAGCCGGCCCCCACCGTCCACGCCGCGCCGGCCGTCCGGCTGGCCGGGCCGGCCTTTGTCAAGCCCGGCGGCACCGGCGTTGACTGCCGGCAAGACGACCCCTGCGGGTCCATCCAATACGCCATCAACCAGAGCGCGTCAGACGGGATCATCTATGTGGCCGGGGGCGTCTATACCAGCGCCGGCCCCTCGGTCATCACCATCACCAAGAGCCTCACTCTCTATGGTGGCTGGGATGGCGCGCTGGCCGGGCCAATCGTGTGCGACCCGGCCAGCTATACGACCACGCTGGACGGCGAGCAGGCCCGGCGCGTGGTCTATGTCGGCGGGAAGACTGTGGCATTCACGCTGGACGGGTTCTACCTGACACGCGGCAACGCCTCGAACGCGCCAGCGTGGCCGCGCTATGGCGGGGCCTTGTATGCCAACATGATCACCCTGCGCCTCCACGACTGCGCCTTTGTCGATAACGTGG
>JAHJIN010000379.1 GCA_018823415.1 Chloroflexota bacterium | reverse complement strand
GGCGTTGAGCGACCAGGCAGCAGCCACCAATAGCCAGAACCGTTGCCGGGTCACCGCTCCCTGGCGCCACAGCACGATGGCCGTCGCGACATTGAGGATTATCCCGACGACCAGGACCGGCATGAGCCATTCCATTACACTGCCTCCAGGCAGCGCGGGCGCCGGGTCCGTTCGGCCGGGCCGGTATGCGTAGCCTGGCTCAGGTCCACGCCCGCCAGGCTGTCCGTATACCAGAAAGCCCCGCGCAGATCGGCGCCAGTCAGGTCCGCGCCGGTCCAGTCGGCAAACACCAGGGTGGCCCCGCGCAGGTCGGCGCCAGACAGGTCCACGTCGTGCAGGTCGGCCTGGCGCAAGTCGGCGCCGCGCAGGTCCGCGCCCCGCAGCAGCGCGCCGCCCCACTGCACGTTATCGAGACACTGCCCGCGCAGATCCGCGCCGCACAGGTCGGCGTCCCGCAGGACCGTACCCCGCAGCTGGTAGCCGCGCAGGTCGCACCCGGCCAGCCGGGCCAGTTCCAGGTCCAGGTCGCGCAGGTCCCGGGCCACCACGTGCTCCTGGGACACCCCCTGCGCCAACAGTAGGACGGCAGTGGGGTCCGTCAGATCAGGTTTGCTCATCGCTCCTCCAGAGTACATCATGGTATAGACAGGGCTACTGGTCCAGCCCGAACTCGCTAATCAACAGCTAGCTTGGCCTGCCATGGTTGGCGCCGCAGGGGGCACGTCTGTTGGGTGCAGGTGTGCGCCGGCGGCCGCAGACCATCTACAACCACCGGGTGGGGACAACCCAGGGCCCGGCAGCGGCGGAACCAGGCCTGCCGCCGCCGGTGGGCCTCCCGATGCGCCGGGCAGACCCGGGTCCGGGGGTGGCCAAACCACCACCAGGTGTCAGCCTCCTCGCGCCGGCCCTCGACGTGTTCGGCTACGCATTCGACGCATTGCCGGGCCGACACCACGACCCGTTGCAGGGGCACGGCCGCGCGCCCCGGGTCGTAGGTCAGGGCCGGCGCCCAGGCCGGCTTGGCCGGGACCACCCCGGCCGCGACCTGTTCGAGCAGGACCGCGAGCCGCTCCCGGTAATGCCGCGAAGGGTGCCGGCTGCGCAGGACCTGACGGGTGTAATACCCCTGGCTGGCCTCGTAGCCCAGCGCCGTGTCCAGGTCGCGCTCGTCCCAATCCAGTTGGGCCAGCAAGTTGCGAATTTGCTGGCGCAGCGCGGCCAGTTCGGCTGCGCTTAGCCGGGGCTGGCGAGCCGCCTGATTGCCCTCTTGGAAGCTTTGCCCGCGTCCCATCTGACCTCTCCTGAAAATGGCCCCGTGCGCTGAGAAGCTCTCTGAGCGGCCCAACCGCGATCGTGGCACCTGGTACGGCGATCCATTTTTGCCGATTCTGGCGGCCCTACAAAACGCTACAAAACGCGAAAAAAGGGCCTCAAAATATCAACATCTACATCAAGGGGAAATTCTGCGGTAATTCGCCTTGCGCTGTTTTGGTCGCTATGCAATTCGCTCGCCGCACCATTTTCCGCCTCGTTATTGCAGCAGATCGGCCAGCGTAGCGCCGATTTCGCGCAGCGCCAACGCCTGGTCGCGCAGGGCTTCTCGTTCATCTCTGTTGAGGCGTGCCACGCGCGCGTCCCGGTGGTCAGGGTCTAGCACCCAACTCAGGTCGCGCTGGGTACGCTGGCACTGCCGCCATAGGGTACGACCGGCCCGGCGCAGGACCGCTGGCGGGTCTGGGCGAGCGGCCCGGGCCGGGCCGGTGCCGGGCTGGACCGGCCGGGACGCTCCGACCAGTCGCTCCGCCTCCTCAGCCGGGTCAGCCCCGGCCTGGACCGCCTCGACCAGGGCGTACGCGTCTCGGCTGGTCAGGTCATAAGTGATAATGGCCCGTACACAGGCCAACTGCTGCACTGGATCGGTTAGCCTGGTCACCGGGCGCAGATGTTTCTCTGTGAGGCGGGCTTGTTGAGCCAAGGCCCGAGCTTCAGGGCTGAGACGCTCCGCCAGCGCCAAAAGATAGTGGTACTGACCCTTGCTCATTGCGCCCCGCTGCTGAATCGCCGCGTTAACTACCCCCGTTAGGCGCTTTCCGGTCAGCAGTTCAGTCAACCCGGGTTGACTGAACTGCTGACCGGAAAGCGCCTAACGGGGGTAGTTAACGCGGCGATTCAGCAGCGGGGCGC
>JAHJIN010000378.1 GCA_018823415.1 Chloroflexota bacterium | reverse complement strand
TGTTCCACTGCCCTTGGCCGCTGCTTTTGAACAGGTTGAACAAGCAGTCGCCGAGTTAGTCGGTCACGCTCATTTAGCGCCCTCGGCGGCGTAAATCTTGTCTCATTTGTTAGAGATCGACCATATGAAGATGTCTAGGGTCGCCGAGGTTTCTCGCTATTGCTCTGCGCCTCTGCGGTAAAACAGGTCCTCGTCGAGCTATTTATCTTACCAGCCCACTTTTCCTGCCTCTGGACCAACCCTCTAGTACTGACTCCTCACTTCTTTAGTACTAATTTCCTATTAAACACTACTATCTTTTTACCCTTCCACGCGTTGTAATAGATGCAACGAGTTAGCGATACGAGTGTGTGTGGGTACGTGTTTGTAGGAGAGTAGGGAAATGCGCAAATGGATACGCCGAACAGACGGCCAAAGTTATCTGGAGACAGCGTTGCTGCTGCCGTTCTTGCTCCTGTTGATCATGGGAGTCCTGGACCTGGGGCGGGCCTTTAACGCGCAGATCATTGTCACCAACGCCGCCCGCGAGGGAGCCCGCTTTGGCATGGCCCACTCGACGGACGTAGACGGCATCAAAACCCGGACTGTCCAGGAAGTCACGGGGACCGGCCTGGCTGTGAGCACGAGCGATGTCGCCGTCGCCTATCCCACCGGCTCAGGGGCCGGCAATCCCATCCGCGTAACCGTCACGCACCAATTCCAGTTCATCGTTTCGCAGATCCTGGGTTTGAACAGCACCCCGATAGTCGCCGCCATGGAGATGGAGATCATTAAATGAACCAGCAGGTCAAACGCGAGCCAGGGCAGTCGATAGTCGAGTTTGCCCTGATCTTGCCAGTGCTTCTCTTGCTCATCTTTGGGTTCCTGGACCTGGGGCGGGCAGTGTATACCCAGTCAGTGATGGCGAATGCGGCCCGCGAGGGCGCGCGCGTGGGCATCATCTCGACGCGCAGCAACGCCGACATTCGCGCTGCGGTGCGGGACCGGGCCATTGGCGTGGCGCTAACAGATGGCGACATCACTATCACGCCGGCGACGCGCCGGACCGGCGACTCGATCACAGTTCACGTTACAACCGAGTTTTATGCCGTAACACCTTTTGCCGCTGCTTTTATGAATGGGGGCAGCGACCACATTGACCTCGAGAGCACGGCTACCATGACAGTCGAGTGAACCAGATGGAGGGAATCATGACTACTCAAGAGCATCGCGACGGGCAATCCTTGATCATGATCACGATCTTGATCGTGGGGATGCTGGTCTTTGCCGGCCTGGTGACAGACGGCGGTTATGCCTATGCCATGCGCCGCACCGCCCAGAACGCGGCCGATGCCAGCGCGTTCGCCGGCGCCTATGAACTGGCCCAGCGCAAGACCACCAGTCAGACCGGCCTCCAGGCCGATACCGCCGTGGCCTGCCGCATCAACGAATACGCCGAGCGCAACGGCGTTCCAGATAGCGCCGGCACCGCATCCGACGCCACCAATACCAACGTGCGCCGGCGCTACATCGACAGCGATGGCAACGAGATCAATACCGCGTCGGACATTGGCCAGGTGGGATACATCCCCTCGAACGCGGTGGGCGTGCGCGTGATCCCCAACATCGACGTGCCCACGTTTTTCATGGGGATTGCTGGCTTTAACCAGATCGCCGTGGGAGCCGAGGCCGAGGCCATGATGGGCGCCGTTAACTCGGTGGGCGGCACGGGTGTCTTTCCGGTGACGGTAGACATGGACGTGTTCCAGAATGTGGACGTGGGCGACACCGTTCGCATCTGGGATACTGACCGTGTGCCGGTGGAAAAGCGCGTCGGGGCGCCGGGCGGCGGGAACACGTACGAGTGGCAAACCTGCGGGCAGCGCGGCTGGCTCAACCTCAATTACGTCTACTCGGCCACAGACCCGGACTCGCGCACGATCAGCCGGAACCACAGCAACAACCCCAACGATGGGTTGCGCTACTATGTCTGCAACGACTATCCCTACAATATATACGCCGGAAGCCTGGAAGGCCTGGATGGCGACTTTATCAACGGCGACCCGGGCACGCGCGCGTCGGCCATCATGGAGGCCGAATGCCGCTTGAATCAGATCGTGGTCATCCCCATCTATGACTATACGTGCAGCAGCAACTATCTGGATGGGCAAGGCCTCCCTGAGCCCGAGATTGGGTGGATCAGCCCACCGGGCGGCCAGGGCGCCGGCCTGATCTATCACATCGTCGGGTTTGCGGCCGTGCGGCTCACCGCCATCGAGGCTCACGGTGCGGGTGGGTTCGCCAACGGGGACCCACGCAAGAACAGCAAATACATTGACGCCGAGTTTGTGTCCTACGTGTCCACCGGCGGCATTGACCCGGGCGCGGACCCCTCTGGTGGTCCCTCGGTCTGGGGTGTGGCACTGACTCGCTGACCCGAGGGCGGTGTCTCTGGCAGGCACCGCCCTATACGCTGCGCCAAGTTTGGCGCGCCACCCGACAGCGGTTATATAGAGCCATAAGGCGTAGGCGAACAAGAGGAGTAACTGTGGCCCTCTATGTACGACCACTGACAGAAAAAGAGCAGGCAGAACTGGAGAACCTGGAATCCAATGCCGAGATCAAGCCGGCCTTGCAGCAGCGTGCCCAGGTGATCCTGCTTTCTGGCCGGCGCCTCAAGGTGCCAGACATTGCCCAAGAAGTGGCCCTGCACCCGCTAAACGTGCGCAAGTGGATTCACCGTTTCAACAAGCACGGCATCAACGGCCTGCACGACAAGCCCCGCTGTGGCCGCCCCCCCAAGTTGGACGTGCAATTGCGCCGTATGATCTGGGAGATCGTGGCCACCGACCCGCGCGCCCTGGGGCACTCGTACAACACCTGGACGGCCACCCGGCTGATGCGCTACCTGGAAAAGACCGGCCTGGTAGAAGACGTGTCTTACGAGTTGGTCCGCCAGTTGTTCCGCGAGGCCGCGGTCCTGCTGAGCGCAGACGCAATCAGCCAGCAACTGGTTTTGTCACGCGGGCACGCTCAGCGTGCCCCGCAGACCCGGCCAGCGTTTCTGGCCGCTGGCACCACGTAATCGGTGAGCATTGGGACCCAGCGCCTCGCCCTGGTAAGAGGTTGACCACCGGGCCGCTTTGGTATACAATGAAAGCAACGCGGCCCAGGTTGGTCGCTCGATCCCGGTGCTCTTACAACATGAAC
The DNA here is from genome assembly GCA_018823415.1 of Chloroflexota bacterium. GTDB lineage: Bacteria > Chloroflexota > JAHJIN01 > JAHJIN01 > JAHJIN01 > JAHJIN01. The sequence goes on along the minus strand of JAHJIN010000378.1, from coordinate 7,335 downwards.
GGAGGTGCATATGGCCCGCGCTGCGATGTGTATCATGGGAGTAGCTCTGGCTACTCTTTTTTTTGCATTCCTATTTCTAACCACGGCCAGCGCCGTAGAGTATTACGGCACAGTCACCCAGACGACGCTGGAGGACTTTAACGCCGGCGAATTGTACCACACGGGCCTCACGCGCTCTGCAATTGGAGGCGGAGAGGGCAACGGCGAAGTGCGCCTGCTGGTGGTGGGCATCGCCGGCGAATGGTATACGGATACCAACCATACCGGTTTGCCCGCGTTGGCCGGCCTGGCTGCCGTGCAGCACAATGGCACCATCTATGTCATTGCCGGCGACAATGGCACGGCCAAGACCAACGCCGTATACTATAGCCACATCATCACCACCACGCACGACCTCACGAACTGGCAACCCACCTCCGCATTGCCCACCGGCACATACCCATATGGCCTTTACCACCACGGGGCCGCCGTGCTGAACAACCGCATCTATGTGGTGGGCGGCTGGGACCAGGTCAACATGACCGGCTTTTTCAACACCGTGTCCCACGCCCCCATCAACGCGGATGGCACGTTAGGGGCCTGGAGCACCACCACGGCGTTGCCCAAGGGCATTGTCTTTGCGCGGATGGTGGCCCTGAACGGTCGCCTGTATGTGCTGGGCGGCCAGCAGTGGGATGCGCCCAACGCGCTGAACACGGTATACCATGCCGAGCCGGACCCGGTAACCGGCGTCATCGCCCCTGGTGGCTGGCTGACCACCACGGTCTTGCCCAACCAAACCTATGGGCACATGGTCGCCACATTTGGCGATCGGATCTATGTAGCGGGTGGGTACAACGGCGGCCTGGGTGGCCACGATATTTTCTATCCCTACGTCAACTATGCCACGCCCATCAGTACCACCGGCGTGATCACAGCCGGCGGCTGGATGACCACCACCAACATGAAGCACAACATATATGGCGGCGCGGCCCTGGCCTTTAGCGGCGAGTTGTTCACCACTGGCGGGGCCAAAGACAACAACCAGACGCCTTCTGACTATGTGGGAGCCGGCCTCATCGAGCGCGACGGCACCATCTTGAGTTGGGTAGATACCAGCCTGATTGACCCCAAGCGCTTTTATCACGCGGCGGTATCCAGCGACGATGGGTGGCTCTATGTGATCGGCGGCGCGGCCCAGTTGTTGCCCCCACCGGCGCCCACACAACTCACGGCCTCCATTAACCGGGGCGCCACAGCCGGCGAGGCCCGCAACTATGCCCCCTATGGCGATTTCACTTCTAGCATCATAGACATAGGTCGCGACCGTTTGGTGCGCGGGATGTCCTGGGGCGCCTACATCAGCGATACCCAGGCCATGACCGTGGCCTTGGGCTACCGCACACGCCCACAGGGCGGCACCTGGTCCGCCTGGTCCGATCTGTATCCCTCCGGCACGCCGGCCGGGAACATCACCACCACCGTAGAATTGAGCACCACGGCGCGCTTTGTCCAATATGCGGCGTACCTCGACACCTCGGTCTCGTCCTGGACACCGGTACTCAACTGGGTCCAGTTCAAATATGTGATACCCAGCCCGGACCTCAAGCTGTCCAAGAACGATAGTCGCAGCGTGGTGCATCTGGGCGATGTCTTGACCTACACCTTCTGGTACACCAACGTGGGCGGCGCGCCGGCCATCGACGTCTATATCACCGAAACCGTCCCGCTCAACACCGTGCCCTATGGCCCCAACACCGGGTGGGTGCCGCTGGGCGGTAACCACTACGGGCTCTATGCCACCGACATCCTCAGCCCCACCGAGTCGGGCAGCGCCATGTTTGTGGTGCGCGTGGACGATGAGGTGCCGCAAGGCACCGGGAGCATCTATGACCAGGCCCTGGTGGGCAATGCGCTCAACGACGAAAACCCGACCGACAACCATGCCTATCACAGCACCCCATTGGAGTGGATCGATTTGCGCGTGGCACTCACCGATGGTCTCACGACCACACGCCCCGGCGAGGTGCTCACCTACACGACTATCATCACCAACGTCGGTAGCGCTCCGGCCACCAACGTCGTCATCTCGCTCACCTTGCCTGCAGACGTGTCGCCTTCTGGTTCAAACACGGGCTGGACAGACTTTGGTGGCGGCCGGCACAGCTATACGGTGAGTGCCGTGGAGCCAATCGCTTCCAGCGAGGTCACGTTTACCGCGCGCGTCAACATTGACGTGGCGCCCACTGTGGCTTGGTTGACTACCACCGTCAGCGCTGGCGACGATGGCACGCATGGTCCCGACCCGCATCCTGCCGACAACACGGCCCAGGATACCACGGCCCTGGCCTGGGTCAATCTCCAGGTAACCAAATCAGACGGGGTTGATGTGGTCGAGCCGGCTGACGTGATCACCTATACCATTCACTATACCAATGCCGGGCGCATGGAAGCCGGCGGTGTGGTGCTGACCGAGCTGTTTACCGGCCAGGCCTCCTATGTGGGCAGCGGTTGGGTGGCGCAGGGCGGCAATCTCTATCGCCAGGAAATCGGCACACTGGCCGGGCAGGACGGCGCCGGCACCACCACATTTGTCTTGCGCGTGGACGATGCGGCCACAGCCGGTACCCTGCTCAACCACGTCGAGATCCGCTATGACGAGGCCTATGGTCCCGATATCGACCCGGCCAGCGCGGTCGACACGGACGAGGACGCCATCGTCATACTCCCGCCGGACCTGCAAATAGCTAAATCCGATGGCACCTACTATGTCACGCCCGGCGACATCCTGACGTATACCATCACCTACACCAACACTGGGCCGGGCAAGGCCCGGGGCATCGTGATCACAGATACCCTCCCGGATCAGACTGCTTTCCTGGGAGGGACCGAATGGCAACTGGTGACCGGTCGGACCTATACCCGCACCGTGCCCAACCTGAGTGTCGGACAACACGCCACGGCCATTATCGTGGCCCAGGTCGACGATCCGGCCATCCCCGGGCTCATCACCAACACCGTGTCCATTGGCGCGGTAGGCGAGGAGAACTGGTCGCAGAACACGGCCTTGGACGTGGACGAGATACTGGAATACGCGCCTGACCTGGTGGTCGAGATTTCGGATGGCGTGACGAGCGTGCCGGTCTGTCAGGTCTTGAATTATACCATCCAGTACCGCAATGACGGTGAGCGCACCGCAACCGGCATAGTGCTGTCGGCCACGCTGCCAGCCGGGATGACCTATGTGGGGACCGGATGGCAAGATGCGGGCAACCGCCAGTATACGCGCTCCGTGCCAGATCTGGGATCGGGCGCCGCTGATAGCGTGACATTCTCTACCATCCTGACCAAACCGGTCACGCTGGACCAGGCCGCAGCACCGGCTCGGGCCACTGCCGAAGCCGATCAGCCCGGCGCGCCGTCCTGGCCCGACCCCATCATCCAGACCGTGACAATTCGTTGCGTGGAGCAAGAGGATGCGCGCGGTAACGAGAGCACGGACGAGGACGCACTGCTGCGACCAGACCTGCGTGTGCAGAGCATCACGCCAAACCCGGTGGAACCCATCATGGGTCAACCGGCGACCTTTAGGGTCGTCATTGCCAACGATGGAGACACGGCCATCACAAACAACTGCTGCACCGGCTTTTGGACCGACCTGTACGTGGACCCCGGTCATCGACCGGGGGAAAAAGAACCGTCCAACGTAGATGTCTATAGCTGGATCCCCAATGTCTCAGCGCAGGGCACGCGCACCCTGGACCTGGCCTATACGTTCCAGACCACCGGCACGTTCACCATTTACGTGCAGGCCAACGCCGATCGCTACTGGGGCATCCCCGAGCCGGATTTCGCAAACAACACCGGGGATCCCATTACCGTAACCGTGATTGACATAGTCGAGATACCCAAGCTGTATTTGCCGATCATCTTGCGACTCTAGCCGCAAGCCGGGTTCAACCAGAATCATAAAAAGGACGCCAGCGGAGTATTCCGCTGGCGTCCTGCTTGTTGGGATTGCCCGATTACCGGGACTATTTGGGCGTTTTGGTGGGTTTGGGCGTTTTGGTCTGCCCCGGCGGTTCAGGTGTCTTGGTCTGGCCGGGCGGCTGCGGTGTCTTGGTCTGCCCCGGCGGCTGGTTGGTCGGCTTGGGTGTCTTGCTAGGCTCGGGCGTGCCGCTCGGGCTGGGCTGTGGTTCTGCCGTGTTGCTCGGGCTGGGCTGCGGCTCCGATGTGTTGCTCGGGCTGGGCTGTGGTTCTGCCGTGTTGCTCGGGCTGGGCTGCGGTGTGCGCGTCAAGCCCGGCGGCTGCGGCGTGCGCGTCTGACCCGGCGGTTGTGGCGTGCGTGTCTGGCCCGGCGGCTGCGGCGTGCGTGTCTGGCCGGGTGGATTGGCGCCGGGGACTGTCGCCGTAGCATCCACCTGCGGCGGCAGCGTAGACAACGTCGCCTCGGCCTGGGCCTTGGCGTCCTGGCAAACTCGCCAGGCCCCGGAGAAATGGGATTCGAGGACCAATGAGACCTGGCCGTTCGCAGATGCCTGGGCCAATAGCTGACACTCTTGCGTGGCCGCGGTTTCCAGTCGAGTCCATTGGGGCAATGCCTGATCCAGAGGAATCACCTGCACAGCAGCCAGTGCTTGCTCGGTGGCTGACTGGACCTCGGCCAACGCCAATTGGTTCATACGACCCCACTGAACCAACACATCTAGCTCGTACACGCGCCGTTCCAATAACCCAAGTAGATAATCGGCCCGCGCAATAGACCCGGTGAGCACCAACAGGGGCGCGTTCTCGGCGTTACGCTTGGCACCATAAAGTGGCTGGCCGGGCAGGCTTTGGGCCACGAACCACCCCCCGCTGCTCAACAAGAGTGAGGTGACCACCAGCAAGGACACGCCCAGATAGACCAATCGTGGACCAAGCCAGCGAGGGCGCAGCCGGGTCCAGCGCGATTGGGGGGCCTGGATGGCGTTGCGGCGCGCCGCCGCGCGGAGGATTAACTGGCGCCGGGTGTTCACCACAAAGGCTTGAGAGGCCTGCATGGGGAAGGCAGCGTTTAGCTGCCGCACCACATCCAGCAGCGGTTCGACTTCTGATCGCAAATCGGGATACGCGGCCAACAACTCATCCAGGCCAGCCGTGTCGCCCGCAATGATCCTGTCGATAGCTTGGTCTAGAACATGCTCAGAAGTCATGAACCTAGGTAGCCTCCACGCTCATGATTCGGCGTAGCGCGCTCAGTGCGCTATGTTGACGGGCCTTGACAGCGCCCTCGGAAATACCCAATACCCCGGCCACCTGGCTGATGGGCAATTCGCTGGCAAAGCGCAGCGCAATGATCTCGCGCTGGATGTCGGTCAATTGCCCCAGGGCGGCCAAGAGTTGCTCGCGAGAGGATTGTTTCTCCATCATCTGAAATGGCTCCAGGCCGTTGGCCATTGGTAACGCTTCATCCAGGAGTGGCGCGTACCGGCGCTTGTCCTGCCGGCGCAGGTAATCCACCACCTGGTTGTGCGCAATGCGAAACAGCCACGATGAAAAGGGATACCCGCGCCACTCGAACGAATCCAGCGATTCCAGGGCCTTGAGGAACACGTCTGCCGTCAGGTCCTGCGCCGTCTCGACATCGCCCACACGCATTACAATGTAATTGTAGATTTTCTGAACATACCAGTCATAAAGCAGCGCAAAGGCTCCTGGGTCGCCTTGCTGGGCTTGTTGGACCAGTATTTGCTCATCCTGCTGCACGTGACCGCTCCTCTGGCGTCTCCGTGCAGTTATTATAACGTAAACGACAAGAAAAAGATAGGGGCGTGACGCAAAACAAGCCCTCGACTGCAGTAATCGGGGGCTTGTCTGGTGCTGAATGCGCGTCTATGGGTGCCGGGCGATGTCCAGGCCGCGCTGGAGCGCCTCCTTGTTGGGCCCGATGAACCGGGCCTTGCGCTCTGGGATGTGTTCCTCCATGGCCTTTTTGACAGACGCGGGCTGCACGATTGGACTGGCGCCCAACAGCGCGCCCAACAGCACCGCGTTAGCCATGCGTACATCGCCTACCTCAATGGCTATGTCGTTGGCCGGCAGCGTGACCACGGTAATATCGTCGCGAACAGCAGCGCGTTGCACCAGGGAACTGTTTACCACCAACACCCCTCCCGGCCTGAGCAACGGCTCGTACTTGTCCATGCTGGCCGGGTTCAGCACCACCGCCGCCGTGGGGTTGCGGATAATGGGTGACCCAATGGGCTCATCTGAGATGATGACTGTGCAATGCGCCGTGCCGCCGCGCATCTCGGGACCATAGCTGGGAATCCAGGTAACCTGGCGGCCTTCGTCCAGCGCGGCATAGGTAAGTAGCTGGCCGGCGAACAGCGCGCCCTGACCGCCAAAACCGGAAAAGATGATCTCTTCATGCATAGTGTTTCTCCTTGTCTGAATGTGTCCTACGCCAGCCCCAATTCCTTGACCTCGTCTTTGATCTTGTAGTCTCCCAGCGGATAATAGGGGAGCATTTTCTCTTCCATCCATTGCAGGGATTCAATGGGCTTGAGGCCCCAGTTGGTGGGACAGTTGGAGACGATCTCGACCAGGCTAAAGCCCAGGCCTTCTAGTTGGACCTGGAAAGCGGTCTTTAATGCCCGTTTGGCCTTGGCGATGTTGGCCGGCGTGTTGCAGGTGCGACGCACCACATAGGCGGCGCCATCGGCCTCACGCATGAGCTCGCATACTTTGACCGGATAGCCGGCCAGTTGCACGTCACGCCCAAAGGGGGTGGAGGTGGTCACCTGGCCCGGCAGTGTGGTGGGGGCCATCTGACCACCGGTCATGCCATAGATGGCATTGTTGATGAATATCGTGGTAATGTTTTCGCCGCGCATGGCCGAGTGGATCACCTCGGCCGTGCCGATGGCGGCCAGGTCACCATCGCCTTGATAGGTGAATAGCACCAGGTCTGGTTGGGTCCGTTTGAGACCGGTGGCCATGGCCGGGGCCCGGCCGTGGGCCGCTTCGGCCATGTCAAAGTTGAAATAGTTGTAGGCCAGTACCGAGCAGCCCACTGGCGCAATGCCCACCATGCGCTCGCGGATGCCCAGTTCATCCACCACTTCTGCGATGAGCCGGTGGACGATGCCGTGGATGCAGCCGGGGCAATAATGCGTCACCACATCGCGCAGGGCCTCTGGGCGCTGAAACACGATCTTTTCTGCCATTGTTGTTCACTCCTTCTGGTTGCTGGTTGTCTGTTGCTGATTATCGTCGCTGGATACAGCCACTAGCTTTAGGCAACCAGTTTCTTGACCTCTGCCAGGATATCATCTGGCAGGGGAACCACGCCCCCCATCTTGCCAAAGAAGG
>JAHJIN010000377.1 GCA_018823415.1 Chloroflexota bacterium | reverse complement strand
GGACAGAAAACGATACCGGCGAGTCCGGCTCTTCTCTTTTTGGTTCTCTTTGGCGCCAAGTCCAAGTTCTCTTGCACCTGTTCACCCCTTCTCAACCGGCTTGGATCCCTGGAATCAGCTAGTTTTTTCAGGGGAGTCATGGTATAGATTTCCCAGTTGCCGTCGCGATCAGAAGTGAAGGCCATTCGTGTGCCATCAGGCGACCAGGCCGGTGCCTGATCCTGAGCCGGGTCATCCGTCAGCCGCCGGACATTGCCGCCGTTAACATCCATCACGTAGATATCCCAGTTGCCGTCGCGGTCGGAGGCAAAGGCGATCTGGGTGCCGTCAGGCGACCAGGCCGGCCACAAATCTGCGGCGTCATTGTCGGTCACTTGCTGCACATTGGTGCCATCGGCGTCCATGATATAGATCTCATCGTCACCCTTGCGGTCCGAAGCAAAGACGATCCGCTGGCCATCCGGTGACCAGCCTGGATCAGAATTGATCTGGTTGGGGACCGGGAATGTCAACTGCCGCAAGTTGCTGCCATCAGTATCTACAACGGAGATACTAAAGTATACGTGAGTATGAAGGATGAAAACGATCCGTTTCCCATCCGGCGACCAATCAGGGGCACTCATCGCACGATTTTGAGAATAAACTTTCTGCTGATCACTGCCATCGACGTTTATCGTGAGAATTCTTCCCATGTAAGCAGTCGAAATATGATAAGCAATCCGTGCGCCATCGGGTGAAAAAGCCGGGCCCGCCGCATTATCCTTGTCCGTCACCAACCACTGATCGCTGCCATCCGCATTCATCACATAGATGCCCGGCCGCCCACTACGATCAGAGCCAAAAGCGATCACGCCGCCACCACTGCCACTAAGCGGCGGCAGAGGAGTGGCAGTTGGTGTACCCATCGGCGGTGTAGGGCTGGCGGTGGGAGGAACCGTAGGTGGGGAAAACGTAGCCGTGGGGGGCACAGCCGCCGGCGTCGCTGACGCCGGCACCACAGAAGGCTGGGCAGCCTCACAACCGGCGGCCAAAAGCGCCAGGATCAATCCGCAGATAGCCAGCATATAGTGTCGCATGTTCACTCCTCCTTTTTCTGCTGCGCTCGAAATATCGAGCATTGTTCCCACAAACGCGCTGGCAGAACCCGTTTCATATCCTCATTCCGTCGGTCTTAGATTTTCAACGACACGAATATCCACCCACCAGATATCGCCGCCTCGACCGAAGAATAGATATTTGCCGTCAGGGGAAATGTAGGCTCCTCCAGCCATCGGATCGAAACCATGCCTTGTTAAATCTATCGCCTCTCCCCAGGTTCCATCCGCGCTTTTAAAACTGACGAACAAGTGATGTCCACTCTCCACATCGAAAAGGATGTAGCTTTCATCGAGCGCAATGCAAGGGTGCGCTTGACTCCCCCGACGAGTCGGTATGGGTAGCCTTTCGTAATTTGTAAAAAGACCATCAGTGACTGTAATTCTGGCCAAATACGTCTTCCCGTCAGTCTCGCGTGATGACATATCGGTTGTATATAGCTGACCGTCCCGGCTTGAGCTGACGAACATACCCTGACCAGCATATGTTGGCTTTGACCATCCGTCTTGTGTTCTTTCAACGAAGAAATATGCAGGAAGCTCAGACGGTTGTCCTGATGGAACGGGATGCTCCCAGATAAAGTATAACCTCCTGTTGTCGAAAGTTACATAGGGCTCGAATGCGCCATACCCTGCAGAGGCCGCCAGGTCTTCAGGCGCTGTCCATTTATCATCGACGACCTTGGTGAACAAAAGCCTGGGTCGTGAATTTCCGGAAACCCGATGAAAGTAATATTCACTGCCGTCAGGGGAAAACGCTCCCGAATATTCCATGAAATCAGGATCGGAAACGATCCCCGGAGCAAATATCTTGGGTTCCATCCCGGGAGGTTCTTGACCCAGGTAAGGCCCCTCCAGTTGAGGGGTAGCGGTGGGCAACACCAAGGTCGGCGTGGGAACGGCCGTGGAAGTGGCAGTGGGCAACACCAGGGTCGGTGTGGGAGTAGCGTTGCCACAAGCCGCAAGAACGAGCAGCGCGAGCAAGACCGCGATAGTGTAGCTGATTCGCTTGAACATGGTTTTCCCCTTTGCTGCCGGAGCGATAGCAAGTTGTGTGTATCGACAACCTTTTGCCGGTGTTCCCGTTAACACCTACCTGTCCGGACGCCAGACCGCATTGATCGCCGTCGCATTGGATGGCGTAGTCGTTACCCGTCTCACATCCGTCCCATCGGCGTTCATCACGTAGATTTCCCAATGCTCACTCGCCGCAAGGTCCGATCCGAAGGCAATGAGCCGGCCGTCCGGCGACCACCTTGGATAATCATCAAGCACATCGTTGTTCGTCAATTGCTGCACCCCGGTCCCGTCTGCATTCATGACGAAAATCTCATAGGTCTTGGTGTTGTCTGTCGTGTTAAACTCGCCCGTGGAGGCCGAGAAGGCGATGCGGCTTCCATCCGGTGACCAGGTGGGGAACATCTCGTTTGCGCTCGTCTCGGTCAACCGGCGCTCATCCGTGCCGTCGATTTGGGCCGTATAGATCTCGTAATTCCCCGAACGGTTTGACACATAGATAAACCGCGTGCCCCCCGTAGGGGGCGACCATTTAGCGGCAAACCCCTCCACACCACTCCAATGCGGATCGCTGCCGTCTGCATTCATGACCCATATCTCATTGCGGCCGTTCTGGTCCGGATATATCCTCGTGAAGGCGATTTTCGTTCCGTCAGGAGACCAGGCCGGCTCGCTATCCCAGACGCCGGCTGCGTCGGTCAGCCGGGTCAGGCCAGTGCCGTCCGCATTGAACACGTGAATCGACCAGGTGGTGCCGCCGTCGACGTACCCAACAGCAGCGAACTTGAGCGCGTCTGGTGACCAATCATGGTGATTGAGCCCGATTCGGGCATCGATCAACTTTTTGTTCCCGCTACCATCGGCGTTGATGGCGTAGATCTGGTGCAAACCAGACCGTGGTTGATAGCAGTACGCCAGCACCCCGCCGCCACTGCCGGTGAGGGGTAAAGCCGTCGCCGTGGCGGTCGGCGTTGGGGGCGCCGCCGTGGCAGCAGGCGGCACAGTCGCCAGCGGCAGGCTGGCGGTTGGCGCCGGGGTCACCACGTCGGGCCCTGGCGCGGCGCTGGCGCCTGATGGTATCGCTGTGGGCCCGGCAGTCTCACAGCCGGCGACCAGGGCCAGGGCGAGTAACAGTGCAGTGACCGTCATGAAACGAGTTGACATGCTTCACACTCCCGTAAAGGTGGTCTGGTCAATAGAGTTGTTGCTCAATAAGGAAACCGGCCTGCTGACCCACTACTCGTAGTAGTTTCACAAAGCCGAACTACTACATATTGCGTTCACCACCGGACACTTTTGACAGGACCACGTTTTGTAGTATGATCGGCTCTACACTGTGCTGAGGGAGCCGATCATGGGTGACAATCTGCGCCGCTACCAGACCATCAGAGCGGCGATCAAAGAACTCTATCCGTGGGAGCCCCGGGGCAACCAAGCGCGCCACTTGAATACCCTGGCGGCGCTGATCAGTGGCATCGTGGGCAGCAAGAGTACCCAGTTGCCGGCTATTGCCCACCAAGTGCCAGATGGCGCCAAGCGCGATAGCCGCACTAAACGCTTCTCACGGTGGATCCAGAATGAGCACATCGACGCCACGGTCTACTTTTTGCCGTACGTCGAGGCCTTGCTGACCAGTCTGGGACCCACGTTGCTCCTGGCTATGGACGGCAGTGCGGTGGGCCGCCACTGTGTCACCTTGCTGGTCAGCGTGGTCTATCGCCAACGCGCGCTGCCGTTGGCCTGGATCGTGGTGACGGGTAGCACCGGCCATTTCCCCGAAGAAGCGCACGTCCAATTGTTGGCCCAGGTGCAGGCGTTCATACCGGCTGGCGCCAAGGTGATCTTGCTCGGGGACGGCGAGTTCGACGGTGTCACGTTCCAGGCTACCGTAGCGGGTTATGGCTGGGAATATGTCTGTCGCACCGCCCAGAACATCCAACTGGGCGCCGCAGGCGAGCAGTTCACCTTCCAAGACCTGGGGGTGACGCCCGGCCGCCGTATTGGGTTGTTCGAGGTGACCTTCACCGCTCAACAGTATGGCCCCGTCCTGGCCATCGCCTGGTGGCGCAAAGACTGTAAAGAGCCCATCTACCTAGTCACCAATATGGACCTGGTGGTCGAAGCGTGCCGCTGGTATGCCAAGCGGTTCCGCATTGAGACTTTTTTCTCGGACCAGAAAAGCCGGGGCTTCCATTTGCACCAGAGCCATCTCGCCAACCCCGCCCGCCTGGCCCGCCTGATGATCGCAGCTTGCTTGGCCTACATCTGGATCATCCATCTGGGCGTGATCGCCCACCGGGACGATTGGGTCAAGATCATCCATCGCGCTGACCGGTGTGACCTGAGCCTCTTCCACTTGGGCCTGGACTTGCTCGGGCACTTTCTGGATGAGGATCACACCATTCCAGTACAGTTCCAGATGCCGCGCTGGACAGAAAGTGTCCGGTAGTGAACATATTGCGGTAAATCTTATTCAGCAACAAGTCTAATAAGGTCGCCAGGCAGGATCGATATCCTTAGCCGACATCCTCCTGGCGTCCCCCATAGGTCTTGAACCAGGTGGTTGCAGCGGCCGGCCCGCCGACGACGATCCGGCCATCCTGGAAGAGGAACCGTTCCCCGATGTGCTGAGGGTAGTGGATCGGCAGGCCGGGCAGCCTGGCCAGGTAGACCCGGGCAAAGTCGGCGTAGTGGCCACGCTCGGCTGAGTCGTGCATGGGGAAGATGGCCCGGTGCGCGAACCGCTGGAAGAGGTCCACGTTCTGCGGGAAGTAGTAGGGAGACTGCTCGTCGTAATCGTTGGGGGCAAAGGCCAGGTCGATCTGCGCGCTGATCTCCTGCAAGAAGGGATAGTCCTGCCGGAAGTCTCCTTGGTAGTCACCGTTGTGGTAAATCACCAGCCCGTCCACTTTGACCAGGTAAGCCACCTCGGGGACATCGGAGTGGTGCGAGTTGATCGTATACACCTCCATGTCGCTGGACTGCCACGCGGCCCGCGGCCCGACCAGGAAGTGGAATGCGGGGTCGTCCGTCTCTCTGGCCTGCCAGCCGAGGAAATAGGCAATGTCGCTGACGGTCTGTTGCCACGTGAAGATGCTGGGGTCATAGTGATCAGTGTGTTGATGGCTGACAAAGACCCGCACCCGCAGGTCGGCGAGTTGCCCTGGCACGACAAACCCCTTCTCCAGGGAAGGCTGGGCCGGCCGCGGTTTGGCCTCGGGGCCATCGTACCGCTGCTGATAGTCAAAGACCAGAAAGTGGCTCTGGGTCCGCACCGCGTAGCCGCAGTTGCCCAGGTACCAGATGACTGCGTCGCCGGGGGCGGGGGCCTCCCCCAGGGCGGCAGCGCCCACCACGGTGGGCGGGACCACCGTCGGCACGCGGGCGGTGGCCGTGGCGGCGGGCTCGCTGGTGGCAAGCACCGCGGTGGCCGCCGGCGGCACAGTCGTCGGCACTGGGCTGGCGGTTGGCACCGACGGTGCTGTGGACCCGGCGGCCTCACAGCCGGCGACCAGAGCCAGGACGAGCAGCAGGGCAACGAGAGACATGAAACGGATGGACATTTTCGAACTCCTTTCCCAACAGTAGAGCAGGCAGGCGCTACCAGGCCGGGGACCAATTCTGCGCTCCGTTATCGGTCAACTGGCGCACGTTGCCCGAACCTGGTTCGGCGCCATCGGCATTCATGACATAGATCTCGTCGTTGCCGTCCCGCCCGGAGGAAAACACGATCTGCGTGCCACCCGGCGACCAGGAAGGGGAGCTGTCCTCGGCGGGATGATCGGTCAGGCGTACCACATTGCCGCCGGCCGGGTCCATGGTATAGATGTCCAAGTTGCCAGCCCGCCGAGAGGCAAAGGCGATTTTCGAGCCGTCCGGCGACCAGGATGGAAAGCCATCGTGAACGGTGTTCCGGGTCAGGCGCTGCTGGTTCGTGCCATCAGTGTTCATCACATAGATCTCGTAATTGCCGTCCCTCTTGGACTCGAAGGCGATCCGCAGGCCGTCAAGAGACCAGGTGCTGATCCAATCTTCGCCGGGGTGATCGGTCAGCCGGCGCACACCCGACCCATCACTCGCCATCACATAGACATCCCAGTTGCCACCCCGGTCTGAATCGAAACTGATCTGCAGTCCATCTGGCGACCAGGCGGGGAAGCTTTCGCTGGCGTTGGTAGTCTGGGTCAGCCGCCGCTGGTTGGTCCCACCCGCATCCATCACATAGATCTCGTAATTGCCGTCGCGGTCGGAGACAAAGGCGATCCGACTGCCGTCCGGCGACCAGGCCGGCGACCAGTCCACGGCGTCGTTGTCGGTCAGTTGGCGCTGGCCGCTGCCGTCGGTATTCATAATCCAGATCTCGAAATCCCCGTCCTGGTCGGAAGAAAAGGCGATCTGGTCACCACTGCGGCTGGGGAGCGATGGTGGCCGGCCTGCGACGGTTGCCGTCGGAAGCGCCGACGTCGGCGGCGCGGGCACGGCGGTGGCCGTGGAGGGAGCGGGAGTTGCCGCCGGCCCGCACGCACTGGCCAGGATGATCGGAGCGACAAGGGTGACTGTTTTGACGAACAGGCTGTCGCCGCGCAGGATTGCCAGACACAGTTTACGCGCCATCGCTTGCTCCTTTTTTGTCTTTACGGTATCGTCCACACAATGACTTCGCCCACATGCGGTTGTTGCCATTTGCCGCAGCCCGAAGCGACCTTGCTTCCACGCGCAGCGGGCGACCAGGAGATGCTCCACCCTGGCAGGCTGTTGTGGCGTGCTTCGGCGTACAGGCGCCCTGTTTCTGGATTCCACAGGCGGATGCACCGGTCCATGTGGCCGATCGATGCCAGAGATTCTCCGTTCGGTGACCAGGCCACGTCGGACGCAGGGGCGGTGTGCGCCGCGATCGCCCGCAGCATCTGGCCTGTCGCGCCGTCCCACAATTGGATCTGCCCATCCGGATGCGCCGAGGCCAGCATGCTGCCGTCTGGCGACCAGGACAATCCGTTGACGTCGCGTGCGTGTTCGGACGTCTGTTCCGTGAGCACGAGGCGCGCTCGTCCCGTTGCGACATCCCACAGGTAGATGTTGCCCTCTAGATCGCCGGAAGCAACCGTCTGACCACGCGCAGCGGGCGACCAGGCGATGCTGATGATGTCGTCTCGATCATCGTCGGCCGTAGCGGTGCTCCAGGTTTTGAGCACCGCTTGAGTGGCCACGTCCCATAGATGAACGTCGCCAGTATAGCTGCCCACTGCCAGTTGGCGCCCATCAGGCGACCAAGTCAGGCATCCCAACGCCTGGCCGATTTCCAGAACGGCCGTCTGGGTAAAGGCAGTGCCGTCCCACAAGCGCACCGTGCCGTCCTGGCTGGCCGAAGCCAGCACATGGGTATTCGGTGCCCAGGCCAACCCTGTCACAAAGTCGGTGTGCCCTCTCAGCAAGCCTGCTTCCCGACGCGCATCGATCTCCCATACCCTGATCTGGTCGTAATCGGCCGTGGCGAGCAGGCGTCCATCTGACGACCAACTCTGGTCGTAGACCGGCCCCTGATCGGCCCCCAGGTTGGCCCATTCGCGCAAGAGCTTCACGGCAGCGGTGGGAGAGGGTGCCGTCGTCGGCGTGAGGGTAGGCGCGGCCGTCGGCGCGAGGGTAGGTGCCGTCGTCGGCGGCTGCGGGGGTGCGGCCGGCTCGGTGGCGACTGTCCCGCAACCGCTCGTCGCTAGCGCAAGAATAGTCAGCGACAATTTCAGGTGATATCTGAACATCATTGAACTCCTGTTGGTTAACGGGGCACACCCCACAGATATACCTGATTGTCATAGCCACCGGAGGCCAACAGCGTACCGTCCGGTGAAAAAGTCACGCCCATCACCTCGTCGGCGTGGCTCAGGGAGCGCAGTCGCCGTCCGCTGGCGACGTCCCACAGCTTGACCGTGCGGTCGCAGCAGGCCGAGGCCAGCAGGCTGCCGTCCGGCGAAAAGGCCACCCCGTACAGGCCATCCCCGTGCCTCAAGGTATGCACTAGCTCCCGACTGGCGACGTTCCACAGTCGTACCGTGCAGTCGGTACCCCCGGATGCCAACACGCTGCCATCTGGTGAAAAGGCCACGTCGTGTACATCACTTTCACTGCCATAATCGAGCGTGCCAGCGATCTGCCCACTGGCCACATCCCACAATCTCACCATCCCGCCGTGTACACCGGCGGCCAACAGTGCGCCATCGGGTGAAAATGCGATGCTAAAGGTGACATCGTCGGGATTTTCCTCAAAGGTGCGCGCCATCTGTCCGCTGGCGACGTCCCACAATTTGATCCGTTGACTCTCCAGGGCGACGGCGAGGATTGACCCATCAGGAGAGAACGCCACGGGGCCAGGGTCCCGTCTGCTTTGCTCGAGCGTGTGCACCGTTTGCCCGCTGGCAACGTCCCATATCGCGTCCGCAGAAGCCAGCAGTCGCCCATCCGGTGAAAAGGCAATGCCGTTGAAACCCACCTTGTTCATGCTGAAAGCATGTACCTCTTGTCCGTTCTGTACATCCCACAATCTGATCGTCCTATCCAGGCTGGACGAGGCGATGTACACCCCATCTCCTGAAAAAGCCAGGGTAACTATCTTGTTGCTGTGCCCACTGAGAGTATGCAAGCGTTCCACCTGACCAGCCGTATCGGCCGAGATCACAGCCAGGGCCGGTGCGTCCGTCTTGGTTGGCAAAACGGCGGCACTGGTCGGGGGAACCGGGACGGCTGTCGGCGAGACCGGCGAGCTTGTTGCAGGGGCTGGTTCCTGGGTCACGGCCGGCCCGCACGCGCTGATCAGGATGACCAGAATGATCAGGACGATGGCTTTGCACACGAGTTTCCTCCTATGACTTTGGCCCACCGGCATCACGGACCAGCCTTATCCGGCTCCAATCCCCAAATCACGACCTGGTGTTTGGTATTGCTCGATGCCAGGTAGGTTCCAGCGGGAGAAAATATCACGTATCTCAACTCCACTCCACGATCGTAAAGAGAGTGGAGCTTTTTGCCGCTCTTGGCTTCCCAAAACAGGATAGAGCCATCGCTGCCGCATCCCGCGGCGACCAGTTCCCCTGAAGGTGAATAGGCCAATCCATATACCACGTCCCGAAAGCCAGTCAGTCCGCGCAGGTACTTGCCCTGAAGCAGATCCCACATTCTGATGCTGCGGTCTGTGCCTCCGGAAACGATGAACTTGCCATCTGGTGAAAGGGCCAGTTGGTGGACATCCCCGCCATGCCCTTTCAAGGTGTGCTGTATCTCATAGCTCTCCGTATCCCAGACAATCACCGTCGAATCCGGCATGCCACCGGCAGATACCAAGCGAGTACCATCAGGCGTAAATGCCAGGTCAAACACGCCGCCCTCGTGGCCGTGTAGTTCCGCAACCTCCAGCCAATTGCTCGTGTTCCAGATCCTGATCGCATCCGAGCCACCTGCGGCCAGCACTAGCCCGTCTGGCGAAAACGCTACTGCCTGGACAAATCGTCCTATGTCACCCTGCGTGGTTATTACTTGACCACTGGCGGCGTCCAGGACATGGGCTTTCCCCCGGCCGCGCCGGCCAGCAGCGCGCTGTCCGGTGAGTAGGCCAGGTCAAAGATCATGTCGTTCAGCTTGGTCAGGTCCTGTACAAGACTCCCATCGTCCAGATTCCAAACCTTGACGCTTCCATCCAGGCCTCCAGTAGCGAGAACCGGGTCTTTTGGAGAGAAGGCGATTGCATACCCGGTAAGGGCGTACAGGCTTTGCAGGTGCTTGACGTTGTCCGCCTTGATGGGACCGGTCAGGTCTATGGTTGTTTCTCCAGGTATCGCGGTGGCAGGCGGAACCGCTGTGCCTGTGGCGGGCACTGGGGTAGACGGTAACGGTGAAGCGCTGGGCTCAGCTTGGTTGCAGCCTGCAAGTAGCATCACCGTGAGTATCAAAATGATAGATATCCTGCGGTGGAAAGGCACGGTATTCTGCTCCTTTTGTGGAATTGCGGCAGTGCAGCCGCCGCCCAATGGTAAATATACCTGATTGTCATAGCCACCGGAGGCCAACCACGTGCCGTCCGGCGCCAAGACCATCGATATCACTGGTCACTGTGCGACAAGGAGCGCACCGGTCGTCCGCTGGCGACATTCCGCAGCTTGACCGTACAGTTTCACGTTCTCCTTACGGGCTTCCCGACCAGAAAGCTGGGACCTCTACGCTTAAGGAAGCCCTTCCGCAACCTTGATGAGCCACACGTCAAACGACCCCGCTCCATAAGAACTGGTGTGGCCAACCACCACGTACCCGCCGTCCGGGGCCTTGCAGACGGCGCTGCCCCAGTCCGATCCAGGACCCCCAAAGGTCTTTTCCCACACCACGTCCCCGGTCGGGCTGACCCTGACCAGGTACACGTCGTTCTTGTTGGTCTCCGGGGACTTGGCAGCGCCGACGACGACATAGCCCCCGTCGTCGGTCTCACATACCGAGGTCCCATAGTCATAGAACTGACCAGGCCCAAACGCCTTGGCCCACACCTTGTTACCCTGGGCATCGGTCTTGATCAGGTACGCGTCCATCGCCTCGCGGATGGCGCCCTCGTCGGTATTGCCGACGACAGTGTATCCCCCGTCGCGAGTCTCGCAGACAGCATTGCCCCAGTCGTATTCGCCGTTGTTAAAGGACTGGGTCCAAAGCTCGTCCCCGTCGGCGTCGACCTTGAGCAGGTACACGTCGCTGTTGGCCGAGCCGGAGCCGGTGGCCCCAGCTACGACGTAGCCGCCATCGTTGGCGCGGCATATCGCCCGACCTACTTCCGGCCCGCGTCCGCCAAAGGTTTTCGCCCACACCTCGTTCCCCTGGGCATCGACCTTGACCAGGTACGCGTCGCTTTCCCCACCGTCTGCAGGCTCGGTATACCCGGCCACGACGTAGCCGCCATCGTCGGACTCGCACACGGCCTGGCCCACGTCCAGGCCGGCGCCGCCGAAGGTCTTCGACCAGACCTCGTGGCCTTCCGCGTCAGTCTTGACCAGGTAGACATCCTTGTCACCCACGCTCTGCGACGTGGTGTCGCCGACGACGATGTACCCCCCATCGCGCGTCTGCGATGCCGCAGAGCCGTACTCCCATCCGGCGCCGCCAAAGGTCCTGGCCCACACAAGCTGGCCCTCGGCATCCACCTTGAGCAGATAAACGTCGGCGTCGCCAGCGCCGTGGGAGTACGTATACCCGGCGACGACGAACCCACCATCGCTCGTGGTCGCGATGGACCGGCCGCCTTCCGCGTGGGGGCCGCCGAGGGTCCTGGTCCACAACGCGCCGTCCTGAGCCACGGTCTCGACCTGGGATACCGGCGCTTGTTTCTCGCCACCCGCACCCTGGCGCACGGCGGCCAACGCGCGCTCCACGGCCTCCGAGTTCTGCGCATGGTAGAACAGGCTTCGTCTCACTGTGACGATGTTGCCGTCGATCATCGGCTTGGGCGTGCCCCCCACATACGTGGCGCCCGCAGCCACGTATTCATCCTCGAACTTGGGTTCCCCGAGCACGCGCTTCCCATCGATGACACCGGCGGCCGCCAGGACGCGCACGCCAGCGCAGGGGGCATAGATCACCAGCCCCTTCTCCGCCGCCGCGGAAACCAGGGCCAGCGCCTGCGGGCTCTCCAACAGATCGCCATACGCATCGGGATTGCTCTGGCCCTTGGCCGGCGCGAGGGCCAGGATATCGTAGCCGTCGATGTCCGCGATGGTCGATATCAGCGCGTCCGCGGTCATGCGCACGTCCCTGTTAAGAGTACCCGAACCGCGGACAGGGTTGAATGGTCTGCGTGATGCCGGCCAGCGTCACGTTCCAGCCATATTGCTCATAGTCGTCCACGTTCAGGTAGTGATTGGCACCGTAATAGTGCGGCACCAGGACCAGCACGTCCACGTCTTCGGCCGAGGTGGGCCGGGGCGTGGGGATGACCGGCTGAGGTATGGAGGTCGGAGCCGGCGTCGCGGTAGCGGTGGGCGTCAGCGCCGATGGCTGGATAGTGGGAATGGCCTCTGCCGGCGTGTTTGTGGGCGCCGGACCGCTGTCACAGGACGCAGTCAGCAACGCCACGATCACGAGTGCAAGTAGCAAATTTCTCATTTTTCCCCCCTTGTTCCTATCAGGCATAACGCATCAAAGTTTCCAGTCGAAAGAACTATCCGCCCTGACAGTGGACGGGCTACTCGCCAACCTGCCCTTCGGCGTCGGTTCGCAGGATGATCGCGTCATAGGAGCGGCCGTTGGTGATCTGGATCAGGCCGGCGACCAGGTATCCTCCGTCCGCGAGTTCGATCAGCGCCATGGAACCGTAGACGGTCTTGCCAACCAGGGACCGCCGCCACAACACATTCCCATCCTGGTCCACACGGCTGAGCAGCACCCCGTTCCCGATCCCGCCGATCAGGTAGGTTCCATCCTCGAGTCGGATCAGCGATGTGCCATAATCGTCACGGCCCGATTCCCCGAAGGACGTCTGCCACTCCAGTTCGCCAGTCGTGGTGCACCGGGCAAGCCACGTGTCCGCCTGCCGGCTGCTCATCGAGAAACCGGCCAGGAGGAATCCGCCATCGTCGGTCTGGGCGATCTGGGAGGCGTACTGCCACCCGGCGAGCTCGTAGCGCTGCGTCCAAAGGACGTTGCCGTTGGCGTCAAGCTTTACCAGTGCGCCGTCCTCCGCGATGCTTACGGCCAGGACGAGATCGCCTTCCGCCGTCTCGAGGGCATCGAGCACCAACTCCTCACCGGGAATTGCAGTGGTATACTCCCAGATGACCTCGCCGTCCGGGCGCACGCGAACGGCATATTGATCGCGTCCACTTCCCGGGGATGTTGTGAACCCGTGGATCAGCAGATCCCCGTTTGACAGCCGGATCATCCCGTACGGCCACTCCCGGCGGGCTTGCCCGTACGTCTTGAACCATTCCTCGATACCATCTGCGGTGATTTTGAGGAGAAAGAAATCTCGGTCGCCAGCGCCGTGAGAATCCGTTTCACCGAATACATAGTACCCTCCGTCATCGGCTAGCACAACGGACAGCGCCTG
This sequence comes from Chloroflexota bacterium, assembly GCA_018823415.1. Lineage (GTDB taxonomy): Bacteria > Chloroflexota > JAHJIN01 > JAHJIN01 > JAHJIN01 > JAHJIN01. Next base: position 38,568 of record JAHJIN010000377.1, on the reverse strand, counting down.
CTCGTATCCTTCTCCCCCCCAGGTCCGCTCCCACAACACGTCGCCTTCCAGGGTCAGCTTCATCAAGAGGGCGTCTCCCGAGTACGGGGGGACGTGCAGGTGGTTGGTTGCACCGACGGCCAGGACGTTTCCATCCTCGGTGAGGACGATGCCGAGAAACGCGCCATAGTCGGGACCCTCGAACATTATAACCCACGTTCCGCGATCGCCGGGGGATGTTTCGGGCGTGACGCTGGGAGCCAGCAGGGTAGACGTTGCCTTGGGCGGAGCCGGCGTCTGCGTCGGAGCCGATGGTACGGCCGTCGCTTTCGGTGGCGCAGTGGGGGGAGCAGGGGTCGCGGTCGGCCCGCACGCGCTGATTAGAATGACCAGAGTGATCAGGACAATGGTGTGGACAACAAACTTGCACATGGGTCTCCTCTTACAAAAGTTGACTATCGGGACACGCCCCATAGATATACCTGACTATCATAGCCACCGGAGGCCAACAGTGTACCGTCCGGCGAAAAGGCCACCGACATCACCTCGTCGACGTGGCGCAGGGAGCGCAATCGCCGCCCGCTGGCGACGTCCCACAGCGTGACCGTGCGGTCACAGCCGGCCGAGGCCAGCAGGCTACCGTCGGGCGAAAGGGCCACTCCATACAAACCGTCCCCGTGCCTCAAGGTATGCACCACTTGTCCACTGGCGACGTCCCACAATCGCACCGTATAGTCGGTGCCACCGGATGCCAACATGCTGCCATCTGGCGAAAACGCCACACCATGTATGTGGCTTTCAGTGCCATGCTCGAGCGTGCCAACGATATGCCCGCTCTTTACATCCCACAACCTCACCGTGCCGTTGTTTCCACCGGCGGCTAGCAGTGCGCCATCGGGTGAGAAGGTGATGTTGCGGGCGAGATTGTCGGCCTGCCGGTCAAAGGTGCGCACCACCTGTCCGCTGGCCACATCCCACAGTTTGATCGGCTGATTGACAAGGGCGACGGCGAGGGTTGACCCGTCAGAAGAGAAAGCCACGGGACCAGGAACCTGTCCGCCCCGCTCGATCGTATGGACCACCTGCTTGCTTGCCACGTCCCATATCGCGTCTGCAGAAGCGAACAGGCGCCCGTCCGGTGAAAAGACAATGCCGTTCTTGCTCTCCTCGGTCATGCTGAAGGCATGTACCTCTTGCCTGCTCCTGACGTCCCACAATTTGATCGTCTTGTCCATGCTGGCCGAGGCGACGTAAGCGCCGTCTCCCGAAAAGGCTACGGTGTGCACTTTGCCGCGATGCCCACCGAGGGTATGCAAGCGTTCCACCTGACCCACCGTGTCGACAGAGATCACAGCCAGGGCCGGTGCGTCCGTCTTGGTTGGCAACACGGCGGCACGGGTCGGTGGAACCGGGACTGCTGTCGGCGAGACCGGCGAGCTTGTTGCAGGGGCCGGTTCCTGGGTCGCGGCCGGCCCACAGCCAGCCATGAGCAGCACAAGCGCGAATAGAACAGTGATTTTGCGAAACATAGCGCCTCCTGGTAACACATGCTTTGTAGCGCAAGTGCCGAGTTGGTCACTTGTCAAGCATCAGGGGTGCAAGCGCCGCTACCTGTTTGGGCATACCAGGCGTCACCTGGATTCTACTATCCGCTCTCACAACAACCATGTCTGAAGGCAGCGTTGCCAGATATTCTTCGATGGTCAGCGTCATGTGAGTGCCCCAGCGAGCATCTTCCCTGATGCTGTAGTGGGTGGGGATGATGGTACGGGCGTTGATCCGCTGCATGTCTGGCAAGATCTGGTCCAATGGATACACGTATCCATCAATGTTCACGAGGATGATGTCCGCACCTTCGACAGCCGCCAGGATGTCGGGCTCGGTAATCGGCCCTCCATCTCCCAGGTGCACGATCTTGGCTCCCCCCACCTCGAACACAAAGACCACGTTGCGCATGGTCGCTGATGGGCCGGTTGGCGACCCCTCGCGGCTCGCATAGCCGGTCACCTTGACCGCGCCAACCTGATACGTGCCGGGTTCGGTGATGACCTGTGGTTCACCGCCAACCGCTTTCACGTTGTTGTGATCGGGGTGGGTGTGGCTGACGGTCACGGCGTCTGCTTCCAGGTCGCCCGGCGGCAGCAGGCGCAGCCCAACTGGACGCGAATAGCCGTAGGGGTCGCTGACGATGCGTGTGCCATCCGGTGCTGTGATCAGAGTACATGAATTTCCGATAAACTGGAGCGTTAGCGGCCCAGGTGTCGGGGAAGGCGTAGCCGTTGGCGCCGATGTAGGGCGAGGCGTAGCCGTCGGAGACGGCGCTGAGGCACATCCCATCAGCCAGGCTGGCGACACGGAAAGCAAAAACGCAAACAGAACTGCTGGTTTCACTTTGAGTATACCCCCTTTGAGTCTTATTCAGCCACTTTTCCTTCGCTGTCGGTCTTGATCAAGATGATATTGAACACGGACCCTCGGGACAGGCCCCCGGCGATGACGAATCCCCCATCCGGGTGCTGAAGGAGGGCGGAAAGCATGGTATGCGCGGCGGCTCTGTCCTGCCGCCACAGGAGTTGTCCGTTCTCGTCGATCTTGACCAGCGTGATGTCCGCGTCCCAGGTATAGCGATCCTTCGTTCGCTCCCCGACGGCTACGTACCCACCGCCGGTGGCTTGAGCGAGTACTACACCATAGTCGATGCTATCAGGGTCGCCGAACGTGCTCCGCCAGATCTCGTTTCCCTGGGGATCGATCTTGATGAACAGGAAATCCTCTTTCGCGTCTGCTGGTTCCGCCGGGGCATAGGAGGAAGTGATGAGATAGTTGCCGTCAGCGGTCGGGATGAGGCCGTGTGGATAGGTTCTGCCGTCCGTCCAGGTGCGCGACCAGACCTCGTCGCCGTTCCCGTCCAGTTTCATCAACAGGATATCGTTGTTCGGGTCCGGGAAGTAGGTGACCGTCGCAAGAGCCAGAAAGCCACCGTCTGGCGTGAGAGCACCGCCCGAGGCGAGAACGTTGTCCTTGCTCTCGTACGCGCGCGACCAGAGTTCGTTGCCGTCGGCATCGACCTTGAGCAGATAGAGATTGCTGCGTCCCTCAAAGCCGCCATAGCCGGCCGCCCCGGGGTCGGCGACCCGGTCGTTGGGGTCCACGATGTTGCCCCCCAGGATGTAGGCTCCGTCCGGCGTTTGCCCGATGGCCCCGGTAAATTCATCCAGCGGGCCGCCATAGGTCCTGGACCAGATCTCGTTGCCCTCCTGGTCCACCTTGAGGAGATAGGCATCCATGCCCTGAGTACTGGCAGAGCTCGTCACGCCAACGATCAGCAAGCTCCCGTCATCCGCCTTGGCGACGCCCAGACCCTGGTGATATCCCTCTTGCCCATAGGTCTTTTCCCACACGACCTTGCCAGCAGCGTCTGTCCGGACCAGATAGACGTTTCCTCGCTGCGTCGGCTCGAACTCGAGGTTGGTGGTGCCGACGATGAAATACCCGCCATCATCGGCCGGCAAGACAGACCCGACGACGGTATTCCGGCTTCCGCCATAGGTCCTGGTCCAGGTATCGCCACTCACCGAGGCCGGCGAAGGCGGTACAGAAGTAGCCGTTGGCGATGCTATGGTGGCTGTCGGTGAAGCTGGCGCGGGCGACCCGCAGCCGGCCACTAGTACCACGAGCGCGAACAAGACAATGATTCTAGCAGATTGTTTTAGCATGGTCAAGCTCCTTTCTAATCATAATCAGTCAGGGTCGTCCCCACACCCGGGCGCAAAAGGCTTCCACCGCCTCCAGGGATTGCTCGCTGCGGGTGATCTGGCTGTGGCTGGCGTCCGGCACGAGAAGCAGTTCCACGTTCACACCGGCTGCTTCCAGCGCAGCCGCAAAGCTCCTGGATTGCTCCGGGTCAATGCTGAGGTCGTCGAGGCCGTGGATGAGCAAGAACGGCGGGTCCTGGGCATCTATCCAGGTGATCGACGATGCCTGCTTCCAGACATCCGGCACCTGGTCCGGCTCGCCGCCCAGGTATGTCACCATGTATTCGCGCAATCCCGCCGAGGTTGTGTCGGCTGCTGCACAGGCGGGGTAGTCAAAGATGCCGGTAAAGGCCACCACGCCGCGAACCCAGTCGGCCGGGGGCAATTTCTCGGGGCAATCGGACATGAACAAGCCGGGAGCATCTATCGTGCCCAGCAGGGCGGCCAGCGTACCCCCGGCCGAGTGCCCCAGGGCCACAAGGCGCGCCGGGTCGAGGCCGTATTCGGCCGCGTGGGTGTGGACCCAGGCCAGGGCGCAAAAGACATCCTGCACCGGCACCGGGTAATTGTATCGGGGCGTCTGCCGGTGGTTGATAGACACCACGGCATAGCCGCGCTTGGCAAAATAGTAGCCAATCGGCGACATCTCGGTCTTGTTGCTGCCGCCGCCGTGGATGGCGAACAGGATGGGGAACGGGCCGGTCAACCCTTTGGGTCGATAGATGTCCAGCTTTTGCAAGGGGTCCCCATCCACGACATAGGGCACATCCTTGATGACCTCGACGGGCAGCTCGCCCGGCGTTGGGGACGGCTCGGGGACCGATGTAGCCGTCGGTGGGACGTTGGTGGCGATGGGTACCGGCGATGGCGTGGTGGATGTCTGCTCGCACGCGGAGAGCAACAGCGCGGCGACGAGCAACCCAAGCAAATGTTTGTTCACGTTTCCTCCTGGTGTACTCAGTGTTGTGCGGTCGTATCGCACAAGGCACAGCGAAAGCCCACCTTGTGCCGGGTATAGTCCGGGGCGTTCTCGCCACGATTGGTGCTGCGCACGATGTCGGGCCGGTCCAGCCACGACCCGCCGCGCGGTATCCGGGTCCTACCCGTCGGCGGCCCCGTGGGGTTCACCTGTCGTTCCTTGGTATAATAGCGGAACCAGTCCGCCACCCACTCGCGCACGTTGCCGGCCAGATCCAGCGCGCCGCACCAGCTCACGCCGGTGGGAAAGCTGCCCACGGGCGCGGTGTCGGGATAGCCGTCGTTCACGCTTGGGTCATTGGGGCCGAGCGTGCAGTTGACATCGCAGTAGTTCAGGCGCGTGCCGTCGAACGTGTTGCCCCAGGGGAACAGCAGGCTCTCCGGCCCGCGCGCCGCGTACTCCCACTGAGCCTCCGTGGGCGATTGTGCCCCGGCCCAGACGCAATAATCGGCCGCCTGCTGCTGGGTGACCCAGACCACCGGGTAATTGTCATAGGCCGGGTCGCCATAGTAGGACTCGCGGGTGTACGAGCCGGTCTCGGCCGGCGGGGTGCAGGCCCCGGCCGCCACGCAGCGCTGGTACTGCCCGTTGGTCACCTCGGTCCGGTCGATCCAGTACCCGTCCAGGGCCACGGCGTGCGGCGGTTTCTCGTTGGCAATAGCCATCGCATGGCCGCAGGTGTTAGGGGCGCCGGCGCCGCCGTACTTTTTGCACAGTTCCTGTGTATACTGGGCTTGCTCGTAGGTGATCCCCATGACAAACTCGCCGGCCGGGACATAGACCATCGTTGCTCCATCCGCCGGGCGGGTCCGGGTGTCGCCCAGTCTGTTCGCCGGCGTTGGGGCGGGTGCAATCGGCGTCCTAGCGGGCGAGACCAACGTCGGCGTCACGCTAACGACTGATGATATCGCAGTGCTTGCCGGCTTGGCCGTGGGGGCTGGTGGCGATGGGAGCATGACACCCTCGCAGCCGGCAAACAGGATCAGGACAAACATCACGGCGCCGAACACGAAACGTCGATCGGGCATGTTGTTTTTCCTTTCAGATCAGGGTTGGTCCCACATTCGGGTGCAAAAGGCTTCCACCGGTGTGCTCAGCACCGGCGTGTTCAGCGTTGTGCCGCCGTCTCGCACAGGGCGCAACGAAAGCCCACCTTGTGTCTGGTATAGTCGGTGTCGTTCTCGCCGCGATTGGCGCTGCGCGCGTCGTCGGGCCGGTCGAGCCAGCAGCCACCACGTGGGACGCGAGATGTACCGGTGGCCGGTCCCGTGGGGTTGACCTGGCGCCCGGCGGCATAGTACCCGAACCAATCGCCCACCCACTCGCGGACGTTGCCACCCAGGTCCAGCGCGCCGCACCAGCTCACGCCGGTGGGGAAACTGCCCACCGGTGCAGTATCGGGATAGCCATCGTTCACCCTCGGGTTGTTGGGGCCGGCGGTGCAGCCGGCGTCGCAAATATTCAGGCGCGTGCCGTCGAACGTGTTGCCCCAGGGGAACAGCAGGCTCTCCGGCCCGCGCGCCGCGTACTCCCACTGGGCCTCCGTGGGCAATTGTGCCCCGGCCCAGACGCAATAATCGGCCGCCTGCTGTTGGGTGACCCAGACCACCGGGTAATTGTCATAGGCCGGATCGCCATAGTAGGACTCGCGGGTGTACGAGCCGGTCTCGACCGGCGGAGTGCAGGCCCCGGCCGCCACGCAGCGCTGATACTGCCCATTGGTCACCTCGGTCCGGTCGATCCAGTACCCGTCCAGGGCCACGGCGTGCGCCGGCTTTTCGTTGTCGAACGACGCCGCCGTACAGATGACCGAGTTTACCTTGCTGTACTCTCGGCACAGCGCCAATGCATACTTGGACTGCTCGTAGGAGCTGCCCATCGTGAACTCGCCGGCCGGGACATAGACCATCACCGCCTCATCGGCCGGACGCGTCTGGGTAGTCGGAGCAAGGGCCGTACGCGCCAGCCGGAACCCGTTCTCGCCGGCATACGAGGCATAGTCAAAACTGCGAAAGGCCACGCTGAGAAACTCGACACCCTCGCGCCAAGCGCTGCTGCGCCGTGATTTGTTTGGCCCCCGGGGTGTGTTGACGTTGGTCGGCGGGGGGCCGGCCGGGTCGCTGGCCGGCGACGCGGCATAATAACCATCGCCGTACCAGTCCCAGCACCACTCGTAGGCGTTGCCGCTCATGTCGTACAGGCCCAGCTCGTTGGGCTGCTTCTGTCCCACCGGCTGGGTAGTGCCACCCGAGTTATCGGCATACCAGGCCACGGCATCCGGGTCGTCACCGCCGGCATAGGGATAGCCCCGGCTCTGGGAACCGCCCCGGGCCGCGTACTCCCACTCGGCCTCGGTGGGCAGCCGGTAGCCGTTGGCCGAGAAATCGCATTGCGTGAGCCGGCCCTTGCCACTGTAACACGGCGTCAGTCCCTCTTTTTCGCTCAGCCAGTTGCAATACGCCACGGCATCATACCAGTCCACGCCGATCACCGGCCGCTGCCCCCGGCCCCAGCCACTGTCTGATGGCTTGTGTACGCCGGTGTCCTCGCAAAAGCGGTCGTACTCGTCCAGCGAGATCTCGTAGCGGGCGAGGTAAAAGGGCCGCGTAATCTCGACCGGGTGGACCGGCTGCGCGTCGGCACGGCCGTCGGTGGCGCCCATCTGGAAGGTGCCGGGGCCGACCAATACCATGTCGGGTGCGATGGGCTCGACCGGCGCCGGCGTGGGCGTGGCGGTGGGCGGAACCGCAGTCGACGTAGCAGTAGGCAGCGCGGCGGTTGGCGGCGCCATGGTCGGCGGCGCCAGGGTCACCACGTCGGGACCTGGCACGGCGCTGACGCCTGATGATATCGGCGTCGGCGCGGCCCCTACGCAACCGGCTATCAGGATCGAGATGACGAGGATTGTCGCGATCACGATGTAACGAGCAGGCATACTGGTGCTCCCTCTTGCTATAGGATTAACTGGCGTTTCTCACCACACGAAACCCGGCAACCGGAAAACGATAATCTGCGAAATCAGAGCTGCGGAATGCACTGCGAACGGCATCTGCATTGTTCATGAAACACCCGCCTCGGCGCACCCGCTCCGTACCCGACAGGGGGCCGCGAGGATCGCTGGCTGGCGAGGAAGCATAGTAGGTATCGCTGTACCAATCCCCGCACCACTCCCAGGCATTCCCACTCATGTCGTACAGGCCCAACTCGTTCGGCTGCTTCTGTCCCACCGGCTGAATCTGGGCCGCAGAATTGCCATTGTACCATGCCACCCGGTCCACGTCATCACTGCCGGCGTACTCGAAGCCCTGGCTCAAATGCCCCCCACGCGCGGCATACTCCCACTCGGCCTCTGTAGGCAGGCGGTAGCCATTGGCAGAAAAGTCACACTCGGTGAATCTGCCCTTCCCGCTGTAGCAGGGAGTCAACCCCTCTTGTTCGCTCAGCCAGTTGCAGAACTTGACCGCATCGTACCAGACCACGGGGAGCGAGTGCTGGGGACCGTTCCCCCAACCCAGGTCCTGCGGCCGCTTGGCACCCGGCGTATCAACACAGAATCGCCGGTACTGCTCCTGGGTCACCTCGTATTTGCTGATGTAAAAAGGCCGGGTGATGTGCACGGTGTGTACCGGCTTTTGATCCTCAAGCCCTTCGGTAGAGCCCATCTGAAAGCTGCCGGGCTCCACCAGAACCATGTCGGAAGTGATGGACTCGACCGGCACCGGCGTCACGCTGGCGCCTGATGGTATGGGTGTCGCGGTAGCGGTGGGCGGGACCGCTGTCGACGTAGCGGTAGGCGGCGCGGGTGACGGCACCACGGTCACCACGTCGGGACCTGGCACGGCGCTGACACATGATGGTATCGGCGTCGGCGTGGCTCCCTCGCAACCGGCCACCAGGCCCAGAACGAGCAATATCGCTACGATAGAGGTGGATCGGACAGACACATTTGCTCCTTGCCTTGCGTTGACGAGTCAGGGCGCCCAGTCAGGCGTGGTATCGTTGGCGACATCGGTGGTCAGGCGTCGCCGGTTGGACGCGTCGGTGGCTGGTTCGTCCGGGACGTCCATCACATAGATGTCCCAATTGCCGTCAGGATTGGCCTGGAAGGCGATCTGTGTGCTGTCCGGCGACCAGGCCGGGGCATGTTCATCAAACTCGGGGGTATGGGTCAGTTGTCGCAGATCTGTGCCGTCGGCGTTGACCACATAGAGGTCACGATGATCGTTCACCACGGCGCTGAAGGCAATTTGCGATCCCGTTGGCGACCAGGCCGGCCGGTCATTCAGGTCCTTACCCACTCGGGGCAGCGCTTGCATATCGGCGACGACGGCACCCCCGCTTTGCAGGGCATCCTGGACATTCAGCACATAGAGCGTCAATTCCTGAGTCCGAGGATCGGGATTGGCATCGACGACACAAACGATTTGCGTGCCATCCGGCGACCAGGAGGGGCCAAATATCTCCCGACTCCTACCGGTGTTGGTCAATCGTTGCTCGTTGGAGCCATCAGCGTTCATGATATAGAGGTCGTCGCCGCTGCCGTGCGCGTGGCGAGAGAAAGCGATTCGGGCGCCGTCGGGTGACCAGGCGGAGCTACCGGCATTCCCCTCGGTCGTCAGCCGCCGTTTGTTGGAGCCGTCAGCGTTGATGACATAGATGTCACAATGCCCGGCATAGTTGTCGATGTTGTACGCGATCTGGGTGCCGCCCGCACGGGGCGACCAGGCCGGCTCTTCGCTCTCAGAAGCGTCCCGGGTCACCTGCCGTTTGTCGGTGCCGTCGGCGTTCATCACATAGACCTCATAGTCGCCTTCGCCACGCCGGGAGGAAAAGGCGATCCGGCCGCCGCCGCTGCCGGTGAGGGGCGGCAGTGGGGTCGCGGTTGGGGTGGGGGGCACCGGGGTCACGGTGGGGGGCACCGGCGTCGCGGTTGGAGTGAGGGGCTCCGGCGTGACCGTCGGTGCCAGGGGTACAGTCGCCGGCGGAGTCTCGCCGAGCTGGCAGGCGACGAGGGCCAGCAGCATGGCGACCACCAGAACGCAAGATCTCTTCACTAGTTTGCCTCCTCGTGCTATCTGGTCAAGCTAATCATTTGCCGTCGGAACGGCAAATCGTTCATCCCCAAGAGGGACATTGAATTCGATACTTCTCATCGTCGCCGTGAACACCCCAGTACGCCCCTCGTACGTGAATGCGTAAGAATACAATATTCCGTCGTGCAATCGATAGTCGCTATATGTGCGCTCAGGGTGATACTCTTGCCCCCCAATCGTGAAACGAGCAATAGCTCGATATACGAGATAGGTTTGTGCATCCAGATAGTACGTCATGACAGCTCCCAGAGGGAGGGCCACCTGAAGCTTGTGCGTCTCGACATCATCCAGAGTTTCCGTTCCCATGTATTCGGCAGGATAATCGAAGAACGCTGGGACGTACCAGGCAATGTCTACCTCAAAGTCCTTCCACTCTTCTTGTGGGACAAGCAACGTCCCATCTGGACTTCTTCCCTCTAACCAGGATGCTCGTTCGCCATCGAATACCAGATCGTCTCCCATCCGGACACGATTCGGGCGCTTGATCTCGTAGCGGATCAGACCGGCATGGTCGGGAAAATTCTGAGTGAAACGCATCGTTTCGAGCGCGTCGATTTTCTCGATCCCGCCCATTGCCCGAGCACATTCATCGACGAGACGTTCCGCGGTCATAGAGGTACTTGTTGGCGTCGCCATTGCCGTGGGCGTGGGCACGACAGTGGGCTCCGGCGACGGGCTGGGGTCACACGACATCAGAACCAGGCTGGCGATACTGACTGGTATCAAGATGATGAAAAGCAATTTTTGCATTGATATACCTCGCTTCAACTATGCCCGGCGCGTGAATGGCTATTTCTCCAAGCTCATGGCAGCGACACCGTCCACACGATGACCGAACCGGGAGGCGCATCGCTGTCGTACCTACCGCTCCCGGCGGCGAGCCGGCTTCCACTTGCCGGGGGCGACCAGTCCACGCTCCACACGGGAAGCTTGTGGTCGCGCAGTATCGCCAGGCACTGGCCGGTGGCGACCTCCCACAGACGCACGCGGCGGTCCTGGCCCGTGGAGGCGAGCCAACGCCCGTCTGGTGACCAGGCGATGCCCCGGACCCAGCCGGCGTGCCCGGACAGCGTTTGCAGCAGGTCGCCGCTCCCGGCGTCCCACAGCCGCACCTTGCCATCCTGGTGCGCCGTTGCCAACACGCGTCCACCCGAAGGGGGAGACCAGTCCAGGCCATTCGTGTCACACCGGGCACTGGTATACCCCTCGATGGCCCGCAACTGCTCGCCGGTTTGGGTATCCCACAAGTAGATCCGACCGTCCAGGTGCCCGGACGCGATGACCTTGCCATCCGGCGACCAGCCCATACTGATGACCTCGGCTGGCATGGAAGCGGCCGGGTCCTTCAGTTCGCGCAGCCGCGTCTTTGTGGCCACATCCCACACCTGCACCACGCCAGCCGCGTCTCCGACGGCTACTAGCTTTCCATCGGGCGACCAGGCCACGCAAAAGGCCCAGCCGGTGTCGAGTGCGGCCAGCTCCTCGTAGGTGGTGGCGTCCCACAGCCGCACCGTGCCATCCTGGCTGGCAGAGGCGATCATGCGGCCACTCGCAGGGGGCGACCAGGCCACGCCCCACACAAAGCTCTTGTGGCCCGCCAGCGTCGCGATCACTTGGCCGGTCTGGGCATCCCACAGCTTGACCTCGCCATAGCCGGCGGCGGCGATCACGCGGTCACCCGCAGGCGGCGACCAGGCCAGGCTATACACGGGGCCCCGACCGCCTTTGAGCTCGGTCACCTGGGTCGCCAAGGCCGGCGTGGGGGAAGGCGTGGGCACCGGGGTCACGGTGGGGGGCACCGGCGTCGCGGTTTGGGTTGGAGACACGGGCGTGACACTCGGTGGTATCGGTGTTGGTGTGGGCGATGCCCCCTCGCAACCAATCAGCAGAGCCAGCACAACCACCAGCGCGACGAGCATCCAACGTCCGGTCATCTCGAAACCTCCTCACCGAGTCTGCGGCCCGGTCACGGTCCCCAACTCGGCCCGATCTCGTTGGCGCTATCGGCCGTCACCCGGCGCCAGCTCTCTGCCAAAGCCCCCTCGCTACGCAGGGCCTCCTGCACATCCAGCGCATAGATGTCCCACTGGCTGTCGACGTTGGACTGGAAGGCGATCCAGGTGCCGTCGGGCGACCAGGTGGGATCGTATTCGTCGGCCGATGTGTTGGTCAGTCGTTGCAGGTTACCCGAACCCAGTTCGGCGCCGTCCGCGTCGATCAAGGCGAGTTCCCAGTGCCCGTCTTGGACCACGCAGAAGGCGATGCGTTGTCCGTCTGGCGACCAGGCGGGCGTGGATTCCTCAGCGTCGCCCTGGGTGAGCCGGCGCGGGTCCGTGCCATCAGCATTCATGACATAGATGGCCCCGTGACCGGCACGCGTAGAGACAAAGGCAATCTGCTGACCGTCCGGCGCCCAGGTGGGAAAAGCATCGTCCACGTCGCGGCCGGTCTGAGTGAGGCGCCGGGCAGTATCACGGGCCGGGTTCTGAACGGCCTCGCGCACGTCCAGCACATAGATCTCCTGGTTGCCATCGCGCTCGGACATGAAGGCAATCTGCGTACCGTCGGGCGACCAGGCCGGGTTCAGGTCGACTGCCCGGTGCTGGGTCAGGCGCGTCGCCTCGCCACCATCCGCCGGAGCCACATAGATGTCCCAGTTGCCGCCGCGCCGGGAGCAAAAGGCAAGCTGAGACCCGTCAGGAGACCAAGCCGGGAACTCGTCGTCCACTCGGTTCTGCGTGAACGGGCGATTGCCGGTGCCGTCGGCGTTCATCACGTGGATCTCGTCGCCGACCTGGTAATAGACCGTGCAGGCAATGACCCCACCACCGCTGCCGGTGAGGGTGGGCATGGGGGTGGGTACTGTGGTCGGCGTCGCGACACTCACGGCCGGCACCGTCGGCGTGGCAGAAGGTGGGACCGGCGTGGCGCTGAGCGGCACAAGCGTGGGCAGCGTTGGCGCTACCCCGGTCCCCTCACAGCCCACGACCAGGACCAGGACGATCAACAACGTGGCAAGTATCCCGTGATAGCCTCGCATTCCTTCGCTCCTATTGCCCTATTTGATCTCGATCAGGTTAACTTGAACCTGAGCGGTGCTCCCAGGCGTAACCTCGAAATCAGCGGTACCCGTTGCGTATTTTGACCAGCCCATGACTTTTTGCGCGCCCACGTGATACGACCCGCGGGGCAGCCTGACGGCACGGCAACCATCATCGGCGGTTACCATGATGCCCGTGGTGCCGTCACTGGGGATGATCTGCTTATAGTTGGCGTCCTGGATCTGTATGTACGAACCCTTCCCCGGTTTGCCATCCGGCTGCACGACGCAGATATTCACCGCCTCCCGGACGATCATCGGCGTCAGTACCGGCGTCTGCGTGGGCGCCGGTGTAGATGTCCCGGTCGGAGCAGGAGTGCTGGTCGGAGGGGGTGTGCTCGTGGGTGTGGGTGTGTCGGCCGGTGCGGAAGTGGTGCACGCGGCGACGATGATGGCGACCATCACCATACCCGGCACTGCGAGTCGTATCGCTTGTCTCATTTTCCAACCTCCTGATACGATGGATCTCGTTGTCTCTTCGTTCAACTGCGTAGCCCGAGCCCCAGTCGACCAGCACCGCTGGCAGATACCATGCGACGAACAGACATGGTCATCATGCTCGTTCACTCCAAACGTTGGCGTTATTTGGTTCGCACGAGGCGAAAGCCATTGTTGCCGGCATACGTCGCGCCACCCGAACTGCGGCACGTGGCGCGCAGCAGGTTTTCACCTTCCAGGCAATTGCCGCCCCGCCGCACGCGCTCGGGACCGAGGGCCTGCCCGGCGGGCGCGTTAGCCGGTCCCGGCGGGTCGGCAGCCGGCGATGAGGCATAATACTGGGCGTTGTACAGGTCCCAGCACCACTCCCACGAGTTGCCACTCATGTCGTATAGGCCCAGTTCGTTGGGCTGTTTTTGCCCCACCGGATGGGCCTGCCCGCCGGCGTTGCCGCCGTACCAGGCCACGTCGTCGGGCGCGTTGCCCCCGGCATAGAGATAGCCCTGGCTCTGAGGGCCGCCCCGGGCTGCGTATTCCCACTCGGCCTCGGTGGGCAGCCGGTAGCCGTTGGCCGAGAAATCGCACTGGATGAGCCGGCCCTTGCCGGTGTAGCACGGGGTCAGCCCCTCTTTTTCGCTCAGCCAGTTGCAGTACGCCACCGCATCCCCCCACTCGACGCCGGTCACCGGCCGGTTCCCGCGCCCCTGCCCGTTGTCCGAGGGCTTGCTTACCCCCGTGGTATCGGCGCAGAACAGGTCATATTCCGCAAAGGTCACTTCGTACTTGGCTACGTAAAAGGCCCGGGTGATCTGGACCGCGTGTACCGGCTGTTCGTCCTCGCGACCGTCGGCGGTACCCATCTCGAACGTACCGGGTTCGACCAGGACCATCTCGGGGACCAATGCCTGCACGGTCGGCCGAGGGGTCATAGTAGGCGGCGCAGTCGGCGGCACCGTCGGAGTCGGGGGCGCGAGTGTGACCGTCGGCCGCACCGGGGTTGCGCTGGCCGGCACGCTGGTGGGCACGGGTGAGGCGGTCTCGCAACCGACGACGGCGATCAACATACATAGGGTGACGACAAGCACGAAGCGATGCGCCATATTGGTATCCTCTCCTCTAATGATCTTGTTTATGGGGTTCTCGCCAGGCGAAACCCATTGTCGCCAGGGTACCCGGCATAATCAATGCTGCGAAAGGCCACGTGGAGGAACTCCTCGGCCTCGCGCCAACTGCCACTGCGCCGCACCTTGTTCGGCCCCCGGGTCGTCCGGGACGTTTCCGGGGGCGGCCCCATGGGATCGTCGACGGGCGACGAGGTATAGTACGTCCCGCTGTACCAATCCCAGCACCACTCGTACATGTTGCCACTCATGTCGTACAGGCCCAGTTCGTTGGGCTGCTTTTGCCCCACCGGGTGGGTCACACCGCCCGAGTTCGCATCGTACCAGGCCACGACGCCTGCGTCGTCGCTGCCGGCGTACGCGGTTCCCTGGCTCAGGTGCCCCCCACGGGCGGCGTACTCCCACTCGGCCTCGGTGGGCAGCCGGTAGCCGTTGGCCGAGAAATCGCACCGGGTGACCTTGCCCCTCCCGCTGTAGCAGGAGGTCAGGCCCTCTTTTTCGCTCAGCCAGTTGCAGTAGGCCACGGCGTCGTACCAGTCTACGTTGATCAACGGTTGCTGGCCCCGGCCCCAGCCCCGGTCGTTGGGCCGGCGCGCGCCGGTGTCCTCGCAAAAGCGGTCGTATTCAGCAAAGGTGACCTCGTACTTGGCGATGTAAAAGGGCCGGGTGATCTGTACGGTGTGGACCGGCTGCTCGTCCGAGCGGCCATCGGCAGCCCCCATCTGGAACGTCCCGGGCTCGACCAGGACCATGTCGGGCACGATGGGTTCGACCGGCACCGGCGTGGGCGTCGTGGTAGCGGTGGGCGCTGGCGTGGCGGTGGGTGGGGCCGGCGTTGGGCTGGGCGGCGCCACGCTGGGCACAGGGGTGCCTGCCTCGCAGCCAACGAGCAAGGACAGAACGCTCAACGCTGCAGCGATGATTCCCAGATGCTTGCCCGTGCAATGAGTGGACATAGGTTGTTATTCTCCCCATGCTTTTCGCGCTTGCGATCAAGGCACGGCAGCCGCCGACGCACCGACTGACACCCAGGCGGGTTCGAGGTCATCTGCGTCGCCGGTCGTCAGCCGCCGGGGATCAGCACCATCGCTGTTTGTGACATAGATCGCCCAGTGGCCGTCGCGATTGGACTGTAAAGCGAGTTGCACTCCGTCGGGCGACCACACCGGCGCATAATCGTCGGTGTTGCTACCACTTGGGGTCAGTTGTTGCTGGCCGGTGCCATCCAGGTTCATCACGGAGATACCCCAGTGGCCCTCACGCATGACGCAAAAGGCGATTTGTTTCCCGTCTGGCGACCAGGCCGGCGTGTCCTTGTCGCCGCCGGAGTCGGTCAGCCGACGCGCATCCGTGCCGTCGCTGTTCATGACATAGATCTCTCGGGCATTACCACGAGTGGACACAAAGGCGATTTGTTTCCCGTCGGGCGACCAGGCCGGCCGGAGATCGGAGGCATCCCGGCTGGTCTGGGTCAGCCGCCGCACGCTGGCCCCCTCGGCATCCTGAAGGGCAGACTGTACATCCAGCACATAGATCTCCTCATTGCCATCGCGTACAGAGACAAAGGCGATTTGTTTCC
This sequence comes from Chloroflexota bacterium, assembly GCA_018823415.1. Lineage (GTDB taxonomy): Bacteria > Chloroflexota > JAHJIN01 > JAHJIN01 > JAHJIN01 > JAHJIN01. Next base: position 22,524 of record JAHJIN010000377.1, on the reverse strand, counting down.
CGTCGGGCGACCAGGCCGGCATATAATCAGCAGCCCGATGGCGCATGAGCCGGCGGACATCGGTACCATCAGAGTTGATGACGTACAGCTCCTCATTGCCGTCACGCTGGGACATGAAGGCGATCTGTTTGCCATCTGGGGACCAGGTAGGGCTACCCTCCCAGACAGACTTGTTGGTCAGCCGCCGCTGGTCACTGCCGTCGGCGTTCATGGCATAGATTTCCCGGTTGCCATCACGAGTGGAGACAAAGGCGATCCACCCTCCGCCGCTGCCACTGAGGGTCGGCGGGGAAGGCACAGTTGGCACTGGCGTCGCGGTCGGTGGCGCCGGCGTCGCCGTGGGCACGAGGGTCGCACTGGGGGCCACCGACGGCGACGTGGGTGACGCTCCCCCACAACCACTGATCAAGGTCAACGCGACTAGCGCCGTAACGAATATGACGCGGATAGACATTGGCACTCCTTTTCTTGGAATCATCAGGCGCTATTGTGACACCGCGCAGAGCAAATCGCTGGGCAAATGAATCGCGAACTGGCACACGTCGCCGCCCTGCAGGACCGAACTCACGATCTCGATGCGCACCGGCCGGCCGGTGGCCCCCTCCCATTGCTGGCGATACCACCCACCGCCGCAGTTGCAGAACGTGGGCGACATGCCCTGATCCATGTGCGTCCGCACCAGGGGACAGAAGCAATAGGCTATTCGCTTTTCCATCTCGGTGGTGGCGTTGGCATAGCCTTGGGGATCCCGGGGCGCCTTGGACGAGTAGATAATGTTGCCCTCCCGGCGTGGGCGCTCGCTGCCCCAGCCGGGGTCCTCCACTATGAAGTCGATGACGGCATCCACCGCCTGCCACGGGTCGCCGGTGGCAGCCAGAGTCTCCTGGTACACGGTCGTGAGCTTGGCGACCTGGCCCGGGGGAAAAACGTGGGCGCAACTGGACACCACGTCGTACCTGGCGTCCTCACCGGTCACCTCGTCCAGCCGCGACATGGCCCCCTTGAGCCAGTGGAATCGCTCATCGACCGTGGAATCGATGGTGAGCGCCTCAACGCCGGCCATGACGTGCTGGCATACCTCCTGGCCCAGCACGCGGTCCAGGTTTCGGGCCAGGAGACCGTTCCAATCGTGCAGGACGAACTGTACCTCCACCTCGCCGTCGGCCGGGTAAACCTCGCGCACAAACTCGTCCGAGATGAGCCCATGAGCTGCCGCACGGCCATAGAGGGCTTTGTAGGTCTCGCCCAGCTCGGCGGCCGGTCCCCGGTGCGTGAGAGACAGGACTTGCAGGGGCGGGAAAAGCCGGGCGCGGATCGCGTCGGTCTCTATGGCCTGGCTCACCGGGAACCCCACCTCGACGTCGAACCCGTCCTTGAGGCTGGTGATAAACTGGAACACGCAGAACGGCGGCCCGGCGATGATTTCCTCGGGAATGTATTGGCGCAGATCGTCCAGTATGGCCCGCAACTCGTCCCGGTTCTGAGGGTTGGCGCGGACCACGACAGCCAACGTCTCGTTCAGTCGCTTGTGCTCAATACCCAGTTCTCTCAGTGACATGATCATGCTCCTCCTATTCTTCGAAAAGCCACCTTAGACCACTCCGGATCGCTGGCCCCACGATGGTGTAATGATCGTGGGTGCCGTACGCGGTAAATTCGAGGCGGAACCCAGTATAATTCCTGCTGCCTAACCGCTGTGCCATCTCCCGGTTGCTGTTGATCACCCAACCATACTCGTTGGACCCCGCCGCCAGGTACAGGTTCACGCCGGACAGAGCACCACTCCCCAACCGGTCATACAGGTCCTGCTCAGCGGCAAAAAGTTTCCGCTCATAGGACGTGTAATCGCCGCTGACGGCGATGTAATCGCGAAAGAGGGGATCCGGGACCTCATGGGCGAGCAGGGCGTACATGACGAAATAGCCGCCGAGGGAATGCCCCACCAGTATCCGCCCCTCGGGTGAGGAGACTGTATTGTACTCGTCGTCGATCAGGGGTACGAGCTCAGATCGGATAAAGGCATAGAATCGGTCCGGATCCTCGTAAAGATCCCGCTCCCGCTTGTTATCTCCGGCATACCCCACCCCGACGACGATGACCGGGGGCATGGCGCCCAGGTTTCTCAGATCCGCCGCGATCTTGGCCACGCCCCCCTTGGTCATCCACCGGTCCGCGCCGTCGAAATACCAGTCTCCATCCAGCAGATAGACCACGTGATACCCGGGGCTAGCGTCTGGGTCATAGCCACCCGGCAGGCTGACGTGGATCTTGTACTGGTCACCTACCTCAGCGGATTGAAGCGCCCGGGACGTGTTGGTCGGCGGAGGCGCAGGCGTGGGCCGGGCTGTAGCCGTGGGTATGGCAGTGAGCGTGGGCGAGGGCGGTGACACAGTACGTGTTGGTGCCACCGGGGTAGGAGTAGCCCCGGGCTCGCAGCCACCCAGGACGATAGCCAGCAAGACGATAAAAAGTCCTCGTTTCATGGTGTTGGTCTCCTTCCAAGGAGAACCTCGATCAGGTGATCGGCTGCATGCTGGTTAGACCGCATCCTCTCGCTCCTCACCCAATTCGAGTCCCATGACCCGATAGGGCCTTGCTACACCGGGAAAGATGACCTCTTCCACCAGAACTTGCCAACCTCGTTTTTGATACATCCGATACGCGTTTGTCTCGGCTGCCATCGTCGACAATACCACCTTCCGATATGGCAGTTTGCTCAGCAGATGATCGTGGAGAAGACCGCCTATTCCTTGTCTTTGAGCCCTGAGAGCGACAGCCATCTCAACCAGCCGAAAAGTGTTCATCAGCCATTCTGCCACTATCTGAGGTTGTACCGCTCTCGCTACTTCCTCGTGCCACAACTGGCCTGGTATGTTTTGGTATCCATAGGAAAAGCCGACTAGTGTACCTGCCCCATCCTCCACCGCCACTACCATGCGAAAACCTTCTCTCTCAACATGCTGCGGAAGGGACTGCGCAAAGTCCATCGCTTCTTCTTCCCCTTTGCAATAGGGAGGAGCTTTGAAAGCATCCCGATAGATCGTGACGAATTGGCTCTGAAATGCTTCTATCTGTTGGTTTGAAAAAGTGCTAACAATGACAGTCATGTGTGCAACATCCATATGATCGGCAACATTACTCACACTCGAAGATTGCTACCTACCACCTACGTCGAAGCCACAGGATGACCAGGCCGGCCAGGGCCGGAAACACCACGCCCAGCAGACCACAGACCGGCAGCAAGTCGTTGGATGGAACCGGCACCGGCGTCGGTGTGGGCGGAATGCTCGTCGGTTCCGGGGTAGGCGGCGCCGGGGTGGGGCTGGGAGGCGCCGTGGGCGTCACGCTGGCGCCTGATGGTATGGGTGGGACGCACTCGCCGGCCTGCACCTCGAAGGCGCCCAGGTCGCCGGGGGTATCCGGCGACGTGCAGACCACCGGCCGGGGCAAACTGCGCTGGTCAGTGGTCACCGTGCACTCGGCAGCCGGCACCCGGTCGATGGCCTGGCTGCCTGGGAACAGGGCGTGGGTCTGCACCGGACCGCCATTGTCGGCCAACGGGCCCAGCAGCGGGTCACCGGTGTACACCGAGGGGATGCTGCCGTCCTGCACCCAGTTGCGCGTGTTGGCGCCGACCTGGCCCTTACCCTGGTAGCCGCCCGGCCCACCAATGTCGCAATCGTGCGCCAGGGTCGTGCTGTTGTAGGCGACGATGGTGTCGGTCATGTGCAGCGTGGCCCTGATGCGGATGCCCCCGCCACCGGCCGCGGCCTCAGTGCGATTATGGACAACGGTGCAATTGGTGAGGTACAGCACGTTCTTGGTGAACAGACCCCCGCCCCGGTCGGCGGCCTGGTTGCCGCTGATGGTGCAGTTGGTGAGCGTGGCTGTGGTCTCGCAGGCCACAAAGAGGCCCCCAGCCTTGCCCTTGGCCTCGTTGTCGCTGATGGTACAGTTGACCAGGTCCAGCGTGCCACCACCTTCCAGCTTGATGCCGCCACCACTACCACATTCGTACCCGGGTGGCGCGTCCCGGTCCGCGACGTTCTGGCTGATGGTACAATTGATGGCCGTGACCGCGCCCCGGTTGTTCCAGATGCCGCCGCCGCTGTTGGCCGTGTTATCGGTGATGACACAGTTTTCCAGCGTCAGCGTGCCCTTGTTCACAATGCCGCCGCCGCAGCGAAAATATTCGTCCAGGTGCGGGTTGCCGTGGCGAATGGTCAGGTCCCTGAGGATGACCGTGGCCCCCGGCTGGATGAGGAACACGCGCTCCTGGGCTGCTCCGAAATCGGCGTGGGCCTGCACTACGGCCGGCCCCTGGATGACGACGTCCTTGCCCACGGCGATACCGCCCTCGGTGTGGACGGCGTCCCGTATCTGGATGACATCGCCAGCGGTCACGCCCGCGTCGTCCAGCGCGGCCTGGATGGTGGCAAAGTCACAACCGGTGGCGCCGACGGTCACGGTACGTGTGGCATCGACCGGGTGGGCCGCCGGGATCATCCCAGCCAGCAGCACGATCAGCAGCCCGGCCAGCAGCGTCCCAAGTGTGCGTTTTGATAACATGCACCGACTCCCCAATCTCGGATTACTGTTCCTGCAAGGCGTCCAGGATGGTCTGGGTAAACGATTTGGCAGCCCAGCGGTCCTTGCCGGTGATAATCAGGCCGTCCCGCTCCACGAGCGCCCCGGTGCAGATGGCGCCATATTCCGTCGCCAAACGCTGACACTCGGCCGGGCCACCGGCGGTGGGGCCTGTGACCTTGATGCCCCGAATGACGTCGGCGTAGCCCAGCACCGCCGGCCCGCTGCAAATGGCGCCCACCACCTTGTGCTGCTGCACGGCCTCCTGGGCAATGCGGTTGGTCTCGGGCTTGGCGCTGCCCATGGTGATGTCGTTGTCACAGTTAAAGATGATGGCGTCGTAATCGACCACCCGCACGTCCTTCAGCAAGATGTCAGGCGTCACTATCAGGTCCGACTCTTTGGCATGAAGCGGCTGCAGCGCGCGCGACGCGACAATGACCTTGTAGCCGGCCGCCTCGAACGCCGGACGCTCGACCACGTATATCTCGTGGATAAAACGGTTGCCAAAGACGAGCAGGATGGTGCCGGCGCTCTCCTGGGTCGGCTCGACGGTCGGGGCCGGGGGCACGGTCGCCGTGGGCGACACGGTCGCGGTAGGGACCGCGCCGGGCTGGCAAGCGGCCAGGGCCAGCGGTAGTATTGTCAGCAACAGGGTTAAAGGTTTGTTCATGACATTGACCTCCAGGGATTAGGCTGTCAGGGACCCCAATCCGGCTCGAAATCGTTCGCGCTATCGGTGGTGAGCGGCTGCTGGTTAGTGCCATCGGTGTCCATGATGTAAATGCCCCACCGGCCGCCGGGGTTGGACTGGAACGCGATCCGCATTCCATCGGGTGACCACGCCGGGGCCTGATCGCCCACGTCCTGATCGGCGGGCGACACGCGTCGCAGGCCGGTCCCATCTGCGTTGACCACATAGATACCCACGTGGCCTTCTTGCTCGGCGCTGAAGGCGATCTGCGAGCCATCTGGAGACCAGGCCGGCTGCTCGTTCAAATAGTCGCCGGCGCGCGGCAGCGCCCGCAGGCTGGCGTTCCCCTTGAGCGCCCCCAGCACATCCAGCACCAGGATCTCCCAGACCCCGTCACCGGCAGCAGGGTGGGAATCGACGGCGCAGGCGATCTGGGACCCGTCGGGGGACCAGGTGGGATTGTAGGCGTCCTTGTCCCGGCTCAGCCGGGTCAACTGCTGCGCGTTGGCGCCGTCGGCGTCCATCACCCAGAGGTTGGCATTGTTGGCAAAGCGGGAAAAAGCGATCTGGGAGCCGTTGGGCGACCAGGCCGGGTCGCGGCATTCCGAAGCCCGGGGCGTGAGCAGTTGCACGTCCGTCCCGTCGGCGCCCGTTCCGTCAGGAACGGCCATCACATAAACGCCCCAGCGGCCGTGACGGTTGGACTCGAAGGCGATCCAATCGCCACCCGGCGACCAGACCGGGCTGCGGTCGTCCGCTGCATGATCCGTCAGCCGCCGCTGGTCGGTGCCGTCGGCGTTCATGATATAGATCTCGTTGTTGCCGTCGCGGTCCGATACAAAGACGATCCGGCCACCGCCGCTGCCGGTGAGGGGCGGTACAGACGTGACCGTGGCAGTGGCGGTCGGCGGCACGAGCGATGGCGTCGGCGGGGTTGCCGTGGGGGCCGGGGGCACAGGCGTCGCACTGGGGACCGGCACCGGCGAACTGCACGCCGCCAGCGCAAGCATCAAGAGCGCGATATTGATACACCATCGTATCATTCTGAACTCCCTGGATCTGGGTTGCGTGGCACTGCCAGCGCCTTGGCCCGGGCCTCTAGCAGGGCCACACCGTCCGAGTTGGCCGGCAGCGGCCCGTCGGACACGGCAGCCGGCAGGATGTAGGTCTTGAGCAGTGTCTCGGGCGTGAAAAAGTCTTGCTCCGCCAGGTCGCTGGTAAAGACCACCACCATATCCTGGTCAGGCACCACCACGATGTACTGCCCGGCGTAACCCAGCGCCATGGTATAGCCGGCGTCGTCTACCCACCACTGGTAGCCATAGCCATCGGACAGGGTGCCGGCCGCAATGTGCCGGGTGGTGGAGGCCCGGACCCACACGGCCGGGACCACCTGCCGGCCGGCCCACTGCCCCTCGTGCAGGTAGAGGTAGCCGAACTTGAGCATGTCGTGGGGTTTCAAGCGCAGATCGCCCCAGCCAATGGTGATGCCTTGCGGGTTGGCCGGCCAGTCCACGTCGGTGATGCCCAGCGGGCCAAAGAGGTTTTCTCGGGCAAAGTCCAGCGCGGTCTGACCGGTCTTTTCCTGGACGATAGCCGAGAGCAGGAACGACCCGCCGTTGCAGTACTCAAAGCGGGTGCCCGGCGCCTCGGCCATCGGCAAGTCCAGCATGAACTGAATCCAGTCGTCGGTGCCGCGCATCTGGGTCATGCCCTGCCAGCGGTACAGGTACGAATCCCGGCACTCCAGGCCGTTGGCCATCATGAGCACGTGCTCCAGCGTCATGGCCTGCTTGCGCTCGTCCACGTTCGCCACGGTGCGGTTGGCGAAAATGTCCAGCACCGGCTGGTCTACCCCCTGGATATGACCCTGGTCGATGGCGATGCCGACCAGCGCCGAGATAACGCTCTTGGTACACGAGTGGACGACGTGCTTGGTGTCCGGCTGGAAGGGGTACACGGTGGCGTCGGCTACCAGATAGCCGTGCCGGACGACGGACACGCTGTCGATGTCGTGGCCCTGCTTGCGAATGGCCTCCAGCATATCCGCCAGTTTGACCGAGTCCAGGCCCTGCTCTTCCGGTGTGGAGGTGCGCCAGTCAGCAGTGGGCCAGTAGGCCGACGAAGCTCCGGTCGGCGGCGGGGCTGGGGCGCTGGGTATGGGGGTGGATATCGGCGTGACACAACTTGCCAATAGCGTCGCCAGGAGGCATAGAGCTATCAACCATTTGAATCGCCCTTGTTTGTCCAATTCGATGCCCTCTACCTTTCATACACCCACTCTTTGAAGAGCGGAGCCAGGTCGCACTGGCAGTGCTGCTCGGCAAGTTGCTTGAACGTGGCCGTGGTGCCAATGTTCCACTGGTTCGACTGGTAGTAATCGCGCAGGAACGGGTCGAACGAATCACCCATCTGCTTGGCCAGGGTTTCCACAAAGATGGGGCCTCGGCCATAGACGATGGCGCCGTATTCCTGGCCGGTGTAGGCCCGGGCGGGCAGGCCGATGGGGATCGCTTTCGAGTTCACGCGGTCCCAGCGGTCGTACCAGGAGCCACGGTAGCCCTGGTAAGCCGGCTCGCCGCCGGTGTCCCGGTAATACAGCCCGGTAACATACTGCGCCAGGGCCTCGTCCAGCCAGGGTTCGTCCAACTGATCGTTGCCCACGACGTTGTAGAACCACTGGTGCCCGACCTCGTGGGCTACGGTGCCTTCCATCATGATCCGGGCCGGCACACCGCGCACGTTCCCGTTCAGGTCGTACTCGTCAGAGGTGATGGCGACGATGCCGGGGTACTCCATGCCCAAAGCTTGCATGGGCGTGGACACCACGTCAAACTCGGTGTAGGGATACGTGCCGAACCGCGTGCTGAAACTCTTGACCGCGCCGGCCGCGTATTGCAACGCGGCTTTGGCACCATCCTCGCGGCCCTGGATGGCATAGCTGTTGATGGTGGTCTCGCCCACCTTTTGGCTCACCACGGTGTACTTGGCGCTGGCGGCGATGTAGAAACCCCGGGCCGGGCCGATGGCAAAGGTCACCTCCTGAGTGTCTCCCTGGTTGGCCCGACCGACCTCAATTCCAGAGGCCACCACAATCAGTTCTGCCGGGGCGGTCACGCGCACCAGGTACAGGCTGGCGTCGAAATAGGGGACGTCGGCGTTGGGCGGCGGGGTCTCAACGTTCCAGCCCTCGCCGTCATAGACCGGGATGACCGGGTAGAACTCGTCCAGCACCAGCACGTCGTCAAAGTAGCCGAACAGGCCATAATTGCCGCCCATCTCCCGGGGCACCGTCACGGCAAAGTCCATCGTGATGATGGTGCTCTCGCCCGGCGGCAGTGCTGGGGACAAAGGTACGCGCAGGGCGCTGTCCTGGAACTCGTAGGCCGGCTCCACATCCTGGCCGTCCACTTGGAGCGCGGACACCGCGGACTTGCCCCCGGCGGTGTTGGCAAACAGGCGCAAGTATACCTTGTCCAGGGCCACGTCCTCCCGGTTGGTATAATGGACCTCCTCGCGGCCTTGCAGGACCTGGAAGTCATTCGGGATCTGGAGGTCGATGTGGTACACGGTGGCGCCGGGCAGTTGCCCCAGCACGCCTTGCTCAGCCGGGATGAGCCCGGCGCGAAAGGGGGCGCGGTCATCCCAGGCGCTATCCAGGGGATTGGCCGGGGTGGGAGCCGGTGTGTTGGAAAAAGACGGTACGCAACCGGTCGCGATGCCGGCCAGGGCGGCCATCAACAGGACCCACGTGAAAAGTTTGCTCATTGTTCACCCTCCTATCGCGTGGTGCAAGAGTAGCGTGGGTTCGACCGTGTTAGACCTCGATCGCCCACGCCGGCAGTTTGTCGGCCTCGGCGAGCAGCCGGAGCAAGTTGGGCAGGCTGTCGAACTGGCGCATGCACAGGTTGTACTCGTCTTCGGTGATGGCGGCCGTGCGCGGGTAGCACCCGATGAGCATGCCGGCGCGGCTGCCCATGAGGTGCCGCATCTTGTCGCACGGGAACTCGTCGCAGTGGGCGCAACTCGGCACGCCTCTGGCCCGGGCGCAGGGCCGGGCCTGGCAGGACTGGTCGGCCAGCCGACCGTCGCTGGGGCAACCATCGCACCGGACGTTTTCGGCTGTATAGTTCTCGTAGCCAAAGAATTTCCGCCAGCCGTCTACCAGTTGCTGCCGCAGGGCCGGGTCATCCGAGCGCGCGGCGCATCGGTGGCAGTTGTACCCGCAATAGCCGATCATCTCGGTCATGTGCATACCTCCCGCGTTCCTTCGTCTCGATCAGGGCGCGTCGAGTTCCAGGTACACCGGCTTGCCGACCGTGTCGGCCACCACCACGTGGGGAAAGTCCGGGTCGCGCTCCGGGTAAAAGTCGATCTTGTGATACATCTCCACGAACTCGGGCACCTTCAGGACCACGTCGTGCATGTAGGTGCGCTGCTGGGCCTCGGCGTGGCGGGCGGCTTCTTGGAGCGAGACCCGGCCGTTCCCATCGGCGTCAGCTGCGCGCGAAGCGTCGCCTAAAGCGGCGGCAAAGTAGTGAGTGAAGACGGCACCGACGATGGGCAGGCCCTCTTCCTCCAGCCCGGCCCAGCCGAACTCGTCCTTGTTCACGGCGGCGATGGACAGGTGCGGGCGGGGATCGCCTTTCACGGCATCGGTCAGCAGCTCGGCCTGGCAGGCGTCCACCACCAGCACCCGGCGCTCGCTGCGCACCCCAGCCCAATCGGCGGCAAAGAACTCGCTCCAGTTCACCACCTGGCGCAGGAACTTGCCGTGGGCAAAGACGTAGAACAAGACTATGTCGTCCTCGTCGGCGTTGGCGGATAACCACCCCACCCCCGCGCGCAGATCTCCCTGGTCGAACTCGCGCAGCTCGCGGATGTGGCTCTCCGGCCAGCCGGCCGCCAGGAGCCGCTGGCGCACCTGAGTGACGTTGACATAGTCCACCGGCAGGTCCGTCATCTTGACGTCCTTGTAGTCATCCTTCTCGGCCAGGACGGCCCAACCGCGCACCACCCCATCGCCAGGCGGATCCGGCGTGAAGGTCGGTGTGGGCGCTGGTTTGGACGTGGGCACCGGCGTGGCAGCCGGCTCCAGCGCGTCTGACACGCAGGAGGACAGCCCGGCCGCCACGAGCACGAGAGCGGCCAGGACCAGGAGATGGACCGGCGATATTTTGATGGGGGTCAGCCGCCCGGCAAGCCAATACACAATCTTGTACATGATCCCTCCACACCCGAGAACGCAACAGGCCTCGAATGCCCGGGCTCAGCGAGGTACACCCCACAGAACGATCGCGTCCCCCCTGCGCACACTAGAAGCCAGGAGCGAGCCATCCGGTGAGAACGCAATGTGGAATATGTATTCGTTATGACTGTCGAGAGTACCGAACTCACGCCCGCTCTCCACATCCCACAACTTGATCGCTCCATCGGCGCTGGCCGAGGCCAGGAGCGCACCATCCGGCGACATTGCCAAACCGTATACGTAATCCCTGTGCCCTCTGAGAGTACGGACCCCCTGCCCACTTTCGACATCCCAGAATCTTACCGTGAGGTCGCCACTGGACGAAGCCAACAGCGTACCATCTGGCCCAAAGACCAGGTTGTACACATTGCCGCGGTGTCCGCTGATGGTGCGCAAGTCCCGTCCGCTCTCCACGTCCCACAGTTTTATATCCGTGTTGCCTTCGACATTTCCCGAGACTAGAAACACGCCGTCTGGTGAGAAGGCCAGGCTACCGATGGGGCTGCCAGGCGCTTGAAGGGTACGCAACTCTTGCCCGTCCTCTACATCCCACAACTTGATCGTGCCCCCACTGTCCCCGGAAGCCAGTTGTTGCAATAGTTCGACAGGATCACATAGCCGCTGCCGTCCTCGTAAGGCGTGTCTGCCTGATGCAGCCCGGCCAGGGATCCGCCAAAGCCCCACTCGCCGTAGCCGAAGAAATCCGGCATCTCGATGCAGGAACCCGTACCGGCTCTAAAACTTCTCGCTGTAGGAGGGAGGCCCTGAAACGTTTGCTCCGCGTGCATGCCCCCCTGGGTCCCGGTCACCACGCGCCAGGTACCCCGGCCCCTCGCAGCGGCAGCCGTCGCATCGGACGTTCTCGGCTGTATAGTTCTCGTAGCCAAAGAATTTCCGCCAGCCGTCCACCAGTTGTTGCCGGAGGGCCGGGTCGTCCGAGCGTGCCACACATAGATGGCAGTTGTAGCCGCAATAGTCGATCATCTCGGTCACGTGCATGCCTCCTCGCACGATATGTGCACCGGGGTCTAGTCCGCGCGCCGGGTCAGGACGCAAGTTATCCCAACCGGCGCTAGTCTCGGCGTCGATGCGACTATAATACCGTCAAACCGCGGCGGCGGTTCATTTTGTCATCTGCGGGAGAAAAACAAGGGGCTTGACCGTGGGAACAGTGGCTCGGTCAGATCAGAGGAATCGAACTCACAGATCGGGTGCCGTTCTGAGGCAGCAGTTCGGCGTCAAAGAGGTGGGCCTGCCCGGGGTCCAACGCCTCGGTGATCACCGAGTGCCCAAAGGCCTGTCGTAGAAACAGATAGCGCGAGGAAAAAAAGAGGGCCTGGAGTGCCGGCTCATACTCCAGTGAGCTCAACATCTCGACAGGCAGGCTTTCAGCCGTTTCCTTCCCCCGGCACAGGCGTCTCGATGAGGATTCGTAGTTGCTCCTCGGCGTCTGCTTCGGCCAGAGGGGATAACGTGACCCGCACCGTGGTGTTGCGGATTGTGGTATCTTGCACTCCGCAATCAAAAATCAGACCGGCAGCCACACCGTAAACGTGCTCCCCACCCCCTCCCGGCTCTCCACCTCAATGCGTCCGCTGTGGTCCTGCACGATGCCTAAGCTGACGGACAGCCCCAACCCGGTGCCCTGGCCCACCGGTTTGGTGGTGAAAAAGGGATCAAAGATGCGCGAGAGGTGTTCAGCAGGGATACCCACCCCGGTATCCGCGACGCGTATCGCCACCTCGTTGCCAACCCGATCCGTAGTGACGGTCAGCGTGCCGCCCTGGGGCATAGCGTACAGGGCATTGGTGATCAGGTTGAGCACCACTTGCTTGATGCGGCCTACGTCCAGTTGACACAGTGGCAGGCCTGTGGCGTAACGTTCCTCGATCACCACTTGGCCGTGTTCCAGCCGCTTGCGCGAGAGGGCCAGGGTCTCGTGCACCATCTGGTTGACGTCTGTGGTCACCCGGTGGAAATCGCTCTGGCGGGCAAAGCTCAACAGGTTCCGCACAATGTCGCGGGCGCGGCGAGCTCCTTCGGCGATGTCTTCCAGCTCCTGGCGGTTGGGAGCGTCAGGTGCAGCGTTGTACAGCAGCAACTCGGAAAAGCCCAGCACAGCGGTAAGGGGATTGTTCAGCTCGTGGGCCACGCCGGCCGCCAGTTCGCCAATGGCCGCCAGCTTTTCGGCCTGAACGAGTTGGGCCTGGGTGCGTTTGAGATCCTCGTAGGCCTTCTGAGTCGCGGTAAAGAGGCGCGCGTTCTCGATGGCGATGGCGGCCTGATCGGCAAAGGCCCGGGCAATCTCGGCGTGCTGCTCGGTATAATAGCCGGGCTGCTCTTTGTCCAGGTTCAGAAAGCCAATGGTCCGATCCTGGATCACCAGTGGTACGCCCAACCAACAGCGGATGTATTCACTGCCCGGGGGACAAAGCCATCGCACGTCGGTCGCCGTGTCCGGGATGATGGTAGGGCAGCGATGTTCAATCATTTCTGACATCGCGGGCAGGTTCTCTATCCGCAAGGGCGTGAACAACTGATTCTCGGAGCGCAAGCCCCGGTGCGCCACCATATTCAGGATGTCACCAGATACCAGCATCAGCGAGGCGCTGTCATAGTCCACCACCCGGGCCAGTTGCTCCAGGATGAGTTGCAGAACCTGCTCTTGGTCCAGGCTGGTGCTCAGGATACCGGCCACCTGTCGCAGCGTCTCGGCTATCTGATACTGCTCGCGCTCGGCCTGTAGCAAGCGAGTAGTTTCCAGAGCCGCCGCGGCCAGAGGGGTGAGGCGCTCCAGCAGGGCAATGTCGGCCGGAGAGAACGCACGCGGGGCGTCGTCCAGCACGTTGAGGACCCCCAGCAGATGACCAGCCCATGTGATGGGAACCGCCACAATGGCGGCCAAGTTGCTCCCTTCGTACTGAGATGCCCGCCCGGGCCACTGGCTATAATCCGTCACGGCCTGCGGCTGGCCGGTCTCCAGAACCCGACCCGACAACCCTTCGCCGCGCTGCAGCACGGTCCCGGTGAAATCTGGCTCCAGGTTGTGAGCCAGGACGTACTCCAGGTCATCAGTGGCTGGCCGATACAGGTAGATGCCGCCCCCTTGGGCCTGGAGCAGGTCCACGGCCCGGGCCACTATGGCCCGCAGCAGGTCCGGCAGCGCCCGTCGGGCTGCCAGATCCAGGGCCGTCTCGTGCAAAACGGCCAGGGCTTCGGCGCGCCAGCGGATCTCTTCTTCCGCCCGCTTGCGCTCGCTGATATCCCGGGCCACCGAAACCAGGGCCACAACCTGACCACCCCGCATCAGGGGCGCGCCGCTGACCTCGCCCCACTTTTGTGTGCCATCTCGAGCAATGAACTGGTACACTGCCGAGGTGACTCGCTCGCCTCCCAAAACGCGCATGGCGTCAGAGAATGCCCGCTCCAGGTACGCTGGTGCCAGCACATTCAACTCTTGAAACGGCCGGCCGATCAACTCTTCCGGCTTGTAGCCCAACATCATCTCCACAGAGGGGGTTACGTCGAGCACCCTGAGCTCGGGATCAATCGAGTAGATGACGTCGGATATGTGCTCAAAGTGGAGACGGTACCGTTCCTCACTCTCCCGCAGCGCCTCCTTTGCCTGCTTGCGCTCAGTGACATCCTCGCCGGAGCTGAGGGTGCCGGCGGTGCTTCCGGCGTCATCGAACAGCAGCGTATTGTGCCAGGCGATGAGGCGCTCCTCTCCGCTTTTGGTGATCACCGGGTTTTCAAAGTATTCCACTGGCTCGATCTCGCCGTTCATGAGCTGGTCAAAGACCACCTTGACTGTATCTCGCAGCCGCTCTGGGATGCACGTATCGAACCAGTTGCGGCCCACGATCTCGGCCTCCTCGTAGCCCAGGATCTCGCAACCCCGCCGGTTGATAAGGCTGATGCGCTGGTCGGCGTCGATGGCAACAAACATGACCCCAGCCACGTCCAGGTACTTTTGCGCCCGGTCGCGCTCTGCTCGCAGCGCCTCCTCCGCCTGCTTTTGCACGGTGACGTCGCGCACAATAGACTGCAAGAACGGCTCGCCAGCGATTTCGACCCGGTTCAGGGAAACCTGGGCTTCAAATGGCGTACCGTCGCCTCGAATGTGGTGCCACTCGAAGAATTGGGGTTCGCCACTCGACGCCAACCCGATCTTTTCCAGGGTCTTTTCCCGGGAACTGCGCCCATCTGATTGAACTGGCGGAGAAAGCTGGTCCGGCGCATGGTTCAGGATCTGCTCCCTGGTGACGCCAAACATCGTGACTGCTCGCGGATTGCAGTCCACAAAGCGGTCCCCGGCCATGAGGAAAATGGCGTCGTTGGCCGTCTCGAACAGAGCGCGGTAGCGCTCTTCGCTCTCCCGTAGCGCCTTTTCTGCCTGCTGGCGACTCTGCTCCACTCCGATACCATGCAAGGCCAGGGCGATGTCGTCTGCCACCTCTTTGAGCAGGGCGTGCTCTTCTTTGTCCCTGACAAACTCTGGGGAGACAGAAACCGTCAGCAGGCCATAGACCATGCCGCTGTGCCCTAGCCGCACGGCCAACCCCGCCCGGCCGGCATGCCTATCGGACAGAGGACAGCCTGTGCACATGGCGACCGGTTCCGTGATGGCATGCACGCTATCTTGTACCAGCGACAGACGCAAGCAATGAACCGTCTCGCCACTCGCCAGCCGTTCGATGAAAGCAGTGAAATCGTGACCTATCCCGGCTTCTGCCGCTGTCACCAACTCACCGGCATCGCCTACCAGGGCGATCCAAGCGTTGTGATAACCACGAGTCTCGACCAGGCTGTCGCAAGCCCCTTGTATCAACCGGTGGTGGTCCTTCTCCCGCGCGATGAGTTGGTTGACATTGCGGATAGCATGCAACACCTGATTCAGGTGCCGTATCTTTTCTTCGGTCTGCCGGCGCTCGGCAATCTCGAGAACCAGCGGCCGGAACAGGAACATATAGAGTACCGGAGAAAGAAAGGCAATCAACAGACCAGCGTCGAGCAACATTGCCAGCGGCGTGGAAAGCTGGAGAGTGGACAGGAGCAACATCAAGGCCATCTCGGTGATGAACACCGCGAGGCCAATAATGACCGCAAAGCGGGCCGGGGATCGGTTATCAGCCGGCCGCGCGGTCGGTTGTTTTGCTGAATCGGGCGCTGCTGGTGTTTCAGCAATCATGGGTTTGCTCCTCCCGGCGCTATGCACCGCAAGGGTCTCTTCAGAGGATGGGCCAATCCCTTTTTCGCGAGCGACGATCCCGCCTGCCGAGCGGTGGGTTTTCAGAAAACGGCCCTCCCTGGGGAGCTGAGTTTGGGTCGCGTATCGTGCCGTCCGCTTCTAGGATAGTGAGCATGCCTGGTCGCCGAGATCCTCGCCGTGACGCGCCCCAATATGGTTGCCGCGGGATGTAGCCGTTTACCCCGGCACTCGAAAATCATAAATGCCTTGGCGAATGGCCCAGCCGGTTTGGCAATGCGGACACACTAGCGAGTCAGAAACCTGCGCCAGGGGACCTTCCTGGCGACAGTGCAGACAGCGGAACAGGCTTGCGGGCGCAGCACACTGGTCGCGATCCGCAGCTCTGGCCCGCAAGAACACGCTCGGAGCGGGGGCCAATGGGGCCAGGGGTCGCTGCAACCAACCGTCGAGTCGGGCCAGGTGCTGTGCCGGGATCAGTTGCTTCAAGCGGCCCAGGCGCAAGATCGAAACGGCGCGCCCGGCCTCGATAGCAAACCCGGCCTGGCGCAAGACATCAGTCATATACGCCGGGTGAAAATCAAAGTTCAGTTCCACAAACTCGTATGGCTCGCGACTAAAAGGATTATAGCCCTGGCGCCGGAGCAGATATCGGAGGATGGCCTTGAGATGCCGCTTGTTGGCGTATTCCAGCACATAGGCGCCGCCAGGCCGGGTGATGCGGGCGATTTCGGTCAGGGCCAGCGGGACATCGGCCAGATGGTGGAGCATGCGCACGGTGACTGTCGTATCGCAGGTGGCGGTGGCGAGAGGCAGGTCGTATACGGACCCGGCCACCAGGATCACCCGCGGATCGGCTGCCAGGTGTTCGCGGGCTTGTTCCAGCATCGACAAGGCCGGGTCCACCAGGATCACCTGCCGATAGCCGGCGTATTCCCCGATCAATCTCCCAAAGCCGGCGCCAATCTCGACCAATCGCTCACCGGTGGGGGGCAGCAAGGCCCGCAGGGCCAGCCGTTCCACGGCGTCTTCATAGGTGCGGCTGGGGTCCCAGAACTCGGTCCTATAGCGCGAACCCTCGTAATCGCACAACGGGGGTGTTTCACGTGAAACACTCATGTTGCATCCTTTTCTTGTTGCCAACGCTGCAACACGGGGATAACATCGGGCAGGGCCTCCACCGTCGCGTCGGCCGCGGGGCCGGTGGGGCTATATGACCGCTCCAGCCATATCGTGCCCATCCCGGCAGCCTTGGCCCCCACGATGTCAAACGGGTAATAGTCGCCCACATAGACCGCTTCATGGGCAACAACGCCCAATCGATCCAGCACAAACTCAAAGGCTGGTATGCTGGGCTTGCGCCAGCCAATGCCATCGGATGATTCGATCAGGTGCAAATAGGGAGTCAGCCCGGCGCTATCCAGCGCCCAATGAACAAACGGCGCATACCGAGCGTTGGAAAACACCGCCAGACGATATCCGGCGTCGCGCAGATGGCCCAGGGTCTCGGCAGCACCGGCACAAGGGACCACATCTGGCAGGCACGCGCGATAGATCGTGTCCAACGCCGGGTCAATCGTCGCCGGCGAGTTGTCTACCTGCAACTGTGCAAACACCCGGCCCACGATCTCGGCCGCTGACAGTTCGTGTTCCAGGGTCCGGCTGTGCGTGTGGATCTCGGCAAACAACCGATCCGCCTCGGCCAATAGCCCATCTGTGAGCAGCAGTTGCCCCTGGCGCGCCAGTTCGAGCAGGGTTGCGCTCACCAACGTCTCTAACTCGATGCGGAACCACGAACGACAGCTAATGAGCGTGTTTCCCAGGTCAAATACCACGGCTTGCAGCATGCGATCAGCTTTCCGACTGTTGTCTGGCCGGGCGAGCCTCCACCAGGGTACTGGCCGTGTCGATAGCCCGAGCGATCGTGAGCGCCGCGGCCAGATTCATGCCCGCCAACAGCCCCAGGACCACGATATCGGGGACGTCTACCACGGCGACGTAGAACAGGTCCAGCCCGCTGAGCAAACAGAGCACGCCCAGGCCGGTGTATACCACGTCACGCGACGTGGTGAAACAAATCAGACCGGCCGCGCACAGCCAGTAAAAAGCCAGATTCACATCGGTGGGCAGCTCGGCCAAGGGATAGCCCCGGGCCAGGGCCAGGGTCGCCGCAGCAGCCAAGACCACGGCTGCAAGCCGAAACCCCACCCCCATCACGGCACCGGTGCGCGTCACTACCTCGACCGGCACGTCTTCGGCGATCTGAGAGGCATCATCGGGCGCCGGCTCGGGCCTTGGGCGCCGCAAAAACCCCCACTGCACCTCTGCCGCCACCAGGTATATCATGGCTACCACCACAGTCCCCGTGAGCACCTTGAGCAGCAGAACCTCGGGCCGATAGAGCTTGACAAGCCATAGGCCCACGATCGCATACTGGACCAGCAAGATCAACAACGACATACGCCACCCACGCGACAGGATCAAACTGCCGGCCGTGATGAATAGCCCCAGCATGAGCAAAGAGGCCGAAATCTGGTCCAGCGCGGGGATGGTCAAATGAGCCAGGTCCATACCTATTCCTCTATGGCCTTGATTACCGGCCAGTGATCTGGATCGTGCCTATCACGATCTCGGTGCCGGCCGGCGCCCCGGCCTCGTTCAAGACGCTAAGCCGGGCATCGGCCACGGGGTCATAAAGCCCCGCATATAGCGTGTAGATGCCCGGCTCCACGTCGGCCGGGATGTCGAGCAGGTGATAGTCCATGAACGCGGTGTTCGGGACCATCTGCGCCGTGGTCTGCCGGTGGTCGTTCATGAGCAGCGTATCGGCGCCGGCCACCTGATCCCCGGCCGCGCTGCGCAGGTGCACAAAGCACTTGTAGTTGGCCGACATGGGCGCCAGCGCTAGCCAGCGCAAGGCCACCCAAGCCGTGCGGCCGACCACGGTGCTGTGCGCGCTGACCTGGGCCGGCGTGTTCAGCGAGTTCAGGCCAGCGCCCCCATAGGCCGCGGCCTCCAGGCGCAACAAGCCCTCAAACGTGTCAGCGCGGGCCTCATAGCCATCCCCGATCTGAAAGGCCGGATCGGGCGGGATGCGATACCCAAAAACCTGGTAACCGCGAAAGTCCCATTCTCCCAGGGGTTGCCCGTATTTACGCAGCAAATAATCAACCAGCCACTTGGGGTCGCCCACGCCCTCTTGCCAACGTACCACGTAGAGGCGCCGTTTACCCTGGCAGAGCGCGCTCAACTCGGTCGGCGTCGCCTCGTCGCTGGCCAGGATATAGTGATAGGGGGCCGGGCCGTGATCGTAATACCCAAACAGGAACTCGACATCGACCAAGATCAGGTCATCGGCGGTGGCGTGTTCGTGCAGAAATCCGGCCACGGCGCGCGTATCGGCCTTGAAAAAGCGCTCGTCGTGATAATGGCCGGTCAGGCCCAGCAAGGCTACTGTCAGCACCACGGCCAACGCCAAACCGCCCACGAGTCGCCACAACGGGCGTTGGCCCCAGGCCCACAGCGCGCCGGCCAGCAGCAACGTATAGGCCGGCATGGCCACCAGCAAAAAGCGTGGGTGAAACAAGGGCCGGCTGAGCAGAACGATCAGAAACAGGGCCACTGGAACCAGAAAACAACAGAGTAAATAGCCGGCGGCTCGTGCGTGCCTGGGCCAGGAACGCGCAATCAGCAAGATCAGGCCCACGATCCAGATTGCGCCCAGCACCAGCAACGCCGGCGTCACCCACTCGGCGTCCACGGCCAAGCCCACGTTGAACACCTGCCAAGATTCGCGCAAGAACTCGGCCGGAGACACCAGTTGCAGGCCGGGGTTGGTATAAGACCCCAGTTGCCGCGCCGCCGTGACCAACTGCGGCAAATAGACCACTGCCACCAGCACCTGGGTCGCAATCCATCGCCCCAACGCCGGGCGTATAGGGCGAACCCCATCGGCAGCACGAGGACACCCCACACGCCACGCCAGCAACCCACCTAACCAAGCCAGGTTTTGAGCCATGATCACCAGTGCGGCAAAATAGTGCGCATAGAGAGCGGCAGTCGTGACGAGGACATAGGCCAGCCAGGACCAGCCGGTTCGCGATCGTCGATCAGGGTACAATTGGCGATAGCCCAGCGTGAGAGAGGCCAGGGTCAACAACGCGACCAGGGCATACATGCGAATCTCTTGCGCATAGGCCACGTAAAAGGGAGCCACCGCCCCCAGCAATGCAGCGATCAGCCCAATCTGGCGATTGAAAAACAGGGCGCCGGCCCGATAGAGCCAGGCTACCAGCAGCACGCCAAACACCACCGACAGGAACCGCACGGCCCAATCGGTAGACCCGGCCAGGGGTAACCAAAAGTGGAGCAGCACAAAATAGAGCGGCGGGTGGATATCCTGGGTTTGGGCCGTGATGACACGAGATAATGGCTGCTGCGCGATCAGGACGCAATATGTTTCGTCATGCCATGAGCTTTGTGCATCTAGCAAATACACACGTAGGGCAAACGCCAACAGCAAGATCGCCAAAAGCGCCACTCTGAACCGGGTCTGTCTCATTGGGCCACCACTCGGAACGGCACCTGGCGCACCAGACGCTCGTTCATACTGATCTCGACGTGATAGGCACCTTCTGGCAGGGGGTCGCTTGGCTCAAAGCGAAACGTGATATAGCCCACGGCCTCCTGGTTTTGACTCCACTCGGTTGGCGTGATCGTATAAGATGTGGTGCTGTTGGCTACGAGCTGGCCGCCATAATACCAGCGCGCGGTCAGTACAGTGCCCGCGGCCAAATTGGAGATCTGCACCGAGCAATATATCACACTGGTAGGGGCAAACGTGTCCGTCTCGCCCAGCGGATCCTGATTAGGCCCCACGGCCCGGCACAACACGATCTGATTGATGCCAATGGTGGGAGTACCCTGGTTGCAACCAGTCACCAACATGATGATGACGAATATGCCACACGCCATGCCCCATAGATGTCTGCTCATACTTGCTCCTGTCTGACCCGGGCATATGATACTATGTTTACACCAGATGTGCAAGTCGTGTGCCCATTAAATTGGATATGGCTCAACCGGAAGCGGGGAACAGGCTTGGCGGTTGTGCCCCGGTTCGCTTGCTGAGCCATATGGACAAGAAACAGGTTGTTCAGGAACGAGCGCCGGTCTCGCTTTTGGCGGTTGGCGGCACCTTGGGCAGCGCAAAACTGAACTTGCTGCCCTGGTTGGGATGGCTTTCGACCCACAACCGGCCGCCATAGTGCTCTACGATGCGCTTGACGATGGCGAGACCCAGGCCCGTGCCTTCTTTGGTCAGGGTTTTGGCCTCTTCGGTGCGAAAGAACGGGGTGAACAGTCGTGCCTGCTCTTCTGGCCCAATGCCAATGCCGGTGTCACGCACAGATCCCACTACATAGTTGGGGTTCTGATAGACTGAAACCACCACAATGCCACCACTGGGCGTGTACTTGATCGCGTTGCTGATGAGGTTGGTCCACACCTCTTTGAGCCGGCCTTCGCTGGCCCGCACCGTGGGCAGATGCGGTTCGATATCGACACTCAACATCAACTCTTTGCGTTCGGCCATTATACGCATGACATCTACAATGTTTTGCAGTACCTCACCCATATCCAGCAGTTCCGATTGCTCCACAGAACCTTCCTGGCTCATACGCGACAATTCGAGCAAGTTGGTAATGAGTTGCAGCAGTTCCGAGACGCGGGCATTGGCACGCGTCAAGAGATCAAGTTGCTTGGCCGGGTCTGGTGCATAGCCTTCCAGGATCACGCCCAGGAGGCTCTGAACAGCCGCCAGTGGCGCGCGCAGTTCGTGCGTCACCACCAGCACAAAGTCGGCCCGGGCGCGATCGGCCTGACGCAATTGGGCATTGACCGCACTGAGTTCTTGCGTGCGATCTTCTAGCGACCGGGCTGTCGCCTGATGGACTATCGTGCGCTCGTGCAAACGCAGAGAAATACCAGACGCCATCCACGTCGTCAGGAACACAGTAGAGGCAAACGCCAGGAATGTGCTCGCCACATAGGGCAAGCTGTGCTGTCGCGTCATCCCGGTGATCGCCGAGAGATCCGCGCCACAAAGCCCCATATACCCCAGGATCACCATGCCGCCAAACAGCAGCGTCACCAGGCCCGCATACGCAAAGGCCGCCCGCTGCGGGAGCAAGATACTGACAATGATCACATAGAACACGTAATAGAAGGCAAAGGGGTTATCGATCCCGCCCGACAGGTGCAATAGCACGGTCAAGGTTACCAGATCCAACACGATCTGCAAGTTGACAAAGCGGTAATAGTTTGGCCGGTGCGCGAGATCCCGCTGCGGCTGGCGCAGGTGACGCGCATATATGAAAAAGGCCAGATTGTACGCAGCAATACTGGCCGCAATGACTAACAGGGGTGCCAGTGGCAAGACGCCGGGAAACACCAACCCAACGAATCCCAGCGTGAGCAATAACCCCCCAATGGCCACCCAGCGCAAGCGGATGAACCAATCGATGCGGCTGACCAGTTCCGCCTCAGTCGGTGAGAGTTCGCGTGGGACACGGATATCAACAACCATGCTATTCCCCAACTGACGAGCAAATCGGCGCGGCTTCCAACCCAGCAGTGAGGCTGTCTAGTCTCGTAAAGTCGTACCGATTGCACGTTAACAAATGTCTCAAAAAGTCGTACCGCCCTGGTTGACCCCGGCCCAGAACCTGCTATCCTTGTCTGAGGTGACGAATCTCTGACCAGGAGAGTAGCAATGACCTTGAAAGG
>JAHJIN010000376.1 GCA_018823415.1 Chloroflexota bacterium | reverse complement strand
TGCTGCCGGGTGTGGTGCAGGTGGGAGTGATTCCCCCCTCGCCAGTGTGTGGTCCGTCCAGGCGCAGGGCGCGCGGGGCCTCGTAGGCCGGGCGGCCGTCGGTCGGTCGAAGAATTTTGCTTTCCTTTTCCATTTCGGGATATCCTTTGCTAATTGTGAATGGTCAATGATCAATCGTCAATGGTTAACGATCCGTGGTAGACGTGTTCTCGCTGTGCAGCACCTCCTCCCACAAACGGCTATTGGTAATTCACAAGTGCCCAGTGGACGATCAACTATTGCCTCAGGCATTGGCACCCGCACTATAATCATTTTACCATTTTCTGGTGCTATTGGCAATGTGCTGCACGCCAGGCCGGCGCCTGGTCAAACCGCCTCTACGTCCCCGGCACGGATGAGCCAGCGCGTGCCGTTGGCCATAGGCTCTGCGCACTGCGCACTGCGTGGGCCCGCGCAATCCTCTGTAGGGGCGAAGGTAAGGCCGGGCAGATACTGTTAGGTCATGCCCTGTGTAGCATCCGCCTCCTTCACTCAGGGCAGGTGCCTCGATCTCATCGACACAGGTAGCGATCGCAAAACGCATGCGACATCCGGTCCTGTTCTCTCTCGTACTCGTCAGCCCGGGCGAGAGCCTGCTGGCTGTGCTGGTGGTAGGCCGTCTTGTCGTCCAGCAAGGCACGAATCGCCGCGACGTATTTCCCGGCCGTTTCCGCGGTGCCTGAGCCCGGCTCCCAGTCGATCAGAACCCCACTGCCTCTCAACGCCTCGGGGATACCGCCCATCCGGTTGGCGATGGAGGGGATGCCATTGGCCGCGGCTTCCAGGATCACACGGCCAAAGGCCTCTTCCACCACTGAAGGCACCAGCAGCAGGTCTATTTCCCGGTAAAACCGCCGCATGTCCTGGACATGGCCCCAGCAGACCAGGTTGCCCGCGGGTTCCTCGTTGTACGCACCAACGACGAGAAACTCGCGCTCGGGCATGCGGGCGGCAACTTCGGCCACGATCGCGCCTCCCTTGATCCGGCCAGACGAGTAGAACCCGACCCGGCCCTTCCGCTCGCCGACCTGGCGGCAGCGGTAGGCGTCCAGGTCGACGAAGGGATACCAGATCGCTGCGTCGAGGCCCAGGCGCGCTTTGATCTCGGACTGCATGAAACGGCTGTTGGCGACAACCGTCCGCCGCCGCAGCAGCCAGGCGTAGCCAGGGTTCCGGGCAAAGCGCTTGACACCGGACAGCGCGTGAAAAAAGTGCGCGCCCGGGATCTGCAGTTGCCAGGCAGCAAGCAAGGGCCAGTACCCCTCGTCGGTCGTGAACGCATAGTCCACGCCCTCTTGCTGTAGACAGCGCTGCACAGCGCTCACGGTCGGCTGATGCTGGCTCATCAGTTGAACTTGATCCACGGGCAGGATCTCGTGGCGGTAATTTACGCCCTGGAAAACGGCCCGGCAGGTGGTTCCTTCCCGGCTGATCCGGTCGCCGCCGTACGCCGCCAAGTCTTCCTCGTAAGCCTCGCGGTCAAGGTCGCCGGGGAGAAAGTTAAGGATGGACACCGGGTAGCCCCGCGCTTGCAAGAACCGGAGCCGAGCCAGGGCACTACGTGGCCCGCCCACGGCCAGCCGTGGACTGAACTGCTCCACGCTGACCCACGTGACGTGCAGTCTCGAGTCACTATGTGACATCAGTTTCAAGGTAGATCGTCGCAGGCTTCCTAGACGACGCCTGAGCCACCGTTGCAAGACCCGGTAGCAGAATTACCGGCCGAAAGGCACTCGGCGTTGGCGGCGTTACCGGAGAAGTAGCAATATTCACTATCACCGCTGCCAGGTTCGCATGCTCCCTCCCCTGCGTGCACCTGGTTCAGCCGCATGGCCTGGGGCGGTTCGTACGTGGGTCGGGTGTCGGTTGGCCGGAGGACTTTGCTTTCCTTTTCCATTTCGAGATCTCCTTTGCTAATTGTTAATGGCAAATGGTCAATGATTAACGATCCGTGGCAGACCTGTTCTCGTTTGTGCGACACCTCCTTTCGTTGGCCATTGGCAATTGACAATTCACAATTGGCCATTAGCCATTACTCCGCCGCCGGGTCGCCGGCGCCGGGTGACCGGGAACACGCCTAGCCGCTCGGCCTCGGCACACAGGGCGTCGGGCCACACCAGTTGCCGGCCGTCCACGTAATTCTGCGCCACGCAGCCGGTGCGGCAGCGTTTGGCCAGGGTGCACTCGCCGCAGACGCCGGGGTAACTGGCCTCGTCGGCCAGGACGCGACGCAGCTCCAGGATGGTGGGGTGGGTCAGCCAGATGTCGCGGATGCTGTCCTCCCCCAGGCGACCATAGAC
>JAHJIN010000375.1 GCA_018823415.1 Chloroflexota bacterium | reverse complement strand
TCCTCGCCCATTATACCCTGTCTCCAAGTATTAGTCAACTGTTTTGATAGTTCTATCGCCTTGCCCGATCGAGGGGCGATCCACACCCGGGACAGCCAACGAGAGCCATGGCGCCTAAGCCTACATTTCGCAGTTTGAGATGCGCACTTTAAGAACCGAATAGAGAGCAAAAGTAGCGGAATCGCCCCTTTTGTGGCAAAGTACATGTCGCGAAACAAAACTTGCCGGAGCGATTCCATATGTACTTTGCCACAAAATCCCGACGAATGCAAATCCTGGTCTGGCTCATTTGGGCCATTGCCTGCCTGGTATTCTGGACATGGCCCGCACAAGCCGTGGTAGGTGACCGATCTGTACCCGATCTGCCTACCTTGCCGGGTATTGTCACCCATGATCCGGGAAATGGTCCTCTGTTTCCCTGGCACCCTCGACACCGATGGCGCAAATGGGCCTGGCGGCGATACTGTGCTTGGCGACGAGCTCATCGTCGTGCCCTATGGATAGCCCGCTTGGCGCGGTTGGCCTTGACTGGGGCTCTGACCCTGGCCCAGTTGGTGGATCTGCTTACCCACTCCCAAGTACGACGCCATCTGGGTGCCTTGCCGGTGTTGTATGCGCTGCTGGAAACACTCCAGGTGCGAGACATCATCAACCGCCATTGCTCAACCCGCGCCCAAGTGGATCACGGGACTGTGGCCCTGGTGCTGATTCTCAATCGTCTCACCATGCCTCTGCCCGTGTACCAGGTAGCCGACTGGCTGGGTCGGACGGTGCTGGTCAACGTCCTGGGTATCCCTGCTGCCAAATTCAACGACGACCGGTTAGGGCGTACCCTGGATGCTATCCAACCTCGCTGTCGGGAGATATGGCAGGACGTTGTCCAGCGGGCATTGGTCCAGGCAGAGGTCGATCTGCACCTGATCTTCTATGACCTGACAGCGTACATATTGCATGGAGACTACACCGACAGTCAATATGTCACATTCGGCTTTGCCCACAACACGCCGATGAACAAGCGCAAGTTCAAGAATGGACTGAATGTCGCGGCTGATGGCAACATTCCGACCGAGTATGCGCCCTGGTCCGGCAATACCGCTGACTTGGCCACCGTTCAGCAGAACATGGAGCAGCTACGCCGTTTCCTGGCCCGCCGTGGCAAGCCGATAGAAGAAGTGATGGTCGTCGGAGACCGAGCCAATTTGAATGACGAACTGGCTCTGGCCTACAAGGACCGGAAGATTCGCTACCTGGCTGGCCTCAAAACACAGAAGAAGGTTCACCGCGAACTGCTGCTAGCAGTTCCGGAAAAACAGTTCTATGCCCATCCCCTGACTGACGACCAGGGTTCTCAAGGCTACTGGGGCATCCTCTGTCAGGTGCCATTCGAGCACGAGGGCCGGTCAGTCGTCCACCGCGGCTTGGTTGTCCTCAGCGGACCCATGCGCACTGCCCATCGGCGGGCACGAGCCGCCCGGCTGCGAGAACTGCGTGAAGCCCTGCGAGAGGTGGAGGCCAAGATCGGTCGGCCTCACTATCGAACGGTGAAGGCGGTGCAGAAGCGGGCCGAGACCCAGCTCAAGCAGTCGTCCGTAGGCAAGTTCATGCAGGCCAAAGCCTACGAGGACGAGAACGGCCAGGTTCGTCTCTGTTGGTGGGTGAACCGCTATCCTCTCTGGCAAGCAATGCAGCGAGACGGCCGCTACCTGCTGGTCACCAACGACTGGAACCTGTCACCGCGCAAGATGCTGGCTCTATATCGTCAGAAGGACGGAGTCGAGAAACGCATCCAGGTCTCCAAGCGCGACTTGAAGGTCTCGCCGGTCTATCTTCACAAGGACGAGCGGATTGAAGCCATGCTGCTCATCAACATGCTCGCCTTACTGGCGTATAGCCTGCTCGAACGTCAAGCTCGTCAGCATGGCCTGCAGATGACTACGCGGCGCATCATCGCCAAACTCCAGAGCCTTGATGTTGTGGAGACCTTCTGCTGGGATGGCAGTTACCTCATCCGACTTGTCCCGATAGATGAAGAACAGGCAGCAATCTTGCAGGTCTTGGTTCAGGTGTTGGCTGAGCTCCGCCTTCCTCGCTGGCCTCATCCTCTACTGCCCCCGGCAGAAACCAGGCTCTGCACCTTGTCGCCTCCAGCGAGGCACCAGATTGTGATGTAGGCCCGGATTGCCGGGGTGGGCTAGGTGCGTCGACAGGCAAGAGATCAGCCCCATCGGCCACCGCAGAGGCCCCGTCTGGCCTCAACCCCTATTTGTCGAGCACGTACAGGTTCAGTTCCCGTATGTCGACAGGTTAGGCTTGCTCTCTATTCGGTTGGTAAGGTGCGAAAAACAGGCTTAGCACGACCTTGGCCGGCACGTCGCGGGCATCGTAGAGCGCGCCCAACTCGGTGATGAACTTCGCCCGGTCCTGCGGACTGGGCCGGATGAAGAACTCTTCAAACTGGTCGAGGATGATAACCAGCGTACAGCCCAGCACTTTGGTCGCAGTCTCGAGGAAATCGACCAGCGTGCCTTCTTGGGGCGAGGCGGCTTTGGGCAGCTTGCGCTGTACTGTTCGTCGGATGACCAACTCCGGATCTTCCAGGGCCCGCACGTAGATGGTTTCGTAGGGTGGATCGGCCCCCTCCAGGCGCGGCACTGCCCCGGCCAGCAGTAACGACGTCTTGCCTGTGCCCGAGGTCCCGTACAACAATGTCAGGCGATGGGCGTGGATCAGCGACGTCAATTCCAGGGTCTCTGACCCTCGTCCAAAAAAGATGCCTGTATCCTCGGCCTCGTAGTAATCCAGAAACTTGTAGGGGCGTTGGGGCAAGGAGGCAGCGGCCACAGGCCCATCCGTCGGAGTTGGCCGGAGACGCGCTGTCTGGTGGGCTAGTAGTGTCTTCAGGAACTTGAC
>JAHJIN010000374.1 GCA_018823415.1 Chloroflexota bacterium | reverse complement strand
TCAACATGAGTTCGAATATCCCCGGCGACTGGAGGGGCCGGCTCAGCAGCGTGGCGGTCGCGTCGGCCTGGGGGTCGCAATCCACCACCAGGACCTGGTAGCCGCACTCGACCAGGGCAGCGCCCAGGTTCACGGCGGTGGTAGTCTTGCCCACGCCGCCCTTTTGATTGGTGACAGCGATTATGATAGCCACGATAATCCTCCGTTACTCGATGGTAGGGGTGACTACCAACAGGTCTTCCTCAACCCGAACCCACCCGAAAAACACATAGAACTGCATTTGTCGCCGCCCATAGACTTCGTGGCATCGGTCGGCCTCGGCAAATCGTGGGTCAGTGCTCTCGGCATCATCCGCCCCGCGATCCGGGAGGGCCATGTAGCCGGTGGGAGATTCGGGCGCTGTGATCTGTTGGTTGATGGCCAACGCCAGGGCCAATAGGCGCGGGTTGCCCCGCACCAGGTTGGCCATATCCAAATCGGCCAGATCCACACTATCGTCATCGGGATCCGGTTGCATATTGACACCAGCCAGGGACCAACTGACGAAGCAACTCGCGAACCGCCAGTACGGCTCTCGTTGAAAGACGCCAACCGGGTAGGCGAACTTGAGCAGATCCTCCGGATTGCGTTTCGCAATGGCGGCATTTATCGCTCCTCGCCGCTCGCCACGCTGGATATCGTGGCCCAGGATAGACCAGGCGTGTTCTGGACTGCGGCCCCATGCCAGGGCGGTGAATAGTCTCATCAGTGCGGACATGACGTCTCTTCCCGGTCCTGACCATTGACGTCTACGCGGGACCAATATTGCAACCGGTCCCCGAGTTCATGGACGAACATATTTTCCGAACCGACGAAACCGCATTGGCGGCAGCGCCGGGGGCCGCCAGAGATCGTCACGGTCGGCGGCATAGCCCATGTCGGCGCTACCGCACTCGGGGCATTGCAGATTCATGGTGTACCTCCCTGTAGGATCCCTCCGGGAGGATGATGACCGATGAAGGTGGGGCCAGTACGGTTGGCGCGGGCCGGGCTTGGCGCGGGACGAGGTGCGGTAGCAGCAGCAAAATGCCGATACTGATCGGGATGCTGGCCGTTACTCCGCATATCGCGCCGGTGAGGATGGCAGCTATTTCGACCATCGCGTTACCTCATCAAGCGCACCCACGGTGAGCGCGCGCGCCGGGCGGTCTGCTGGCCGGGCGGTGCTGTCCAGCACATGGGGCGTGGTAGGGAAAGGCGCGACCAGCCCCAAGCAGGTGGACAGGGTGCGCAGCGCGTCACGATAGCCGGTGAGGTAGGCGGCGCCCTGGGCGTCGTGGACGCCCAGGGCACGGGGCAACCCGGTGGCCGCGTCGTTCAGGCCGGTGATGATGTGGTGCAAGTCCTGGGCAAAGAATACGCCGAGTCCCATGTTAGCTGCTCTCCTCGATTTGGACGCGCGCCACGGTGAAGCGGGGTTGACCGACCGCACGAGCCCGCCGGGCCGCGTCCCCGTCCGCATAGGCCCTGAGTATGCCCACGTCAATGCCCTGGGCCGCTTCGGCCAGGGTGAAGGTGAGGCGCTGACCGGGTCCCTGGTAGGAACAGCCCCGGGACTGGTGGTCCGGTATCGGTTCGCTATCGGTCAGCTCAAAGGTCCGGCCGCAGGTCGGGCATAGATACAAGTGAATCATGGCAAGTCCTTTCGTGAGAGGTGCACGCTGGGGTCAGAGTTCGACCACCTGTCCGGCTTGGAGCAGTGGGGGGTCGCGGAATTCGGGCTCGGTAGGCAGCATGGTAATGACCGGCGCGGTGGGATCCTTCACCTGCTGGGTGGCCCGCAGCACGTTGACCCGCAGGGCCGCCGTGCCGTGCGCGGCCCGCATAACCTGATCCACACCGGTGTTGATGCCAGCCAATCGCTCTTGGGCGTCACGCCGACCCAGCTTCCAGGCCACGAGCCCGGTGAGTGGGGTCAGCGTGACCAGAGACACCGTGACCAGCAGCGCCCACCAGCGCAGCGTGTTCGCGCTCGCGTTCACGGCCGCCAAGACCAACAAGCTCGATCCGCTCAGGACCAGCAGGATGATCAATAGCGCGGCCATGCCAATTAGGCGTTCCTTGAATTCGTCGCGCATGGTTTCATCTCCTGCGCTGTGCTGTGCTACTACCACTCACTTTCTCGATGCTCCTGTTCAGCAAGTCGTTTTGTGGGCGAGAGTGTGTGTCCGGCACAGCACAGCACAATCGGTGTCAATTGCCCACGTAGCACACGTCATAGTCACAGTCCTGCAGCCAGGCCAAAGCCTGCTTGCCAAACTTGACCAGTTGGGCGGCCCGATGGTCGCCCATGCCACGCAGGCCCTCGGTCTGCATTCGAGTCATCATGGCCGGACGGCCTTCCCCTTCGGCGGCCGCGATGAGCGCTACGCCCACCTCGCTGGGGGTCCAGGACTTGGCGCCGTTTGTCGAGTCAACCGGCAGGTTCTGACCGATCTCGCTGGCATCGTACTCGGGCCAGGCGTCAAAGCGCCACATCCCACTCTCGGCCTGGGCGATGTCCTCCGGCCCCACGTAGGCCATCTGGACCCGGTGACATGTGCCGGGGCCTACCGTGTAGGCATCGCCAGCGCCCAGGAGACAGTCGGCCCGGGGCAATCGTCCCCCCACGGCCACCCGGGAGGCGTCCGGGTCCGCCACGCGCAGGGCGATCTTGCCCACCAGGTTGCGCCGTGTGGTGGCGTCGCCAAAGGCATCTACGGTTGGGTGCTGGGTCGCCGCGATGAGGTGCACGCCGGCGGCTCGGCCCTGGGCGGCCAGCTTGCGTAGCAGGTTCATCACTACTGCATCGGTCGCCAGTTCCTGGAACTCATCAAAGATGACTACCACGCGCCCGTGCTGCCCCGGGGTTGTATAGCGCTCGCGCATCTGCACGCAGGCCCAGCCCAGGGCCGATTGCGTCGTGGCCGCATCCACGGCCACCGGGCCGACCACGCCCGGCAAACGCGCCAGGTCACCGAGACCCTCGCCGAACTTGCCGTCAACGAGGACCAAGGCATTGGCCGAGTCCTGGGACAGTTGCAACACGGCTGAGCGGAGCGCCACGCTCTTGCCGCTGCCAGTGGCGCCGCTCACCAGCCAGTGGGGGGTCTGGTCGTGCAGGCCCGGCACGACGGTTACGCCGTGCTCGTTCTTGCCGGCCACCCACCGGCCATCCGTGTGGGGGTGCCGGTTCAGGTCACCCAGGCGGATCATGGTCTCGGCCAGGTCACCGG
>JAHJIN010000373.1 GCA_018823415.1 Chloroflexota bacterium | reverse complement strand
TGCTCATCACCGAGCGCGGGTGCGCCGGCCGACTGGGCAGCCTGGTCATCGACGCGGCCATCCCACCGACCCCGCGCCCGGATAGCCTGTACTGTACGTTCTATCGCGACGGCGCGTGCACCGAATGCGTGAAACGTTGCCCGGTGGGCGCGCTCACCGTCAATGGCCTGGACAAGGAGCGGTGCTACCAGGCGTGCCTGGAGGTAGACGCGGTCTATCGCCACCAGTTTGGCCTGTCGGATGTGTGCGGCAAGTGCGTCACCGGGCCGTGCGCTTTTCGCCCACCGGTGCGGCTGGAGGACAAGGTCGGCGTCAGTGGGTAGGTTGACTTTCGTGCCCGGCACCGGTATACTTGTGCTGTAAATTGGGAGTGGAGGGACGTCTGTGGCAATACATCCAACTCGGGCCTGGGTGGGCGAGCCAGCACGCCGGGTGGGCATTCTGTACGGTCACTATGCCGATACCCAGGAACTGGCCCAAACTTTGGCCGCGCTGGCCCAGGCGCACGACGTCGAGTGCTGGACCGCGCCCCGCCACGAGGAAGCCATCGTACGGGATCTGTTTCAGCAGGCCCGGCCCGATCTGGTGGTCACCATGGGCGGCGATGGGGCCATGCTCCAGACGGTGCGTTTGGCCGCGCCCGACGCCACTCCCATCGTGGGCGTCAACTTTGGCACGCTGGGATTCCTCACCGAATTCCAGCCGGACGAAATCGCGGCGTGCTTTCCGGCGCTCCTGGCCGGCGAGTATTGGCTGGAAGAACGGCTCAAGCTCGAGGGCGAAATCTGGCGTGACGGCCAACTGGCAGCCGTATACGAGGCGCTGAACGACGTGGTGATGTGCCGGGGCGCGCTGTGCAAGATGGTGCGCGTGCGCGTCACCATCGACGACGAGCCATTCACCACCTATGCGGCCGATGGCGTCATTGTAGCAACGCCCACCGGCTCGACGGCCTATTCTTTCGCGGCCGGGGGGCCTATCTTGCACCCACAACTGCGCAGCCTGGTCCTGACGCCGGTAGCGCCACACCTGATCCTGTCAAGCAGTTGGGTGCTCTCGTCAGAGGTGCAGGTGGGTCTGGAATTGGTGGGTCGCGAAGAGGGCACAGCCGCCATCGACGGGCAGATTCACGAACCTCTGCGTCCGGGCGACCGGGTCCACGTGCGAGCCAGCCGCCAGACGGCCCGATTCGTGCGCCGCCGCCCACCCACCTATTTTTATGGCGCGCTCTTGGAACGCATCAAATAGGCGCGCTTGTGTGTACCAGATCTAGTTTGGCGCGGACCAATACGCGCCCCCACGAACGATAGCATGTAGAAGGAGATGAGGAGCATATGGCAAAGGAAAAAGCCATCGAAGTAGAAGGTACTGTAACAGAGGCATTGCCGGATGCCATGTTTCGTGTCGAGCTGGACAACGGACACCTGGTCCTGGCACACCTGTCAGGCCGGATGCGCAAGAACTATATCCGGGTCTTGCTGGGCGACCGCGTGACGATCGAGCTATCACCGTACGACCTGATGCGCGGCCGGATCACCTACCGCTACAAAAAAGCAGCGGGCGGCGGCTGGCGGTCCGAATAACCCGGCCACAACACGACAAAGGGGCAGGCAAACCCATGCTGGTCGAGTTGCGCGTTTCCAATCTGGCGATCATTGACGAGCTGAGCATCCGCTTGCACGATGGTTTTAATGCCTTGACCGGCGAGACCGGGGCTGGCAAGTCGATCATCGTGGATGCGGTGGGAGCGCTGTTGGGCGGGCGCGTGACCGACGAGTTCGTCCGCAGCGGCGCCGACGCGGCGTACATCGAAGGCATTTTTCAGGCCTCTCAGCTGCTGCCGCTGCTGGCGGAACTGGGCCTGGAAAGCGATGAGGACGCGCTGATCCTGTCCCGCGAGATCCGGCGAGGCGGTCGCAACGTGTGCCGCGTCAACGGCCGCGCCGTCACGGCCACCGTGCTGCGCACCGTGGCCCAGGGCCTGATCGACATTCACGGCCAGTCCGAGCATCTGTCGCTGCTGCGAGTGAACACGCACCTGGACCTGTTGGACCGCTACGCCGGCCTGGGCGAGCAACGCCAGCAGGTGGCCCAGGGCGTGGTCGAGTTGCGCCAAGTGCGACGTGAATTGGACGGATTGCTGAGTGGCGAGCGCGAACTGGCGCGCCGGGTAGACCTGCTCACCTTTCAGGTGGACGAAATCGCAGCGGCCCGGCTGCACGAGGACGAGGAAGAAGAACTGCGAGCCGAGCGGCGACGGTTGGCCAATGCCGAGCGACTGGCCCAGGTGTCCGACCAGGCGTACCGGGCCTTGTACGAGAGCGAGGATGAAGCACCCTCGGCGACGGACCGGGTGGGCGAGGCGCAGGCAGCCCTGGACGACCTGTGCGCGCTGGACCCCGATCTGGCGGAGTTGTTGCAGCAGGCCGAAGCCCTGGCGTACCAGGTAGAAGCCCTGGCCGAGGGTTTGCGCGACTATCGCGACGCCATCGAGTTTGACCCACCGCGCCTGCACCGCATCGAAGACCGGCTGGAACTGGTGCTGGGCCTGCAGCGAAAATATGGGGATTCCATCGCCGACGTGCTGGCCTTTGCCGCGCGCGCCCAGGACGAACTGGATAGCATTACCCACGCCGAGGAGCGCATCGAAGCCTTGCGGGCCGCAGATGCCCGGCTGCGGGCATCGGTGGGTGCCCAGGCTGCGGTCCTGTCAGCAGACCGGTCCCAGGCTGCGGACCGGCTGGCGTCGGCCGTCGAGGCGCAACTGGCCGACCTGAACATGGCCGGCGCGCACTTTTGCGTCGACCTACGGCAAGAAGAAGCCGCCGATGGGTTGCTGGTCGGCGACCGCAGCCTGGCGTTTGATGCCACCGGCGTCGACCAGGTCGAGTTTCTCATTGCCCCCAACGTGGGCGAACCGCCCAAGCCCCTGGCCCGCATCGCCTCAGGCGGCGAAATGTCACGCCTCATGCTGGCCCTCAAGACCATCCTCACCCAGGTGGACCAGGTGCCTACCCTCATCTTTGACGAGATCGACGTGGGCGTGGGCGGGCGGAGTGGGGCCGTCATTGGTGAAAAGCTGAGCCAGCTCACCGGTGCGCACCAGGTGCTCTGCGTGACGCACCTGCCCCAGATCGCGGCCTATGCCGATACGCATTACGCCATCGTCAAGAGCGTATCTGACGGGCGTACGGTCACGCGGGTGCAACCGCTGGCGGGCCGCGAGCGCCTGACCGAGCTGGCTGTCATGCTGGGCGGCGCGCCGGCCAGCGAGGTCTCGCGCCGGGATGCGCAGGCCATGTTGGACCGGGCCAAAAAGGCCCGTGAACGCTGATCAGCCTACCTGCGCGTGTACGAACTTCTCAATGAGAAAGGAGTCCAAGCGATGAAATGTCCCCAATGCGGTACCGAGTCCAAGCCTGACGAGGTGTTTTGCGGCGAGTGCGGCACGCGCATAACAGCGCTCACACCACCCCCACTCTCACCACCACCGGCGCCGGTGGTCGCGAAAAAGGGTGCCCCGGTTGTGCCCATTGTGATCGGCGTGGTTATCGTGCTGGTGATCTGTTGCCTGGGACTGGTGGTGCTATCATTGGCCGGCATCTGCGCGTTGCCCGGCCTGGCGCCTACCGATACCACCGTGGTCCCGGTCCAACCGACCAATACAGCACGCGTAGCGCCACCCACCCCCACCCGGCCGGTGGCCCCCCCCACTCCCACCAAGGGAGCACTGCCGCCCGTGACGCGCCCGCCATCGCCCCAGCCGGGCGGCGATACCAAGACCTATACCAGTGCCGAACATAGCTTTTCGGTCCAATATCCGGCTGACTGGAACGTACAAGAAGGCGCCAGCGGTCCCCAGTTCTCCAGTTCCACCGAGATGATCGGCGCCATTGTGGGGGTCATCCCGGGGGCCAGCGCCCTGGGCGATGAAAAGGCCCTCACCGACCTGTTTGTATCCATCTTCAAAGGCACGTTCCAAGATCTGGAGGTGATGTCAGAAGACACGCGCACCTTTAACGGCGTGGACTGGCGACTGGTGTCCATGACCGGCAGTTACGGGGGCGTCAACATCAAGGCCGACCTGTACGCCAAGAACCACACCAACGGCAATGGCTATGTTTTGATGGGTTTTGCCGGCACGGCCAACTATGACCAGGCAACCCAGACCTTTGCTGCCATGATGGACAGTTTCCAGTTCTTGCCCTAGCCGTGCGCCGAGGCGCATATTGCCAAAACAAGACCTAGCGAGTATAATACGCTCAAGCGTTCATGATCGGGGCGCAACCAACCTAGGCCTGAAACGATAGGGCGGAAGGGGAAAAATATGGAACTCCGGGAATACCCTCGGCCACAAGGCGACAACGGGCGCGGCATCCACTGGTTCACCACCCAGTCAGCAGGCAACCCGGTGGTCGATACCTATATCAACGAATGCCGGGCCATGCACATCAAATGGGTGGTTTTTCTGAACGGCTTTGATTGGGCACTCACGGCCAACGACTATTTGGTCGACAAGCTGATCCAGAACGACATGATGCCCATCTTGCGCGTGCTCACCCATCCCACCGGCCCGCTGCCGGCCGACCTGCCCACGCTGGTTAGCCACTATGTGCCCAAGGGCGTGCGCTATTTCCAGATTCACAACGAGCCCAACCTCAAGGGCGAATGGCCCAACAACGACTTTCCGCCCAACATGATGGCCAAGTTTGCCGAGTGGTGGTGTGATGCGGCCCTCAAGGTCATCGACGCCGGCGGCCTGCCCGGTCTTCCGGGCCTGGCTACGGCCGGCGGCGAATACGGCCTGGGCCAGGGCGAAGATTTAAAGTATTTCAGCGATGCCCTGGACGCCATCCATGCCCGGCTCACGCCGGCCCAACGCACCAAGGTCTACAACAAGCTGTGGATCAGCCTGCACAACTATAACGTATGGGCGCGTGATCCCATCACCACGCCCGTAACCCCCCAGGATTCGCACTGCTTTAAAAAGTTTATCATCTATGATCAGGTGGTGCGCCAGAAAATCGGGCGCAGCCTGCCCATTCTGGGCACCGAAGGCGGCACGCGCCTGGGCATTCGGCCCGACAACCCCTACACCGATACCCGCGACGAAAACGTGGTGGCCGACCACACGGCGCGCTCGTTTGCGTACGTGATGGACAATGCGCCAGACTATTTCTTTTGTCATTCTCCCTGGGTGCTCGCCAGCCAACTGGCGGGGAACACCGACCCGTTCTTTGAAGAGACCGCCTGGTACCGGGCCAATGGCAGCCGCCAGAAGGTGGTAGACGTGGTCAAGGCCATGCCCAGCCATGAGCGAGTCTTTAGCTGGGACAAACCGGCCAAGGTCGAGTTTACCGCTGACAGCACTGACATTACTCAGGGCGAAAGCACCACGTTGCGGTGGACCACCCAGAACGTGGCCTCGGTGACGCTGAACGGGGCCAACGTGCCCGTCAACGGACAGCAGGCAATCCAGCCCGCGGCGACCACCACCTATACCTTGCGTGCGGTCCCCAGCCGACAGGGTGCGGCTGTCATCGAGCGCACGCTGACTATTACCGTACAGGCGGCAACTGGACCGGGGCAGCCGCCTATCATCAACATCGCCAGCGAGTTGCCCCAATACCCCCGCGGAGGCGCGCCCGGCCCCTATCCCACTCGCACGCTAAGCGAGATCCAGATGCTAATCCTCCATCATACCAACTGGGAAACCGCCACGCCCGAGGCCCTGGCGGCCTATCTGGTGGACAAGTTGCACTGGCCGGGCATTGGCTATCACTTTATGATCATGAAGGATGGCACCATCTATCAGACCAACGAACTGACCACGGTGTCCTACCATTCTTATGATGGGAACGACCCCCTCACCGCGCCGCGCAACTGGGACCGGCAAAGCCTGGGGGTCGCATTGGTCGGCCAGTTCAAACCGGGCCATCTGCCTACTCAGGCTCAATTGGAAAGCAGCGGCAAGCTCTGCGCCTGGCTTCTTGGCAATCTGCATTTGACAGAAAGCGCCATCTGGGGCCGGTGCGAACTGATGACCAACCCCGCGGGCAACCCGTCGCCGGGGTGTGTCAAAGACGCCGGCCGTTGGCTCTGGATCTGGCGTGACTCGCTGCTGGCCGAAATCCGCAAGTACATGGGGCCGGCGGGGCCAGAAGTCACGCCGCCGTCCTATCACTATTTGCTGTTCTGGAAACACGCCGACAACTGGGCCCAAGAAGACTGGGCAGGCGCGCAAACGTATATCCAGCGCTTTTTGCCCACCTGCGGCTTTGACGTCGAAGAAGCCAAACAATACACCAATATCAGCATTGTGGGAGGACCATTTGGCGTGCCCGAGAGCGATGAACAGGCCCTCAAAGATGCCGGCCGCCACGTGGAACGGCTCGCCGGCGAGGGCTTTGCCGGCACGGCTGCGCTGTTGAACGACATGGCCCAAAAAGGCCAACGCTTCCTCCACCAGTGATGACCAGAAGGAGACCCGGGTTGCCCGACGAGACTACTGCATCCCCGCAGCGGCACACCCTGACCATCGACAGCCAGCCCCAGAGCCTGGCCGACATCGGCGATTGGGTTATGGACGCGACCCAGGCGTGCGGCCTGGGCCCAGACGATTCGTTCAAGGTGCAACTGGCCGTGGACGAGGCCTGCACCAACGTCATCGAACACGCCTACGACAGCCAGGGTGGCCCTATGGAGCTAAGTTGCTGCCGGGAGGGGGAGCAAGTGCGCGTCACCATTCGAGATTGGGGGCGCCGCTTTGACCCCGGCGCCATACAGGCCCCAGACCTGGATGCCCCGCTCCAAGACCGCCAGATCGGGGGGTTGGGCCTGCATTTCATGCACTCGCTCATGGACCGAGTCCAGTTTACGTTTGACGATGAGGGCAATACGCTGGTGATGACCAAGCAGTGTCCCTGTGCCATCAACCCCGACGGAGAGGAGCAGCCATTGTGACCGAGCGCGAAATCTGCGTGGTGTGTCCACAGGGCCGTATTGACGCGGCGACTGCCCCGCAACTGGAAGCCGACCTGCGGCAGCATATCGTGGACGGACGCCTGTGGCTGGTCGTCGATCTGGCGCAGGTGCGTTACCTGTCGAGCAGCGCCCTCAAGGTGCTGCTCGTGACCTTGCGCCAGGTTCGGCAGCACGGGGGCGACATTCGATTGGCCGCGTTGCAAGATCGGGTATATGACATTTTCGAGATGGCCGGCTTTCACCGGCTCTTTGCCATCGACGAGTCGGTCCCAGAAGCGCAGGCCGCACTGCGGGCCGCACTGCGGGCCGCACTGAACGCCGGCATCTAGTCGACGAGAACCGATACCACCAGAAACGGAGGGTGCACTCTGGAATCGAACAACATTGCACAACAGATCGTGGACGTGTTGGTAGAGAAAAAGGCCGAGGACGTGATATTGCTGGATATTCGCGGCCTGTCGTCCATCGCTGACCATTTTGTGATTTGCACCGGCACCTCGGACCGGCAGTTGGATGCCCTATCAGACGCGGTGCAAGCCACATTCGGGTCTCTGGGCCGATCTCCGCTACACATAGAAGGCACGGCGACCAGTGGATGGATACTCATGGACTATAACGAGGTGATCATCCATGCGTTTGCGCCCGCGGAACGAGCCTATTACCAGTTGGAGCGCCTGTGGCAGGATGCCCGGCTGGTGGTGCATATTCAGTGAGGATTGGTCATGAATGGGTCATTGGATAGAGGAGAACTCAAGGCACGAGGGTATGTGTTCCTGATCGGAACCACCCTGGGGGCCTTGGTGGGATTTGCCGTGGGCCTTGTGGTGGCCTGGCAGATTTGGCTCAAGGTCTTGCGCTGGCTATGGGCACGTGTCCAGCGTGTCACCGGCCGTGCGCCGGCCCAGGGTGACGAGTTTGACTTTCAGATGCTCGTCCAGTAGCCACACACATTCGAGAAAAAGAGCCGCCTACACCGTAGGCGGCTCTGTGTCATCTGGCAGCAGCACCGGGTCAGCCAGCACCCGCCGGGCCGCGGCTGCGCGATTGGCGGGCACAAACAGCCCCACCTCGCCCAGCCCATCTACGGTAAATCCATAGACCACACCCACACTCTCGTAGCGGAGCAGCACTGGGATGCCCTCGCTCTCGAGCAAAGACTTGAACAGGTGCGCCTGCATTTGCCCCTGGGCCACGTGGACGCAGACCAGAGGTTGGGGTTCTGGGGTCATGGTTGCCTCCTAAGAACATTATAGCCCAGATCTGGCCGGGTGGCAACGGCTGGCTATGCGATTGGGCGCGACCAAACTCTTCCTTGACAGCCTTTCCCCGCAGTGCTACAATGCCTGTGCGAAAGGAGAAATGATTCATGGACAGGCCCACTATTTATCTGGATCATGCTGCCACCACGGCTGTAGACCCGCGTGTGGTAGATGCGATGCTGCCCTATTTCACCGCGTACTATGGTAACCCGAGCAGTGTGCACCACAAGGGACGCGAGTCGCAAAAGGCGATGGAAGAGGCCCGGCGCGCCGTGGCCGAGATGCTGAACTGTGACCCGCGCGAGATCGTCTTTACTAGTTGTGGCACCGAGAGCGACAACCTCGCGATTCGGGGTGTGGCCTTGGCCGCTCGCCATCGCAAAGTTGTGGAACGCCCGCATATCATCACCAGCCCCATCGAGCATCATGCCGTGAGCCATACTTGCGAGCAACTGGCAAAGCTTTTTGATTGTGAGGTGACGGTCTTGCCGGTGGACGAGTATGGACTGGTGAATCCGACGGACCTGGAGCAGGCCATCCGGCCCAACACGGTTCTGGTGTCCATCATGTACGCCAACAACGAGGTGGGCACTATCCAGACCATCGCCGAGTTGGCTGGCGTAGCCCGGGCGCGCCGCATCCCCTTTCACACCGATGCGGTACAGGCGGGCGGCAGCCTAGACCTGAATGTGTACCGGCTGGGCGTGGACCTGCTGTCCCTGTCGGCGCACAAGTTCTACGGGCCCAAGGGCGTGGGCCTGCTTTATCGGCGTCAGGGGGTGCCCCTGCTGCCATTGCAGACCGGCGGCTCCCACGAGGGGAACCGGCGCGCCGGCACCGAGAATGTGCCATACATCGTGGGGTTGACCAAGGCCCTGGAGCTGGCGCAAACGGGCCAGGCAGAAGAAAACGTGCGACTGGTGGGCTTGCGAGACCGGCTCATCGCCGGCGTGCTGGAGCGCATTCCCCACGCCCGGCTCACCGGCCACCCCACGCAACGCCTGTCCAACAGCGCCAGCTTTGTGTTCGAGTACGTGGAGGGCGAAGGCATCCTGCTGCTGCTGGACCACGAAGGCATCTGTGGGAGCAGTGGATCGGCCTGCACCTCGGCCGAGATCGAGCCCAGCCACGTGCTCACGGCGATGGGCGTGCCGGTGGAGGTAGCCCACGGCAGCCTGCGGCTTACCCTGGGTCGCGAGAACACGGACGCGGACGTGGACCGGGTACTGGAAGTGCTGCCGCCCATCATCCAGCGCCTGCGCGACATGAGCCCGCTGTACCCGGGATAAACTGGCGCACAGCGGCGCGGAGACGTGACGTGATCGGGGAACAATACGCGTATTTCGTGGCCCACAACCTGCGGTGTCGCCTGCCGAGGCACCGCATTCCCTTGCTGGCGAGCTTTAAACTCACGCACCGGTGCAACCTACGCTGCCAGGGCTGCCCCTTTTGGCGCCAGCCGCACGACGACGAGCTAGACCTGGCCGGCGTCATCGCCACACTGGACCGGCTGCACAGCATGGGGGTGCGCCTGGTCATTTTTGAGGGCGGCGAGCCCATGCTCTGGCGCGACGCGGCTGGCCACACCGTCCATGACGTGGTGCGCAAGGCCCG
Source organism: Chloroflexota bacterium (assembly GCA_018823415.1). Classification (GTDB taxonomy): domain Bacteria; phylum Chloroflexota; class JAHJIN01; order JAHJIN01; family JAHJIN01; genus JAHJIN01. The sequence continues at coordinate 23,945 of JAHJIN010000373.1, read as the reverse complement.
GGAACGCTTTTTCTGCGTGGGCCTGACCACCAACGGCATCCTCCCCATCGAGCCCATCACCGACATCACCTGGGTCAGCGTCGATGGCCTGCAACCGGCGCACGACGCCAATCGCGGCCCCACGTTTGACAAGGTGATGGCCAACATCGAGGCATCAGTCCATCCCAAGCTCTATGTCAACGTCACCATCAACCGCCTGAACTGGCAGGACATCCCGGCCCTGGTGCGCCTGTTGGCGACCATGCCCACGGTCAAGGGCATCACTATCCAGTTCTATTACCCCTATGAGGGCACCGAGAACCTGTGGCTGCCCCGCGAGCAACGCCGCCAGGTGCTTGACGAACTCGTCGCCCTGAAACGGCAGGGCTACCCCATCGCTTGCTCGGTTCCCAGCCTGGCGGCTCTCAAGGACAACACCTGGCGCTGCCATCCCTGGCTCATCGCCAGCGCCGAGCCGGATGGTCGCATCACCCACGGTTGCTACCTGGAGAGCCGCACCAGCCATATTGCCTGCGACCGGTGCGGCTTTGCCGCCCACGCCGAGATTAGCCTGGCCTATGACGCCAATCTGCGCAGCATCAACGCCGGGCGACGCATCTTTGGATTTCGGTGACGTCGGGGCCACGGCCCCATCAAGGTTCGCCATCAATAGGAGGGATGACATGAGAACTGGTAGAATGTTCGCGGTGCTCCTTTTCCTGGTTTTGGTGTTGGGTAGTGTCTCATCCGAGTCTGCGGCTGGGCAGCCGGGCGCCGTAGCCAATCTGGACGACGGAACCTGGCAGATCCAGACGGTTGACCAAGGTCCTGTCAACGCATACATGAGTGGGGGCTCGCTGCTGGCGCTGGACAGCGCGGGCCGGCCTCACATTGGCTATGCCCAGTACAACGAGGCCTTCTTACTGCACTGTAGTATCAAATATGCCTGGCACGACGGCGTCGGGTGGCATTTGGAAACCGTGGACGATAGTGGGGCATGCGAGGGCTATGTGTCGTTGGCGTTGTCGCGGGACGATCAACCACGCCTCAGCTATTCGTGTTATTCTGTGGTCAAATATGCCTGGCGCGATGGGGATGGTTGGCATGTTGAAACGGCAGCAAGCGGGGAGGTGCGGGGCGCCTCGCTGGCGTTGGATGGTTCGGACCGCCCGCGCATCAGCTATTACGATTACCTTGACATGTCTGTGAAATATGCCGAATATGACGGGGTTAGCTGGCAGATCTCGTCGGTGGCTGATGGATTCCAAATATTTTTTCCTGCTACAGCACTAGCCCTGGATGGTGCCGGTCACCCGCACATCAGCTATGTGCCATACGTTGGAGGGGATTGTGACCTGGGATACGCCTGGCACGATGGAACCAGTTGGCACACCGAGGTATTGGGTCAGCACCTGCCCCCTGGGAGTCGCACTTCATTGGCAGTGGATGGTCTGGGTCGCCCGTGCATCAGCTATGTAGTCATGGCCGAATCAGGGTCAGTCGGGGAGCTGAGATATGCCCGGCGCGAGGGGGCGGCCTGGCACATCACGACCCTGAGGAGTATCGAGAACTATGGGGACACCGCGTTGAGGTTCGATCAGGCAGGACGGCCGCATATTGCGTACGCCACAGCATATGACGCTCTGAAATACACGTGGTACGATGGCGTATCCTGGCCGGTTGAAGACATAGATAACGAGCAAGGATTCCCAGGAGGCATTTCGCTGGCCCTGGATGAAACCGGCCGCCCCCAGGTGGCCTGGTACGATGGGAGCTATGCATCCGTGGTCAAGTATGCCCAACGCTCAGCCCCACCGGCGCCCCCGATCTTTGCGGAGAAACAGACCTGGCCCTCGGTCGAGCTGGTCAACGGCCAGGTGCTGACCTATACGGTAACCCTGAGAGGTCCGGGGCAACAGGTGCGCATGGTTGACCCGCTGCCGGCGGCTTTTGAATATGTGCCCGGCAGCGTCACGCCCCCGGCGGTGTATAGCCCTACGGCCCGGGCCGTGATATGGACCGGCCTGCTGCCCACGGATACGCTGCAAACCGTCCGCTTTCAGGTGATACCGGCCGGCGCCACCGGCGTATTCTCGGTGCCAGTCTCGATAGTCAACACGGCCTGGTTGAGCCGGGTGCAGCAGGGCGATACCGTCTCGGCCACCGCCGCCATCACCGTATCGCCGGCGCCGCTCTTCTTGTACAAGGAGGCCACACCTCGGGAGGGCCTGCACGGCGGCGACATGTTGACCTACACGTTGGCGTTCTCGGGTTCCGGGCAGGTCGTCCGACTGTGGGACCCGCTGCCCGGTCATGTGCAATACGTCACCGACAGCCTCACCAGCACCACCACGCCGGCGGCTGTGTATAGCCCCACGGTCCACGCCGTGATCTGGGAAGGCCCCCTGCTCGCAGAACCGCTGCAGATGGTGCGCTTTCAGGTCACGCCGGAAGTGAGCGGCACGGAACCACTATCGCTCTCGCTGCCCATCGTCAACACGGCCTGGCTGACCGTCACAACGGGTGCCGAGAGCGGGCGGGGTATTTGGTGCGCAGCGATTGCCAACGGACTGCATCTGTACCTGCCACTGGTATGGGTGCAGTGAGAACGCGAATTCTGGTATGAAAGAAAGGTCCATCACGTGACTCAAACACCCCACATCGTCCTCATTGGCGCGGGCAGCGCCCTGTTTGGTCCCGAGACGCTGCGCGATATTTTCAAGTGCGAAGCCCTGCATGGCAGCCGGGTCACGCTGGTAGACGTGCACGCCGAGCACCTGGACCGGGTCCTGGCCCTGGGCCACGCGCTGAACCGGGCCAGCGGGGCCAACTGCCACCTGGCCGCCACCACCGACCGCCGCCAGGCCCTCCCCGGCGCCGATTTCGTCATCGTCAGCGTGGCCGTGGAGCGCGAACGGTTGTGGAAGCTAGACTGGGAGATCCCCCTCAAGCACGGCATACGCCACGTGCTGGGTGAAAACGGTGGGCCGGGCGGCCTCTCCCACGCCCTGCGCAACGTCCCGCTTTTGCTGGGCATCTGCCGCGACATCGAGGCGCTGGCTCCCGACGCCTGGCTTGTCAACTATACCAACCCCATGAGCCGGCTGTGTATGGCTGTGGCCCGGCACACACACGTCAAGTTTGTGGGGCTGTGCCACCAGATCGGCGAGGGGTATCAGGTGGTGAGCACTATCATGGACGTGCCGGTGGCCGAGTTGCGCATCCGGGCGGCCGGCCTGAACCATTTCACCTGGATTACCGACCTGCGCTTGGCGGATGGTCGCGATGCCTATCCGGCATTCCGCACGCGATTGGCCGTCAGCGACCCGACCTACATGCCCCTGTCGCGGCGGTTGTGCGACGTGTACGGCCTGTACCCGGCCGTGGGCGACCGGCACGCTGGCGAGTACATCGGCGATGCGTGGCGCGACGTGGGGCTGGATGGCTACGAGTTTGACATATACGAGACCTGGGTAGATGCCGTATGGGAAAGCATCGCGGCGGTGCTGGCCGGCGATGCTGACGAAGTCGCCACCTGGCTGGGCGAAGTATCCGGCGAGCGGGGCGTGCCCATCGTCGCGGCGCTGTGGACCGGCACGAATCAGGTCGAGGAATCGGTGAACGTGGTCAACAACGGCAGCATCGCCAATCTCCCGGCCGACGCCATCGTGGAGGTGCCGGCGGTGGTAGACGGCGGTGGTATTCAACCCCTGGTCGTGGGCGCATTGCCGGCCGGCATCGCGGCCCTATGTGCGCGCCAGGTGACCATCCAGGAGCTGACGGTGCAAGCTGCCGTCGCCGGCGACCGCCAGGCGGCCCTGCAAGCCCTGTGCCTGGACCCGGTGATACCCGACATGAGCACGGCCCAGGTCGTCCTGGACGAGTTGCTGGCCGCGCATGCCGCCTACCTGCCCCAGTTCGGCGTGGCCGGCGCATGACCCCGGAACAGATCCTGCTCACCATCCTGATCATTTTCATCGGGCATATGATCAAGGGGTTTACCGGCTTTGGCTCAGCCCTGGTCGCCTCGCCGCTGATGGCGTGGTTCATGCCCTTACGGGCCATCGTGCCGTTGATGGCGCTCATCGGCGTGCCGTCTGGCGCGTACATGATGGCTGTCACCCGGCGGCACATCGACTGGCGCGAGACGCTGCTGGTGAGTGCGGCCATGATCGTCACCACCTGGATCGGCATGCAGGTGCTCCTCACCGTCGAAAATCAAATCCTCAAGCAAGCATTTGCTGTCGTGACTGTTCTGTTCACCTTGCCAATCCTGTGGAATCGTATGCCAACACGCCAGCGCCGTAGCCATCCCCTGGCGACCCTGCTGGTGGGCGCGGCAGCCGGCCTCGCTGGCATTCTCTTTGCCGTACCCGGCCCCCCATTGGTCCTCTATTTCAGCTACACCATGACCGACGACGTGGACCGGTTCCGGGGCACGCTATCGGCCATCTTTTTGAGCAGCGGGTTGATCCAGACGGTGGCCTTTGCCGGCGAGGGGATGCTGACACCCGATCTGCTGGGTCTGGCAGTGGCGCTGACGCCGGTGGTGTTTGTGGGCCTGTGGGCCGGCGATTGGCTGGTGCGGCGCGCGCCCGCACAGCGTTTTCGCTGGGTGGTGGCGGCGGTGCTCATCGCCAACGCGGTGTTACTCTGGTTCTAGGATAGCCGTCAGCCCAGCATCCTGGCCCGGTAGCCGGCCAGGTGGAGCCAAGATATGGACCCCATCTATCAAACCGGTTCGAGAAACGCGCTGTGGCCGGCTCTCGTCATCGTGGCCATCGTGGTGGCCTGTCTGGCCGTGGATGCCATCGTCAAATCGACCAAGACCTTTGCGGAACTGCCCGAGATGATCATCCAGGAGGTCGAGCAGGGCGCGTTGGAATATGGTTACTATCCGCTGCTGCTCAAAACCAACCGGGGTGATATCGAGTGCCACTATTACCCGTCGCCGGGCACGCAGCGCGGTGTGGTGTTTGTGTCCGGGGCCGAGGGGAGTTGGGGGCATATCGGCAAGGACTTGTACCGACAATTGTGCGAGGAACTGCCGGGCGAGGGCATCGCCTGTCTGCCGGTACGCTACCGCAACGCCGACGACCCGCTAGAGTGCGTGCTCGACGCCGTGGCCGGCGTCCGTTACCTGGAAAGCCAGGGTTTTGACTCGGTGGGGTTGGTGGGGTACTCCCGGGGCGGCGGAGTCGTCATCTATACCGCGGCGGCCATGTCCACGGTGCGCACTGTGGTAGCCATGTGCCCCGAGGGCGTACGCGAGGACGTGGTCGCCCACCTGGGACCACGCTGCTCGCTCTTGTTGATCCACGGCAAGAGCGACGAATCGGTCTGGTATCGGGTTTCTGAGGATCTCTACCGAGCGGCCCAGGAACCCAAGCATCTGGTCTTGTACTCGGGTGCTGGTCACAGCCTCCAGCGGGTTGGCGACGAGTTGCACCGGGAGGTACATGATTGGCTCGTACGGCAATAACAAACAGCCGTGGCGCAATGCCACGGCTGTTCTATCACGTAGGGCGACGTGTGAGGCGACGTCGGCCTATTTCTGGCCCAACATGCCGCCCAGGCCTTTCATCATCCCTTCCACCTGACCGCCGCCGCTCAACACAGCGTCGATCTGGCTATCCAGGGGGGCCGGCAGTTTGGCCTTCAGGTAGGCGATGACCACCTCTACGGCCTTTTTGGATAGATCTTCGGAAAGGCCGGTCTTTTTTGCCACGAGCTTGACCAATTCGTCCATGTGTCCTCCAGTTTAGGGTTCCAGCTCCGACGTGCAATACGCGCAACGCCGGGCCTTGATGGGAATGGCCGACAGGCAATAGGGACATTCCCGGGTTGTGGGTGCGGCCGGCGGCGCGGCATCGGCCTGCTGCAAACGAATGACGGCGCGCACCAGAAAGAACATGACCACGGTCACGATGAGAAAGGTGATCACCAGGTTGATGAACGCGCCATAGTTGACGGTGACGGCGCCGGCAGCCTGTGCATCGGCCAACGAAGCATAGGGCGCAGCCGGCGAGCCGTCCTTGAGCAGCCAGTATAGGCTCTGAAAGTCCACGCCGCCCAATAGTAGGCCCACCGGTGGCATGATGATGTCTTTGACCAGCGAGCTGACGATGGCGCCAAAGGCCGTGCCCATGATAATGCCCACGGCCATATCGATCACATTGCCGCGCACGGCAAATGCTTTGAACTCTTTTAGCATGGTCTATACCTCACCGCGATGGACTGTGAGCCCGGCTAGGCGCGCGCGCGCCGGCCGCCCTTGAGCTGGTCCTGAAGTTGGGTCAGGGCGTCCCACTCACCGGCAGCAGCCAGCCGGGCCTGCTCCGGCCAGGTGGCGGGCTTGGCCAGATGTTGCAGTCCGGCATCTGCCAGGATCGTCTCCAACTGGGCTACATCGGTCTGGGCCAGTTGGGCAAAGGTGACGATGCCCACACTTGCCAGCAAGCCGGCGATCTTGGGACCAATGCCTTCGATCACCTTCAAGTCATCCGGCGCGACCGGCACGGGTGGCGGTTCTGGCGCCGGTTCCGCAGCCACAACCTCGACTACCTCGACCACGGGCTCTGGTTCCGGCGGCAATTCTGCTGCCACAGCTTCGACCACTTCGACCTCTGGCTCTGGCGGCAGTTCCGCTGCCACAACCTCGACCACCTCGACCACGGGCTCTGGTTCCGGCTCAGGCTCTGGCTTGGGAGCCGGGGGCCGCGGTTGAACTGGTGCCGGTGAAGGAGCCGCCGCTTGCTCGCGGCGTGCCCACCACCAGATGAACAGCGAGAATAGGACGAGTAGCAACAGCGCTACCAAGACAAATAGACACAAACACACCAAAACAAGTGTACTAGAAATCATGTGTTCCTCTCCTGAAATACCTGCCTGTGGCAGTGGCAAACGTAGTGATGTGTGGGCATACGTTTGGAAACTGAGGGCAGCTTGGGTTTACATGGTGTCACCTCCGGGTGAAGGCTGGCAAAGGGCCCATGCTCATTCTACCAGAATTGAGAAGGGATGTCAATGTCGCGTTGTGGCGTTGTGACTGAGGAAAACCGGCATTGCTTGACGGGCCTATAGGGATTTGTTATAATCAGGGCACCACACCTCATTCGTGGGCCGTTAGCTCAGGTGGTAGAGCACCTGCCTTTTAAGCAGGGTGTCACAGGTTCGAGTCCTGTACGGCTCACCAATTGCTTACAAGCCTGCCCTCTCAAACTATGAGAGGGCAGGCTCTTTTTTCTTGCTGGTCTCAGTTCTTCACCGATCTCGGCTGCGCATTTGTTGCCCCGGCATAAGGACTGTGTTATAATATCACTCGTGTAATGAGGTGAATTGTGAGAGATCACGTCAAATCGCTTGCTAGCAACCGCAAAGCCCTTCACGACTATGCCATCGAGGATCGCCTGGAGGTCGGCATTGTGCTGACCGGGACCGAGATCAAGTCGGTACGTGCCGGCCGGGTGAACCTGCAAGATAGTTATGCCCGGATCGTCAACGGCGAAGTGTGGCTGATCGGGGTACACATTGCGCCATACGACATGGGCACGCACTATAACCACCCGCCCAAACGTGACCGCAAGTTGCTGTTGCACCGGCGCGAGATTCGCCGGCTGGAAGGCAAGATCGATTCGCCGGGCTATACCCTGGTGCCGTTGCGGGTGTACATCAAGGGCCGCTATGCCAAGGTGGAATTGGCCGTGGCCCGGGGCAAGCGCCAGTACGACAAGCGCGAGGCCATCGCCAAGCGAGAGGCAGACCGCGAGGTCCAGCGGGCCTTGCGCGCTCGGGGCTGACCACGAAAAGAGACGGCGCGCAAATTGCGCGCCGTCTCTGGTACGAGAAGGTCAGGTCTAGGCTGAGGCGATGGCCCGTTGCGATTGGCCGATAGCCGCCACCGCCGGCAATGTGGTGCGCAGCGTACAGCCGGCGCAAGCGGTCGGCCCATCGATGGCTTGCCGGCAGAGGGTGCAAGCGGCGTGGGTAAAGCACATGGCAGGCTCGCCATCATCCCACACCTCGGTGCGGCCGCCGGCATAGCGCACGATGATGGGCACCGGCTCGTGCTTGCGCAACGTAAAGCGCAAGTGATCGCAGCCGATCCGGGCCGCCGGGCACGTGGCGCACAACGCCGGCGATACCTCGGCGTCGCCTTTGGCGACCTTGCGGCACACTATGCGTCCGTCTGCCGATACCTGCCGGTTCTGGCATACAGACTCGGGCATGGCCCGGGGTTGCGGCGTTCGGATGTTGGCATTGCCAGGGAAGGGAGTAATGGTACCGCCCATGATCCACCTCCATTTAGAACAAATGTTCTAAATGAATTATACCGGCAGAACAGGCCGATGTCAAGCCATCGAACCTTAAAATAATAGCGAGTGTATGTCTCGAACCGATCTGCTTTACCGCTACATTTTGGCGGTGAACGAGCAAGCATGACACGAGGAGGGAATAAATGGAATTACAGATCGTCCAAATTCAAAAGCCAGAAGAGGTCAACGTCATCTTGGGGCACAGCCACTTTATCAAGACGGTGGAGGACCTGTACGAGACGTTAGTGCAGGCGGTGCCGGGCATCAAGTTTGGCATCGCGTTTTGCGAGGCCTCCGGGCCGTGCCTGGTACGCTGGGCCGGCAATGACGACGCGCTGGTGGAGCTGGCGCAAAAGAACGCCTGGGCGCTCTCGGCCGGGCACACGTTTGTCGTGGTTCTGGGGGCCGGGTTCTACCCTATCAACGTGCTCAATGCCATCAAGGCCGTGCCGGAGGTGTGCCGGGTGTTCTGCGCCACGGCCAACCAGGTGCAGGTGCTCGTCATTGAAACTGAGCAGGGCCGGGGCGTCCTGGGCGTGGTGGATGGGTCCGCGCCCCAGGGCATCGAAGGGGAAGAGGACATTGCCAAACGCAAGTCGTTTCTGCGCATGATCGGGTACAAGTTGTAGAGATACCGAACAGGTAAACATAATAGCAGGCCTGTTTCCAAACCGGAAACGGGCCTGCTGATGCCTTCCCGCAAGCTCCCAGCCTGCGGGAAGGTGGTGGCTGGTTGCGCTCAATCTCCACGCAACTCCCGCAGGTGCTTTTCCGCCTCGCCCCGCCAGATAGGATCTGTGCTCAACTCCAGGAACCGCTCGAAATCGGCGATGGCTTTGGCTTTTTCTCCCTTGAGTTTGTAGGCCAGCCCGCGACCGTAGTAGACGTCGGCGTAGTCGGGCTGGAGGCGGATGGCCTCGGTATAGTCAGCGATGGCCCGGTCGTGGTCGCCTTTGGCGGCGTAGGCAAGCCCGCGGTTGTAGTAGACCGTGGCATCATCTGGGCGCAGTCTGATAGCCTCGGTATAGTCGATAATGGCGTGGTCGTGGTCGCCTTTGACGGCGTAGGCATTCCCGCGGTTGTCGTAGGCGTCGGCGTAGTCAGGTCGGAGGCGGATGGCCTCGTCATAATCAGCGATGGCGCGACCATAGTCGCCTTTGGCGGCGTAGGCATTCCCGCGATTGTAGTAGGCTGCGGCGGGGTATGGCTGGAGGCGGATGGCCTCGGTATAGTTGGCGATGGCGCGGTCGTGGTCGCCTTTGGCAGCGTAGGCATTCCCGCGGCCGATGTAAGCGTCGGCGTAGTCAGGTCGGAGGCGGATGGCCTCGTCATAATCGGCGATGGCGCGACTATAGTCGCCTTTGGCGGCGTAGGCAAGCCCGCGATTGTAGTAGGCTGCGGCGGGGTATGGCTGGAGCCGGATAACCTCGGTATAGTCAGCGATGGCCCGGTCGTAGTCGCCTTTGGCGTAGTAGGCAAGCCCGCGGTTATCGTAGGCCTCGGCATAGTCCGGCTTCAGGCGGATGGCCTCGGTGTAGTCGGCGATGGCCCGGTCGTAGTCACTCTGATTGGCATACTCTATTCCACGACGAACGAGGACAGCGCTGTCCGTTTCCTGAGCACCTATTTGACACCCGTAAAGGCCTACTGTCAGCACGATGAGCAGGAACCCACGCACCAACCGGCCCGGTCTTCTGCGCGCTTTGTTCATGGCACCCCCTTTTTTCACCTGTCGCTGCTCTCATTATAGCACGCGCCGACCCCGGAGACAAGAGTAGGGGCAACCGGCTGGCCGGTCGCCCCTGCATCATGCATCACGTTTCACGCATCATGATCAAGGCGTCACGGTGAATACGCCGCCATCCGACCGGCCCCACACTTCGGGAAAGTACATCTCGGACGCGGTGGTGGGGATGGTGCGAAACTCGCCGGCGGTAGTGGCGCGGATCAGATAGGTGTACTCGTAGGTCCCGGCTGGCAGGTAGGTGGCAAAGAGCACGGTCTTTTCGTCGCGCAAGGCGGTGCTGTTCACATAGCGCCACCACCAGCGTTCCGCCCGGCTCGACAGCGTGGGTCCCTGGTAGGCCTGGCTGGTGGTCTTGAGACTGGTGTCCACGGCCTCAAAGCCGGCCGGGAGCCAGTCTTCCACCACCAGATAGTGCAGGTCGTTGGGAGCCATGATGGTGAGCTTGACCTGGATGACGTCGCCCACCCGACTGGTGCGAACGCCGGCCACCAGCTCGTCGCCGGATGCGCCATAGGGCAGGTACTCGCGGGCGATGCCAATACCCTGGCTGCGGGCCAGGACCTCCTGGGCCGGGAGGAAATAGCGCAGATAGGCGCTGTACCACAGCTTGCCCCGGCCAGTCTGGGCACCGGTGGGGACCAGGCGTTCAATGGCGAGACGGTTGGCCTCGGTTTCACCGATGAGCAGGTCGCTCACCTTGATGACCAGGGTCTCGTTATCGCCCACGTTGGCCTTGTTGACAGTGCGCTCGGTCAGTGTCTTGGCGTTGAGCGCCACGCGATAGGTATAGTCGGCCTCCAGTTCGCCGGTGCTGAGCATCACGTCGGTCAGGGCCAACACGGCAAAGGCCGTCTCTTGCGTGGTTTCCCAGTGGCCCTCTTGCCGGCTGACCATGAGCCAGCGCACCGTGTTGGGGATGAGGGGATTCTGCGGGTCGGCCCGGACCAGCGCATCCAGCACGATAGAAGTAGTGCGGTTGTTGGTGTTCATGGTCCAATAATGGACGCTGCTTTCTTCCCAGTGGGCGCCGGTGGCGCTGACGATGGCGGCGCTGGATAGGTCGCTCACCAGGGATTGGACGCGCGGGTCGTCGGGTTTGGCCAATTGAGCGAGAGTGAGAAGCAAAAAGCCCTGTCCATAGTAAGCCAGCGTGTCCCGCGATTCGTAGAGGGCCAGGGTGCGGCCCAGGTCACCGGCGCCGGTCTCGGCCAGCACGTAGAGCACATAGGCCCGGGTGTTGGCGTCGTCGTTGGCGCGGGCGTCGGTCTTGGCGCTCAAGTAAGACCGGAGATAGTCGGTGGCGCGCTCCATCACGCCGTCATCCACGGCCAAGCCGGCCTCCTGAGCCACGTACATGCCGTGTAGGGCATAGGCCGTGATCCAGGGTTGGGAGTGTTCGTTTTGCCACCAGCCCCAGCCGCCGTCAGAGTTCTGATATTTGTAGAGGCGTTGCAGGGCGCTGTTCACCAGGCCCGGCAATTCCTTTTCCAGGTCCTCGTTCCGCACGCCCAGTTTGGTCAGGGCACGATAGGTGGTGACGTTCGGCAAAAAGCGGCTGACTGTTTGCTCCACGCACATGTATGGAAAGTCGCGCAGGTAGGTGAGGCCATCACGCATGCTGGCGGCCAGCGATGGGTCCAGCTTGACGGTCAGTTCGCCCTGGCTGGCGTCGATGCCCTGCGGCAGACGGATCAACTCGGTGCGGGTGTCGGCCTGGTCGAGCTGGCCGGCCGTGGCGACGGTTTCTGGCGTGCTGTATCGATAGACCGGCAGGGTCAACTCTACAACGTCCGGCGGACCTTGCCGGGCGGCGTCCGATTCGGCGCCGCCGGCAGTGGGCTGGGCGCTGATCTGGACCGTGACCTGCTCATCGGTCCCCACGACCACGTCCCACGTGACGCGCTCGGCGCCGTTGGCCGGCACGGTGACGCGCTGCGTGGGCGTGTCTTTGATGGTCACACCGGCGGCGGTGAGGGTCACGTCCACGGTCAGCGGTTGCTCAGTATAATTGTGGACCAGGGCCAGTAGGCGGGCCTTATCGCTCACCACCAGGAAGCGGGGCAGGGCCGGGCGCACCAGCAGGGACTTGCGCGTCACAATCTCGGCAGTGGCGTCGCCCACCAGGGTGTCGGGGCCGGTGACGCCCAATGCACGCATCTGCCAGGTAGTGAGATTGTCGGGCAGGTCCACCGTAACGGTGGCTTCGCCGGACCGGTCCGTGATCACGTGGGCATTCCAGTAAGCCACGTCCGGGAAATAGCTTCGCACCAGGCCCTCGCCTTTGCCGCCACCGCCGCCTTTGCCGCCAGCGTCGGCATCTTTGGCGGCGCGCAGGTTCACGTGCTCCAGGCCCACCACCAACGAGCCGGACGTTTCCACGCCCAGGTCCCGGTGCCCGTAAAAGGCGTCCAGGATGCTGCCGGTGGTGTCATCCACCAGGGCCAGCACCGACTTGTCTACCAGGGCCAGCGAGAACTCGGCATAGACGCCCAGCCCCTCGGCGTTGAGGGCCTGGAGGTGATAGGTAGCCTTGTCGCGAGGGCCATAAGTGGCTTGGTCTGGCGTCAGCGTCACCTGGAGCACCTTGTCGATGGCAGAGACCTCGAGTTCGGTATAGCCGACCTTGAAACCGGGGGCCGGATCATCGACCGTGGGCCGCTTGAGCACCACCACCGAGACATAGACATTGGGCACATAGTCGGCCTGCACCGGCACGGTGATGAGCATGCTGTTGGAGGTCTGGGTGAGGACCTGATGGCTGATGAGGTGACCGCGCTCGATAGAGACCAGTAGTTGGGCGTCGCGGTAGGGCGACGGCACCAGGATACGCGCCTCATCGCCGGGCTGGTACTCGCGCTGGTCCGCCACCAGATCGATACGATCGTGGTCTTCCATACGCCAACTCACGAACTCGCGGCCGGTGATCCACTGAAAGGCAGCGCTGCGGATGGTGTTGCCGCGTTCGTCCAGGGCTGAAGCCACGATGCGATAGGAGCCGGCCACGGTGGGCGTATAGACCGCCGTGGCACGCCCGCCGGCGTCCATGGTCACGGTGTCGGTCATCACCAGGGTGTCGGTGTGGGTCCAGGTCCAGTAAAACGTGCCATCCGAATCCTTTTGGCGAACGCTATACCACTTGCGCTGGTAGAACGACACGTCTACCACCTCGTTGGGCATGGGCTCGCCCTGGGGGTCTACGGTGAGGACGTGGATGGTCTGGGCCTGATTGGCCACGCCCACATAGCGGTCGGGACGCAGGCCCACGTAGAACAGACCACGATGGATGATGGCCGTGGTGCGATTGGACACCACCTGGTTGTTCAAATCGACCACGCTGGCTTCGATGGTGAACTGCTGGCTGGCGGTTTTCTGGCTGATGTCGGCCCGGAACTGGGTGAGGTACTGACCCTGTTCGTCGGTCTGCCCGGTGCCCTCGGTGACGATTTCGGTCTGGCCAGCGGGCGGGCGGTCCCAGGCCCACTCGTCGTCGGCGTCGGTAAAGCTGTACCAGCCGCCAGCCTTTTCTTCAGGCAGAGTAAAGTAATAAGACTCGGTCATGACGCGCCAGCTCACCTTGCCACCCACCACCGGTGCGCCAAAGTAGTACTGGGCATCCACGGCCAGGTTCACCGAGTCATCGTGTATGTACTCGTCATGGTCGGTCTGGACGGTGGCGGCGAACTCGGGTTTGCGATACTCGGCCACGCTAAAGCTGTGGGCAAAGGCGTGCCATTCATCCGGCCGGGCCGGGTCCGGCAGTTGCGCCTCCAGCCGATAATAGCCCAGCGCGGCCTCGTCGCCCAGCGCCAACTGGCCGTCGAACGCCCCAAACTCGTCGAGCGTGACCTTTTCGTCCAGGAGCTTGCGTCCCTGGTCGTCATAGATGGTGATGGGGACCGATTGGCCCCGGGGCACGCTGAACGTGCCGTCGTCGTCGGCCCGGACCACCCCCCGAAAGTAGACCGTCTGGCCCGGACGATAGATGGAGCGGTCGGTGTAAAGAAAGGCCCGGTACGGCTGGCCGGCGAGGTTGATTGGCAGGTTGAACGACCAGCCCTCCAGCCCTTCGTTCCAGCCGGTAGAGACCACGCCAAACTGAGCCTCGTCGGCCATGGCCCAGACGGTCTGGTAAGGGTTCACCGACTGGCTGAACGTGACCTGGGCCACGCCGTCTGAATCGGTGGTGGCAGTACCCAGGACTCGGCTGGCGTCGTCATAAAAGGTGATGGGAAGGTCAGGGGCCACATCGCCGGTGTCCAGTTCGCCGGCCCAAACCAGGGCCTCGGTGGTGGTGCGCTTGAGGGTAAGCTGGTACCGCGAGACGGCCAGGGCTATCTGGTCCAGGGTATCGCCCTGGGGTTCGTGGACACGCAAAAAGTAGAGGCCGGGTTCCAGATCGAGCGTGGTCGAGACCGCGCCGGTCTTGTTCAGGGGCGCAGCCACGGGCATGGACCATTCGCGCAGCAGGTCCGCCGGGTCGGGCTTGAATTCCTTCCACTCGCCATAGTACCAGTTGGCACTGGTCCGAAAGGTGTCGGTGCCCATTTTGTATAGTGCGAACTCTAATTTGTCGGTATTGCGGTGCCCGGCATAGACCACGATCGAATCGCCAGCCGGGAAAAAGACCTGATTGCCACTCTTGTACAGATAAGTCCAGGGGCTCAGGCTACGGGTGGTAAACGACGTGTGGTATTCCCGGTCCAGGGGCAGGGCATAGCGATCGGTGGCCTGTTGCCCAAAGGTGACGGTATAGCGCGTAGATGGATTGAAACTGGGCGAGATACTCCACTCGGTATTCGAATTGACCCAATAGCTGTATACCTGGGTGACAGTGGGCACGATGGTAAGGCTGGCATTGACCGAAGCTCGATCCATGGGGTTGCTAAAGATGACGCGCACATTGTCATAATAATCGACGTCGGTGGCGCTCGGGCTTGGCGTGACTTGCTTGACAGTGGGCTGGCCCACCGTGCGGAATAGCCATTCGTAGGGCTGCGGCATGGGGGCGCCGTTGGCCCCCTGCGCGCCGGCGGCGACGCGCCCAATGTAGGTGGCGCTGAGCGCGAGCCGGTCGGCCGGGTAAAAGGCCACGGTCTGGTCGTCGCGCCAGAAAAAGCGGCCGGCCACGGCCTGGGTTCCCACCTGGAGCGTCAGGTGTTCCTGCACCGAGGGCCGGTTCATGGGCTGGTTAAACGTGACCGTGATGGCGTCGGTCGGGCCAACCCATTGGCTGTTGTTGCGGGGATATACCACACTGACGGCCGGCAGCACCGTGGTAAAGACCCACGTATAGTCCGCGCTCAGGGTATTGCCGTCCACGTCGGCGGTGCTTTGGGGAATGGTGACGCGGTACCGGGTGGCCGGGGCCAGCGGCTCTTGTGGCCGAAAGGTATAGATAGCGGTGTTGAGCCACTTGCCGGTGCCGGCCACGGCCGGCTCGATGCTAAAAGGCGACGTATGATCCAGGCTGTCCAGCGTGGTGAGCGGGACCATGGGCCGGGAGAACTGGACCAGGAGGTCGTTGTCTACGGCGACCTCGGTGGTGTCATTGGCCGGCTGGACGATGGATACCGCCAGCGTGCCGGCGGTCGCCGGTGTGCCAACGGGCGGCGATGTCACCCCGGCGACTTTGCCGGCCACGGTGAACTGGGCCCTGACCGGCTGTTCCAGGTTCCGGAACGTGCTGTTGCGCGCCGTCGTCGAGAGGGTAACCACATACGCTTCGCCGGCCTGCCACTCGCCGTGAGGTGCAAACACGAACGTATTGCCATCCCACGACACGGACCCCGAAGTAGCCGGGGACAGGCCCAACGCTCGCGCCACGGATTCTTTGTCCATGCTCTGGTCAAAGGTGATGCGCACCGGCGTGGTGGGCGCCACATCCACGCTCCGGTCAGTCGGTGAGAGGCCAATGACGTTGGGCGGCGTGGTGAGTTGGCGCGGGTCACAGCCACCCAGAAGCATGGCAGTGACCATTGCCAGGGACAGGAGCGCGTAAAGCGAGCGGCGAGCATTGGGGAAACGATTCATGACTACCTCCGGGCCAAACCAGCAACGAGCAACCAGTAATCAACACAATCAGATTGTACCACAAAGAAGCAACGGCGTCCATACGTTGGTCAAGACGCTTGCACCGCGGTTCTTGTTCCCCTGGCAAACGATTGGCATACGCCGGGGCGCTAAACAGGCTCTTGACCTCTACTGCGAAACCGGCTACAATGGGCGTACATTTTACGAGGATGCCCATGCCCCAAATCGCCGCGCTGTTTGACATGGACAAGACCCTACTCAACCGGAGCACCGGCATGATGTACGTGGGCTATCTGCGCGAGCAGGGGCGACTGAACCGGCGCCAGATGCTTCAGATTTTGTGGTATGGCGCCCTGTACAAGCTGGGCCTGGTGAGTTTTCCCACGCTTGGCGCTGACCTTGTCGCTGACCTGGCCGGAGGCACTGAGACGCAATTGCGTGACCTGTGCGAGGAGTTGTTCCGCGAGCGCATCATCTACACCATCACAGATGCCGGGCGCGAACGCATCGCACAGCACCGCGAGCAGGGGCACATCCCGGTCATCCTCAGCGCGTCCACCAACTATGTGGTGGAACCGCTGGCCCGGCACCTGGGCGTGACGGACGTCCTATGCACCCGGCTGGTGGTTGGCCCAGACGACCATTTCACCGGCCAGATCGTGGAGCCGCCGTGCTTTGGCCCGCAAAAGGTCACGCACGCCGAACGCTGGGCGGCGGTCCACGACGTGGACCTGGGCGCCAGCTATTTTTATTCCGACAGCTTTACGGACCGGTCCATGCTCGAACGTGTGGGGCACCCGGTGGTCGTGAACCCGGACACGCGCTTGCGCCGGCTGGCCGGGCAGCGCGGCTGGCCGATAGAAGGATGGGAATGAGAAATGGCAAACGAGAAATTGGAGGGGCACAGTATGGACGTATACGAGCAATTGCACGAGCGATTCGCGTCACACCCGCTGGGCGCGCCACAGAACGCCAAGTTCCTAGAGATATTGCGCATCCTCTTCACGCCAGAGGAAGCCGAGTTGTCCACGCACATCGGTTTCTACCCGTCCCGGGCGTCTGACATCGCGGAGGCGGCCGGCGTGCCGGAAGCGCGCGCGGTCGAGCTGTGCGAGAGCATGGCGAACAAGGGCATTCTCTATGGCTTCCAGGTCCGCGACCAGCAGCGCTATTGCCTGCTGCCCACGGCCCCGGGTCTGTTCGAGTTCCCGTTGATGCTCCACAACCGGGAATCCAAACTGGCGATTGACTGGAACCGGCTGGGCCAGCTCTGGGAAGAATACTATCACGAGGGCTGGGGCCACGAGTTGAGCAGCTCGCCCACGCCCATCGCCCGGGTGCTGCCCATCGGCGAGGCCATCCCGGTGGACCTGCGCGTGTTTCCCTTTGAAGAAGCCGCCCGCTACATCCGCGAGGCCAAACACATCGGTCTGTCCGACTGTCCCTGCCGCACCAGCAAGCCCAGTTGCGACGCGCCGGTGGACGTGTGCCTATCCTTCAACTATTCCGCCAAGTTTCTGAGCGAGCGCGACGCAGCCCACCTCATTACCCCGGAGCAGGCCCTGGAAGTGTTGCAGCGGGCTGAAGACGCCGGTCTGGTCCATTGTGCTTCCAACACCACCGACCGCATCGACTATATCTGCAACTGCTGCCCGTGCTGCTGCGACATCCTGGGCGTGATGACGCGTCTGAAGGATTCGCCTGCCCGGGTCGAGAGCAACTTTCGCGCCGTGGTAAACGCCGAGACCTGCATCGCCTGCGGCGACTGCCTGGACCGCTGCCCGATGGATGCCATCGCGCTGGGCGATGTGGCTGAGGTGGACCAGGCGCGGTGCATCGGCTGCGGGCTGTGCGCCACCACTTGCCCATCGGAATCCATCGTCCTGGAGCGCGTGTCTGACGCAGCCCCGCCGGCCGACTATCGCGAGATGGTGACGCTTATCGCCGGGGAAAAGGGACGGCTGGAGGCCTTTGCTGAGAATCTATACCCAAGCTAGGAGGTTGAGATGGGTACACGACTTTTCACTGCAATTCTTCGTCAAGAGGATGACCTGTATGTTGCAGAATGTCCCGAGATCGGAACGGTCAGCCAGGGATATACCATTGAGGAAGCCGTGGCTAACCTGAAAGAGGCTACAGAACTTTATTTGGCCGAGTTCCCCCTGCACCAGTTTGCTCGGCCCTTGCTGACCATTTTTGAGGCAGATGTGTATGCCCAGGCTGCGTAGAATATCCGGGCGAGAAGCTATCCAGGCACTGGAACAGTTGGGTTTCAGACAAGTGCGGCAGCGCGGCAGCCATGTTGTGCTCAAGAAGGAAACCCCAGAGGGCGACATTGGCTGTGTGGTGCCGCTGCATCGCGAACTGGCAGTTGGTACATTGCGGGGCATTCTGAGGCAGGCCAGGGTGACGCCTGACGAGTTCATGGAGAACCTGAGATAGGCGCTAACGGGCGCCACATCGACAAAACTTTGTCGATGCGCAACGTGATGCTGGCTCCCTGGCGGCAGTTCCGAAGGAACTGCCACCTGTGGCGGGCGCAGCCCGCTACAAGCATAGGGCCTAACCAGAGAAATTCTTGTACAATGAATAAGGTTTTTCAGAAGCGCTATCTTGGTTAGCTCTGGCTCATCTAGGTTCGGATTGGAGGACGTGACGTGATCATCATTCCCCTGGTCGTGGGCAACCTGGCGACGAATTGCTATGTCGTGGGCGACCCGGAGACCAAAAAGGGCATCATCATCGACCCCGGCGGCGACGCCGAGCAGATCATGAACGCCGTGCAGCGCGCCGGCCTGGACATCGTCGCCATTGTGGATACGCACGGGCATTTTGACCACGTGATGGCGAACGAGGTGGTTCAAGAACTCACCGGCGCGCCCATCGCCATCCACCCGGCCGATGCCCCCATGCTCACCGACCCCAAGAAGGGCTTTGGGATGTTTGCCATGTTCTTTGGCAACCTCCCGGGCGGCCCCCCGGCCGAGGTGCTACTGAACGACGGCGACGAGGTGCGCTTTGGCAACCAGGCCCTCAAGGTGGTACATACGCCGGGGCATTCTCAGGGGTCCATTTCGCTCGTCGGTGATGATGTCGTGTTCAGCGGCGATGCCCTGTTCCAGCGCTCCATTGGGCGCACCGACTTTCCCGGCGGCGACCACCACCAGCTCATCGACAGCATTCGCCGGCACATCCTGACCCTGCCAGACGACACGGTGGTGTATAGCGGGCACGGCCCAGAGACTACCGTCGGCGACGAGAAACGTTACAACCCATTCGTTCGTGGAGCATAGAGCATATCGTTGCACGAGACCGGAGGCGAATCATGTCCCCTCAAGTTGAATCCGTCGTGAAACGCAGCGGCGCTGTGGTGCCGTTCAACCCGGAACGCATCACCAACGCCATCTATCGGGCCGCCGTGGCCGTGGGCGGTCGGGACCGGGCCACCGCCGAGCGTCTCACCGGGCAGGTGGTGGCGATCCTGGAAGAAATCACGCCCCCGGGTCGCATCCCCACCGTAGAAGAGATCCAGGACGTGGTGGAAAAGGTGCTCATCGAAAACGGACACGCCCGCACGGCCAAGGCCTATATCATCTACCGCGATGAGCAATCACGCCGGCGCCAGAAAAAGGTCGTCAAGTCGAACCGCGACTCGGAAAATATCCCCTATCGCAAGCTGTGGCAGGTGCTCGTCTGGTCGGTGGACCACGGGGTCAACACCGTGGCCGGCCTGAACGAACGCCTGGCCCGGGGCGAGTTTGCGGACCTGGTGCGCGAATCGGACGCCGCCTATGACGAAGACGTTGCCACAGCCGCCGAGCTGATCAAGGCTCGCCGCGACGAGGTCAAGATCGTCATCATCGCCGGGCCATCTTCCTCGGGCAAGACCACCACCACCACCAAGCTGGCCGAGCGCCTGCAAGAGATCGGCCTCAGCCTGGTGGCCCTCAACGTGGACAACTATTTTTTCGATCTGGCGCTGCACCCCAAAGACGAATATGGGGACTATGATTTCGAGACGCCGCAGGCGTTGGATCTGGCGCTGATCAACGACCACCTGACGCGCCTCGTCGCCGGCGAAGAAGTGCTGTTACCGCGCTATGATTTCAAGACCGGCACGCGCCAGGACAATGTGACGCCGCTGCGCATTGGCTCCGGCGACATCATTCTCATCGACAGCCTGCACGGCCTGTATGGTCCCATGATGGAAGGCGTGCCCGACGAGCGCAAATTCAAGCTCTATATCGAAACCTTGCTCCAGATGAAAGGGCCAAGTGGCCGGTTCATCCGCTGGACCGACCTGCGGCTCATGCGCCGCATGCTGCGCGACTGGACGCACCGGGCCTACGACCCGCGCCAGACATTGGGACACTGGCACTATGTGCGGTCCAGCGAACTCCGCCACATCATCCCCTATGTGAATACCACGGACTATATCATCAACGGGGCGCTACCCTATGAATTGCCCGTCATGCGACCCCGGCTCATGGAGCATTTCGCCCAGTGGGTCGAGGATTATCGCGATGACCCCCAGCGCCAGGATGCATACCTGCGCGCCAAGCGCGTCTATGACTTGCTGCAGAGCGTGCGCCCGGCCTCAGAAGAGGACGTTGCCACCATCCCGCCCACCGCGCTGCTGCGCGAGTTTATCGGCGGCAGCGCGTACGAGTACTAGCGTGGCGCGTTCGCATGACCCGGCCCGCGACGAGCGCGAGCTGGTCCGGCGGCTGCCCTGGTTTGCCCGGCTCTACCTGTGGGCCTGTCACCGGCTATACAACGAGTTCGCCTGGACATATGACTGGGTAAGCTGGCTGGTGAGCCTGGGGCACTGGTGGGACTGGCGGCTGGCGGCACTAGGTTATATTCACCCTCCCGATGTCGGGTCCCCTCCCCTGCTTGCGGGGGAGCCCCTCGCGCCGCTTCGGGAGGCTACGCACGGCCAGGGTGGGGGTAGCCGCGTGCTAGAGGTAGGCTTTGGCACCGGCGACCTGCTCGTCGAGATGGCCCGGCGCGGCCTGGACGTATGGGGCCTGGACCTGTCGCCGGCCATGCACCGCATCACGACCCGCAAGCTGCGCCGGCGCGGCGTGTGGGCGCCCCGGGTCCGGGCGTTCGTGCAGCAAATGCCGTTCCCGGACCGTGCGTTTGACGCCATCGTCGCGACGTTCCCGGCCGAGTTCATCCTGCAAGGGCCGGCCCTGCGCGAGTTTGCCCGGGTGCTGAGGCCCGGCGGGCGACTCGTCGTGGCCGGGGCGTCCGTGGCCGTGAACGCGCCGGTGCTATCGCAGGCGTTAGCGCTCCTCTTTGGCTCGGCGGCGGCACAGCGGCCGGGGTTGAATGAGCGCATCGAGCGGGCCGGCCTGCGCGTGACAATTGTCGAACCGGGCGGGCGGTTTGTCAGCCCGCAAATCATCATTGCGGACAAGGCCGCTGACCACTGACCGCTGAATGGCCGTTTGTGCCTACTATACAGTGGTCTGCCGTCGGCGGTCAAGGATTTGAGGCTATGGAACTCACCCAAGAAATTGTCTTGCTCGAGCTGTTGCTCATCATCAGCATCGTCGCCATCGCCGTGCGGTGGATCCGGCTGCCATATACCATTGCCCTGGTGCTGGCCGGGCTGGGCATTGGCGTGCTGCAGATCGTTCCCCGCATCGAGCTGACGCCGCACCTGATCCTGGTAGTGTTTCTGCCGGCGCTGCTCTTTGAGGCCGCCTTTCACCTGGACTTTGGCCTGCTGCAAGAGAACCAGCGCTCCATCATCAGCCTGGCGATCCCTGGCGTGGTCCTGAGCCTGTCAGTGGTGGGGGCCATCCTGGCAGTCGTGATTGGCTTGCCGCTAGAAGTGGCCCTGGTGTTTGGCGCGCTCATCTCGGCCACCGACCCGGTATCGGTGCTGGCGACCTTTCGCGATCTGGGCGTGCCCAAGCGCCTGAGCGTCATCGTGGAGGGTGAGAGCCTGTTCAACGACGGCACGGCCCTGGTACTCTTTGGCATCCTGGCCAGCGTGGTCATAGTGGGCGAGTTCAATGCCGTGGAAGGCATTCGGGATTTCCTGCAGGTGGTGCTGGGCGGCTTTGCGTTGGGCGGGGCGGCCGGCTATTTGCTCTCATTGTTTACCCGGCGCATCGACGACTATCTCATCGAGTTTACGCTCACGGCCGTGCTGGCCTATGGCACATTCTTGCTAGGTGAGTACATGCACGTATCCAGCGTCATCGCCGTGGTGACGGCCGGCATCATCGTGGGGAACTATGGCAGCAGGGTGGGCATGTCGCCCACTACCAAGATCACAGTGATTTCGTTCTGGGAATATGGCGCGTTCATCGCCAACTCGCTGGTCTTTTTGCTCATTGGCCTCCAGATCGACCTGCCATTGCTGGTGCAGAACATCGGGCCGATTGTGTGGGCCATTGTGGCTGTAACGGTGGCCCGGGCCGTCACGGTCTATGTCATCAGTTATCTGGTCAACCGGATCCAACGCCGGGTGCCCTTGCGCTGGCAGCACGCGCTGTTCTGGGGTGGTCTCAAGGGAGCGCTGAGCCTGGCGGCGGTCCTCGGCCTGCCGTTGGATTTCCCATATCGGCAGACACTCCTGGTGATGGCTTTTGGCGTGGTGTTGTGGACCCTGGTGGTGCAGGGAATTACCATCAAGCCGCTGATGGCGCGCCTGGGGTTGACCCAGCACTCGACCGAGCGGCTGGAATACGAGCGCCAGCGCGGCCGGCTCATGGCGACCCGGGCCGCGTGGAAAGAGCTGCAAGCCATGCAGCGCGACGGCATCCTGTCGCCCTCGGTGTGGCGGGCGCTGGAGCGCGAGTATCGGCGGCGCGGCCTGGAACTGTCCCAATGCGTGGGTGATTTGCTCTGCGAGCAAGAGGGCCTGGAACAGGAAGAGCTGTTGGACGTGTGGCGGCGCAGCATGCAGACCGAGCGGAGCACGCTGGCGGACCTGTTGCGGCGGGGCATCATCAACCAAGAAGTATACCGGGACCTGGTGACAGAGGTGAACGAACGCCTGGACCGGTTGGCCGCTGTGGAATAGCCCAAACATGCCAATGCCCGTCACCACCGAGGTGACGGGCATTTATAATGGCTGGTGGAGATGGGGCGAGTTGAACGCCCGTCCAGAACAAGTCATGCAGCAACTTCTACGGGCCTAGTCAGCCTGATTTTTTTTCTCGCGGCCGGCGCTCCCGGCTGACCCGGTGCGTCGGCTGCCAGTCAGATGGCCTCTCGGCTCTTTGACCCTTCATATCGACGTCAGAAGGGCCGCACCTCGACTTTATTGCGCCTCACGCCTCGCCCATCGAGGTGGGGCGAGGGGAGACGTGGCCGTTCTTAGGCGGCCAGAGCGTAGGCAGGTCGTCTGCCAGTTACTTGTTTGCCCCGGTTTAACGAGGTGAGGGCACCTCGGCACGCCATCGCTGCCTTTCCTGCCCTGTCGAAACCCGGCATCCCCACGTTCTGGTACGTGCTTATTGTACCATCGTTGCAGGGTGATGTCAAATGGAGGAACCGCCCGGTGACCTGATCGTGCGCGAGTTTCTTGATTGTTGCTAGTTCCGCAAGACCAACGGCATGTAGAGCTTGAAGTCTGGCGGTGCCAGATCGCCACCACCCCAGAAGCCGCCGCCCAGGGTATAGTCGCCACCCTGCATGAACCCGGCGTCCGGCTGGCCGATGGTGCCGCCCAGGGCATAGACCCCACCGGTGCTGAGCGGTTCCCCGCCGCCGTCGATGGTGCTCCACGTCAGGTCGTAGGGCGCCCCGGTCTGGGCCAGGGCAACAGAAGTTAGCAGGAAGAGGGCAACCAGGGCCAGGAGCCCGCGAGCCCGTTTCCACAAATGCATCGTCTTCATGGTCCACCTCCT
>JAHJIN010000372.1 GCA_018823415.1 Chloroflexota bacterium | reverse complement strand
GACAACCCGGCCAACACCAGCCCGGCCAGAGCCACGAGCCCTCCGACCGCCCACATTAGCCGGCGGCGGCGCGTCACGAGCGACCACAGGGAGGACCGGGGATGCGCCGCCTCCAGCCCGCCGGCCAGGCCCAGCAGCGCCCAGAACACGATCTCGGGCTTGAGCGTCCAGGCCGCACAGTCTACCTGGCCGTGCAGTACAAACACGACCAACGCGCCCAACAGGCCCACGGCGACGGGCTGCTGCCAGCCGCCCGGGCGCGCCCGCAGCGTCCGGGCCAGCGAGACCAGGGCCGCCAGCAAGAGCCATGCCAGGGCCGCGATGCCCAGCACGCCGCAATCGACGCCGGCCTGCAAAAAGATATTGTGGGCGTGGGGCTGCGGGTTGGTCAGCGCGTTGAGGACATAGGCGTAGCGAGCCGGGACTACCAGCCCAAAGGTGCCCAGGCCCGCGCCGGTGTACGGCACGTCCACCAGCAGGCGCCACGCCCGGTCCCAGATCTCCAGCCGGGTGGCGGCCACGCCGTGATAGGCCGGGCCGCTGCTCAGGATCTGGTCCACCACGCGCTGCGGTCCCAGCCAGCCCACGAGCCCTACCCCCAGCAGGGTCACCACCGGCACCGCGCCCAGGAAACGCCAGTCCGTGAGCGCCAGGACCAGCAGCAGGGCCGGAACCAGAGCCACCAGGGCGCCCCGGCTCCAAGCCAGCACCGAGACGATGCCCATCACCACCAGGGCTGCCGCCAGCGCGCTCGCCTGGACGGGCCGGTACCGGGCGCCTGGCTGGCCGCGTTCCACGGCGAGCAGCCACGCCGCCGCCAGGCACATGAGCATGGCCATGACCGTGCCCAGCGTGTTCGTCTGGATGGTATCCGGCAGCCGGGGTTAGATACTGCTCACTAGAACCTACTGGTATCTTGACAATTCCTGCATTATGCGTATAATTAACGCTATGAAGATACGCATTAGCCAGGCAGCTCAAGAACTCGGTGTGTCAGTCGATACCCTGCGGCGCTGGGAGGCCGCCGGTAAGATCCAAGCCGAACGCACGCCCGGCGGTCACCGGCGCTATGACCTGGCCCAGTTACGCGGCATCGTGCCCCGCCAAGCCCCCTCCCAGCGGCTCACGCTGGCCTATGCCCGGGTGTCAAGTCATGATCAGCAAAGCGACCTGGTCACCCAGGTCGCGTTGCTGGAGTCGTTCTGCAGCGCCAACGGCTGGACCTACGAAGTGCTGCAGGACCTGGGCTCGGGCCTGAACTACCAGAAACGCGGCCTGCGCCAACTGATCCAGCGCATCTGTGCCGGTGAGGTGGGGCGCCTGGTACTGACGCACCAAGACCGCTTGTTGCGCTTCGGCTCTGAACTCATTTTCGCCCTGTGCGCCGAGTTTGGGGTGGAGGTGGTCATCATCAACCGCAGCGAGCCACCCGCGAGTTTTGAGGAAGAACTGGTCCAGGACGTGTTGGAAATCATCACCGTGTTCTCAGCTCGGTTGTCCGTAGGGGGCAGTCGTAGTCAGGCACAGCCCCCTGCGGGCAAGAATCGCCAACTGATCGAGACGCTACGGGAGGCGGCCCAGGAGCTATGAAGGTGCAACGGGGCTACAAGACCGAACTCGATGTGAACGATCGGCAGCGCACGGCCTGTCGGCGCCACGCTGGGGTGGCGCGTTATGCCTACAATTGGGGCCTGCGGCGCAAGCTGGACGCCTACCAGGCTGGCCAGCCGACGCCGACGGCCATCGACCTGCACCGGGAGTTGAACGCCCTCAAGCAGACCGAACTGGGTTGGATGTATGAGGTGTCCAAGTGCGCGCCCCAGGAGGCCTTGCGGGACCTGGACCGGGCGTACGCTCATTTCTTCCGGCGGGTGAAACTGAAGAAACAAGGGCAGCACACGGGACCAGTAGGCTTTCCCCGCTTCAAAAGCCGCAAGCGTGGGATCGGCAGCTTTCGGCTGACCGGCCGCATTCGGGTGTTTGAAGATCGCATTCAACTGCCCCGGCTGGGCCAACTGCGGCTGAAAGAGCGGGGCTATTTGCCCATCACGTCCCCGGGACCTGACCCGGCCGCCGCTGCCAAGATCTTGTCGGCCACGGTGTCCGAACGCGCCGGGCGCTGGTTCGTGAGCCTGCAAGTCGAGTTGGAGATGCCCGACCCCATTCCCGCACAGGGCGCCCCGGTGGGGGTAGACCTGGGCGTGCAGACCCTGGCCACCTGCTCGGATGGCACGACCTATGACAACCCCAAGGCCCTGGGACGCGCCCAGGAGAAGCTGCGGCGACTG
>JAHJIN010000371.1 GCA_018823415.1 Chloroflexota bacterium | reverse complement strand
CGACGCCCCGGACCATAAAATCACTATGGTCAGTTTATAGCCTTCCGGCCTTCGCCCGGCCCACGCCGCCGGGGGCTGGACCGGGGCCGAATTCTGGCCCCTAATAGCTTATGAGAAGGTAACTTCTGGTAAACTAAGCCCGGCCCCCACCAACCCCGGCCCCACCGGGCCGCCGGCGCTAATCCGCCCCCGGACCAACCCGGACCGGGACACCGGACCGCTCCCGCTGCACCACCGACCTGCTGCAGGCCCTGCCAGCCAGGGCCAAAAAACGTGGACCCCAGGTCCACTATCGCGGTTGCAACTATTCTGGGGGCTTCTCACAGCGCAAACGCGCCGCACATATGGTTGTCTAGTCCGCTACGGGCTATGCAAGTTTCAGGCCGGGCGCAGCAGCGGCGAGCGCGTCCGGGATGGCGCGTGCCCAGCTACACCGGCCAGGTTCGGCGAGACCCGGGCCAGCCCAGCGCCCGCGCCAGGGCCGCTCCGGGGCGCCAAGCGGAGCCAAGACCCTGTTTTGGGCGCTGCCCATATTCTGGGGGCTTTTCACAGCAGCGAAGGAGGATCGGACCAAGGCCACACGCGCAGAGGCCGTAAACTATAAACTGTATATCCACAGGACACTGCGTGTGATCAGTTTATAGCTTTAGCGCGGCTCAGTTGGACCAGTCGCGCACTACGACCGAAGCCCGGCATCACGAAGGGTTGGGCAGACAATGCGCCAGGCGCGAGGCGCTCAAGGAACTGGCAGCCTTGTTGACCGCCGTCAGCCATTGCGGTGACGTAACCGGCCCCCCAACCGAGCAACTCGCCGGCGGGCGGTCTCAAAACACACGTGGTGCACAGGCCCGCCCCGGTCACAGGACCGGGGCGGGCCTTGGCTATTGGACCAAACTGCCCTGGCCACACCGGGGCCGTATTGCTGGTCCGGGTGAGGGATGCTATAATGGGCCGGTCTGGAATCGCGCATCGGTCCGGGTCGGCTCGCCCTGGCAGAACCCGAAACGCCGCAATCCCACCGGACACTGGCTTGCCTGACCCAACGGACCGGCAGCCCGGTCCCATCATCCGAGTTGTGGGTAATTGGAGAACCGATGAAACTGGTACCTATGGCAATGGCGATCATCCTGGCTGGTATCTTGCTGACCTGTACGTTGACCGCGTCAGCTCATGACGGTTCTACTGGCCGCGCGGACTCGAACTGGCCGATGTTTCAGCATGATGTCCGTCATACTGGCCAAAGCCCCTATGTGGGGATCGTGTCGTCACCGCTGGTACAATGGGTCAAGCAACTGCCCGGCAACTGTGGAGAATCTGGCAAGGGCATCAGCCAGGCGCGGGATAGCACCGTATATATCGCGGCCTGCGGGGTGCTCTCCGCAGTAGATCCAGTAGATGGGGCTATCAAGTGGACATTTAGCGGCGGGAGCAGCCGTAGCACCCCGGTAGTGGCTGCTGACGGGACCATCTATTGGGGCTACGGCGATAGCCTCGTGGCCCTTACCGCCAGCGGCGAGGTGGATTGGCAGCAGACAGATTTGTCCATGAACTATATATTTGGGAGCTCCCCGGCGCTCACCAAGGACGGCTCGATCGTTTTCTCGCATGATGGGCTGTTTTCCTTTGCCCAGGATGGGAGTTTCGAGTGGGTCTATCCGTTTAGCTGGTACTCGCATGCCTCTCCCGCCATTGGCGCGGATGGCACGATCTACATTGGCTCGGGCGACAACAACTTTTATGCGTTCAGCCCAGCCGGCAACATGTTGTGGCAACGGGCGATCGTGACCTATGATAGCTCGGCGTCTATCGGCAGTGATGGTACGGTCTACATCGGGACCTATCGTGCCAAGCTGTACGCCTTCCAGCCGGATGGCACCGAGCAGTGGGTATTCGAAAGCGATGAGACGCGCTACTCTGACTCGGCGGTTTTTGCCCCGCCGGCCATAGGCCAAGATGGAACGATTTACTTTGGGACGCATGTGTGTTGTGGTGGAGTGGCCGATTATGCCCATATCTATGCCATCAATCCCGACGGCTCACTCAAATGGAAATTCCCGGTTCCCCGCCGTGAAGTCATGAACCCCGGGGTGGTGGCTCCGCTAACCATAGACAAAGAGAATAATCTATTCGCCTGTGCCGATAATGGATCGTGCTATGGGTTCGCTGCGGATGGCACCCTCTTGTGGGAATACGGCATCCGGCCCAACACCGAGATCCGCACGGCGCCGTATATCGTTGCAGACGGGAATATGCTGATCCTGGCTGAACGAGGCTTCTTGTACAAACTGGTTGCGGCTACCGACCAGGCCTACCTGCCACTGATCCTCTCGAACAGTAACTAGCGTAGCACCAGGACCGCCCACCTATGGTCGGCGAGATAGTCACCCGCTACGTGATATGCCCCCACAACTGGGCCAGCGCCAGTTGGAAAGATGTCGGGGATACCCACGGCTGGGGCGGCCAGTCGGCTTACAAGTTGGGAGGTCAAGAACATGCAGGCAAGAAACACGC
Organism: Chloroflexota bacterium; assembly: GCA_018823415.1. Classification (GTDB taxonomy): domain Bacteria; phylum Chloroflexota; class JAHJIN01; order JAHJIN01; family JAHJIN01; genus JAHJIN01. Next base: position 1,111 of record JAHJIN010000371.1, on the reverse strand, counting down.
ACCAAGGGGCGCCACACCCACCGGCAGCCAGGCTGCACTATGCCCGGCCCAGCGCGCGCAACTCGACTTGACCTGGGGCGTTGTTCACAGGACACTGCGGGTGATCAGTTTATAGCTTTAGCGCGGCTCAGTTGGACCAGCCGCGCATTGCGGCCGGGACCGGTATCGCGGAGGGGTTGGGAGGACTGCTTCAGGCGCAGTAGGTGCCATGAGGGAACACTGAGGCCCCTGGCATGACTGAAGGCACTGAGGGGTTCCTCAGTGCCTTCAAGGTGTGCGGCGGGTCAGTGGGCCAGGCGCGCACAAACGAACAGCCGGCCCCCGCGGCCGGCTGGTTCAATTGACCGCAGCAAGGCACCACTGAGGACACTGATGAGGCTGAAGGCACTGAGCAGGGTGCTCATCAGCTACAGTGTGAAGCCCATCATACTGCAAAACGTGGCCCTGTCACAAATGTCCGGTAGTGAAGCAGATTATCTCTTCTTCCAATACTGTAGATACAGACTAACGGCTCCCCCAATGAGCCAGAGCAGAAGAGCTATCACAAAATAGGAGAGTGAGAGGATCCGTATAGACTCCCTTTGAGACATGCTGAGGTTCGGAATTGCCTGCAAAAGAAGACTTGACACATACGCTACAGCAACCGTAGTCATAGCGATCCAATAACCGCGATTTTTTCGCGTTGGCTTTCTACGGTAACGGACAAACGAATAGATTTCCAGTGCCATTGTTGCACATAGGAGCAGAATAGTATCCATAAACTCTCTCTACATTGAAATGACCGGGCGGCTCGTAACCTAAAAGTTCCTACCAGCCTCCTGGTATCACTCCTGGTCCCCATGGCCAGTTGGTCGTTGGGGCGGTGGATTAGAGTATGTCGGCGTTGAGGGGGATGAAGATGTTGGTGTAGGTTGGATCTCCAAAACTCCAGGCTGACTAGACGGCGGAGTGCAGTAATTCGCTTTTGTGATTATATATCCCGTCATGGCCGCAGCTATTGCCCAAAATAATATGTCCGTCGGGGAAGGGAGGGGAAACTTCCTCAAAGCCGGAACAGGTTGCGGTTCATCAGCATTCTGGCTTGGATCCTTGCGCGGTGTGCCGTCAAGGT
>JAHJIN010000046.1 GCA_018823415.1 Chloroflexota bacterium | reverse complement strand
TGATGGGCTGATGTCCCTGGGAACCAAGGACAGTGGAACACTTTCTTGCAGGCCCCACGAAAGTATAGCACATATGTTCGGATTCGTCAAAGGGTACAAGCGCAGCGTCCGGCGCAGCCCACTGCGTGTGTGGACGCAGTGGGCTGCCACGCCAGGGCCGCCACGGGCGTGGTGGCATCAAGGCCCTTTCGACGCCACAACGCCAGGGCCTTGCCGTGGGGGCCTCGCCGTGGCATCCCAGGCTTGAAAGCCTGGGCTTTACGGGCTCTTTTGTAATCCGGCAAACCACCGAGTTTTCGACCGGCGAGAATAGATCGTAGGTCGTTAGCGCGGGCACCAAGCCCAAAATGAGCCTCCCCAAAGGGAGGCTCATTGCTTGTGATTGGCCCGGTCAGGGTTCGTCTGCTTGCTGGCGCTCCTCATAGTTGGCGATGGCCGCTTGCAGGGCATCGGCGCCCAGATTGGAGCAGTGCATCTTTTGCGGGGGCAACCCGCCCAATTCCTGGGCCACCAGTTGATTGGTGATGGCTCTGGCCTCTTCCAGGGTCTTGCCCAGGGCCATCTCGGACGTGATGCTGGACACGGCAATGGCCGCACCGCAGCCAAAGGTTTTGTATTTGACCTCTGTGATGCGGCCGGCGTCGTCTACCTTGATGTAAAACGTCATCATGTCGCCGCACACCGGGTTGCCTACCGTGCCCACGCCGTCGGCATCCTCGATAGTCCCTACGTTACGGGGGTTCATAAAATGCTCAATGACTAGATCGCTGTATCCGGTTGTCATGCTTCCTCCACTTGAGCCTGGCAAAATCAGCGTTATTATAGCACCGTGGCCGCGCGCCGCGTATGACATGGATCATATGGCGGCGGGCACTTGATACTTGTAATCTTTTCGAGTACAATAGCCGCGACACCTCATTTGCGGAGATGCCATGCCCCAGCCATCGACCATCGCCATCGACGGGACTGCCGCCTCGGGCAAGAGCACTATCAGCCAGCTATTGGCCCAGCGCCTGGGATATTTGTACTTTGACACCGGGGTGACCTATCGGGCCGTAACCTGGGCTGCCCTGGACCGGGGTATCCCGATCGCCGATGAAGCGGCTGTCACGCATCTGGCCGAAACGCTGCGCATCCAGGTATTGCCGTCCACTTGTGGCGACGGTCGCCAATATACCGTGCTGGCCGATGGTCAGGACGTGACCTGGGCCATTCGCCGGCCCCAAGTGGATCACGGTGTGTCGCCGGTGTCGGCCTACCCGGGCGTGCGCCAGGCGCTCAAGCAGCAGCAGCGCAGCGTCGGCGAGGCCGGCCGGGTGGTGATGGCCGGCCGGGACATTGGCACCGTGATCATGCCCGATGCCGACCTCAAGATATTCCTGGACGCTCAGCCTGAGGTGCGCGCACAGCGACGCTATGAGGAATTGCGCGACCGAGGACAACCAGCCGAATACGACGTGATCCGCCAGGACATGCTGCGTCGTGACCGCATCGACAGCAGCCGGGCTGCTGCCCCTCTCCAGGCCGCCCCCGATGCCGTGATCGTCGACACCAGTGACCTGGACATCGAAGGCGTGCTGGGCCGGCTGTTGGCCCTTGTCCAGGATCACGACCCGTAGCGGCGGCCCGACCGTGTAACCAAACGCCAGGAGTGGTGTTACTATGAATGATGCTGAATACCGGGTGAGTGCGCGTAATCGCCGTGTAGTGCGCGCTGCCACCCGGTTTTTGCTCAATGGCCTCACCCGTTGGCAGGTCCAGGGAGCCGAGAACATTCCCCCGCATGGCCCGCTCATCGTCTATGCCAACCACCAGAATCACCTGGATGGCAACATGCTCATTGCGGCCCTGCCCTGGGGCATCAACTATATGGCGACGGCCGATCTGTGGGATGTGCCGGTCACCGGCCAGCTTTTGCGGCTGTATGGGGCCATTCAACTGCACCGGGGCGCCGTAGATCGCACGGCGCTGCGCCAGGCGTATCAGGTGCTCGACGATGGCGGCGTCATTGGCATCTTTCCCGAGGGGACGCAAAGCCCCACCGGGCAATTGATTCGCGCCCGGGCCGGTGCCTCGTATGTGGCCCGGCAGAGCGACAAGCCTCTGCTGCCGGTGGGCCTGGTGGGCCTGGACCGGCTCTATGACGGCTGGCTGCACCGGGAGCGGCCCCGGCTTACCGTGGTGATCGGCCAGCCATACACCTTGCCGCCTCGGGACCCGGCCCAGGGCCGCCGCGAGGACCTGCAAGCCATGACCGAGCTGATGATGCTCAAGCTGGCCGCCCTGCTGCCCCCCGATTACCAGGGGGTCTATCGGGAGCGGTTGATCCAGGCCCGGCGGACCGGCCTGCTGGATGATGTCTGACCGGAGGAAAGACAGTGGAGAGCTGGTTCTATAACCTGATCAACCCGATCTTGCGCCTGGTGGTGACGGTCCTGATGAAATGGGAGGTCACCGGGATCGAGCACATCCCCATGCAAGGCCCGCTAATCGTGGTGGCCAATCACATCAGTTTTCTGGACGGTGTCTTTTTGGCTATGGCCATCCCGCGCCAGGTTCACCTGTTCATGAAGGTGGAGGGGCTCAACATCCCGATTCTTGGCGGGTTTCTGGGGTTGTGGGGGGCCTTTCCGGTGCGACGCGGCGTGGTAGACCGCCTGGCCCTACGCAAGGCGCTGGATGTGCTGGACGAAGACAAGGTGCTGGGCGTCTTTCCCGAAGGCACGCGGGGTGGCGGCGATACCTCGCACCTGCTGTTGCGGGCCAAGCCCGGCGTGACGGTCATTGCCCTGCGCAGCAGCGCGCCACTCTTGCCTGTGGGCATCATCGGCACCGGCAATCCCTTTTCGCGCGGCTCCGACTGGTTGCGCCTGCGCCGGCCCCGTGTGCAAATCCGCATCGGCGAGCCATTCCAGCTTCTCGACTATGAAGGGCAATTCGACCGCCAGGTGCTATTCTCGGCTACCAGCGACATCATGTACCACATTGCTGACCTGCTGCCGCCGGACTATCACGGCTATTATGCCGACCGCGACCAGCCGCTGCCCGAAGATGTCAAGGGACGCGGCAAGATCCGCCACTTGATCAAAGACTCTCTGAGCATGACCGCATAGGCTGCAAATCGTGGACAATTTCGCCTTTATCATCCATCCGATCTCCTTCAAGGCCGACGTGGTGCGCAAATACCCGGCCTTCAAGGTGATCCCCGACCGGATCCTGCGCTTTATGGCTACGCTCTGGCCGCCGGTCTATATCTCACACATCACCGGCATTCGGTCCACCGCCACCGGCAAAGAGATAGAAGGGTGGTTCTATGCCTGCCCATTGAGTCCCGACCAGATGCTTGCCATGCCGGTGGAATCGGTGTACCGGCGCATCGAAGCCACGGTGAACAAGGCCGCGGCTCACGGTGCACGCATCGTGGGGCTGGGCGCATACACCTCGGTGGTGGGCGACGCCGGCGTAACCATTGCCAGCCGGGTGCCGGTGCCGGTGACCACCGGCGATAGCTATACCGTGGCTACCGCTCTCCAGGCCACGCGCTATTCGGCCGAACGGCTGGGCATCGACGTGCCCGGCGCCACCGCCGCCGTGGTGGGGGCCTATGGGGCCATTGGTCGGGCCAGCACCCTCATCTTGGCCCGCAACGTGGCGCGCGTTGTGCTCATTGGCCGCGACCAGGCCCGGCTGGCCCAGGTGGCTGACCTGGCCCGCGCCGAAGGGCGCGCCGAGGTGGTGACCTCAACCGACATCGCCGATATGGCCCAGGCTGACATGGTGCTCAGTGTGACCAGCGCGGTAGACACCATCATTCGCGCCGAGCACATCAAGCCCGGCGCCGTGGTGTGTGACGTGAGCCGGCCCCGGGACGTGGGCGCCGAGGTGGCCGAGCAGCGCGACGATGTGCTGGTCATCGACGGGGGCATGGTGGCCGTGCCCGGCGACGTGGACTTTCATTTCAACTTTGGTTTTCCGCCGCGCACGGCCTATGCCTGCATGGCCGAGACGATGGCCCTGGCCATGGCCGGGCGCTATGAATCATATACGTTGGGGCGCGATCTGACAGTGTCCCAGGTCGACGAGATCCGCGAGCTGGCCGAATACCACGGTTTTCGGTTGGGCGGGGTGCGCAGCTTTGAGCGCGAGGTGACCGACGAGCATTATGCGCGCACGCTGCGCGGGCAGGCGGCCCGGGGTCAAGTGCCCGCGCGTTAGTTTGACCGGCCGATCACGCAACAGCCGCCCTGGGCCTGACCCGGGGCGGCTGTTTTGTTGGCGCGCGGCCATGCTCACTTGAACGAGTTGCACACCCGGCGCCGCGCGCGGTACAGGTAGGCCAGCAGTACCAGCATGGCCCAGAACAGGCCTCCGGCCGGCAGCAGCAACAGTGCCAGGAGCGGTCCCGGCACCAAGAATGCCAGTACCGCCGACAATAGCCCGCCGATGGCAAATGCCACCACGCCAATCCAGCCCAGCTTTTTCAGATAGCCGATGATGGGCTTGAGAAACTCGTCTTGCATGGTGGCCTGGGCCTGCACCTGCTCGGCCATTTGCTCCACCTCTTGCTCGAACTGGCGCGCCATCGCGCGCACGCTCCGCATACCCACCGGCTCGTCGTACAAATAGATGCCGTCCAGCCGGTTAAAGCCAAAGAACGAGTCCACGTCGATGCGCTCGCCCGGGACGGCCCAGATGCTGGGCTCGTCGTTTTCCTGACGTTTCCGCTCCACCTCGTCCAGGAACCACTTGCCGGCCGCCCGGCCCCGCGCCAGCACCTCTACCATGCGCTCGGCCTCGAACAGGTCCACGTCGAAAATGCGGGGATTGAGCACATAGCCCGAGAGCTGGCGGGTGCCGGCTTCGATCTCGTGGCGGGTGCGGGCCATGTCGGCATCCAACTGGCTCTTGCCCATGATCGAGAGGGACTGGCCCAGCACTTCGATGACACCCTTGTCCACCACGACGTCCACGCGCTCGCCGGCATAGCCCAGGGCAATGGCGATGACCCGGTCGGCCTGGGCCACCTCAATGCCGGCGCGCAGGGGGCAGTCCTCGCGCACGGCCCCGTCTACATAATGTTGGGGCTGGCCTTGCTCGTGGGGGAGCGACCGAAGGCGCGGACAGTCGCCGCCCTGGCCCTCCTCGCACGGTTGGGGCGTGAGGGCGCCGGGCACGCTGCTGGAGCATCGGGACGCGCTGGCGATGGACACCTGACCGCAACAGCGATAGCCCTCATACTCGCCGGTCTCGGTCCACAAGCCTTGGTCACGGCCCGGCCGGCTGAACCGGGGGTGCGACGTGTCGCAGAACACGGTGCGCTGGCCGTCTTCGACGTTCACGGCAAAGATGAACAGCTCGTGGCAGTGGGCCGCGATGCGCTGCGTGGACGGCAGCGTGGCGAAATCGGTAAAGCGGTGCGCGTACTTGAGCTGGGTATCGAGCCATTTAGCAAAGGCCTCACCGGCCAGCAAGCCCTTGACATAAGCGGCCTCGCGCTTGCACACCGCTCCCTGGAACTGGTCATAGTTGAAATCGATGAGGTCGTTCACGATGGGCGGAATGCTCAGGAGTGATTGGCGTATCGCGGCCGGGCCGCTGCCGGTGGCAAACATGGCGCCTACCACGCTCCCGGCACTGGTGCCGACCACGGCATCCACGTGTTTGAGCAGTCCCACCTCCTCAAGTATCTCCATAATGCCCACGTGGGCCGCGCCACGTAGGCCCCCACCGGCCAATACCAATACGGTGCGGGGTTTTCCTCCATCTCCTGTCTCGATCTTGTTCATCTCTCACCTCCCCAGTGAATGGACGAATGGACGAATGGACGAAT
>JAHJIN010000370.1 GCA_018823415.1 Chloroflexota bacterium | reverse complement strand
CCCACCAATTCCTTCGTCGGCTACATCGTGACCCGCTACGCGCCGTGCGTGATTTGGTCGACCACCATGCTGCCCAGCGGGCCGCCCTGGCGGCCCACACTGACCAACTACCACCGTGAAGTGATAGTTAGACAGTCAGGGTGCCCTACTCCTATATCTTGTGGTGTCTGACGCGACCGACCCAGCCCCCGGGTTCCGGTCGCGTCTTTGTTACTCCACGGTCAAACCTATAGACCCCGCTCGCCGCAAGGCATGAAAACGATCCATGAATCCGCACCAATTTTCCTATTCGTGTCAATTGGCGCAGATTCGCGGATCAGTTCAGACTATTTTTAGATCAGGTATCCTGTTGCCATCTCCGCGCAACCCAGATCATGTCTGAACTATTGTCCTGTAGCTCCTGCCGAAAGAAATTTCCATATAGCGACAATATATTGACGCGACCAACGAGTGTGCTATAATACTCCGGGACCAAGTAAAAGGCCCCCACGAGTATGGGGCTCCCGGGCCAGCAGAAACAGAGTAATCAGCGTAGGCATTATAGTGCCTGTGCGGCCAAGATCAGCAATCGATGAAGGAGTGCTATGTACAACGCTGCCGAAAACCTCACGATTCGTCATCCCTCGCTTGACGACGCCCAGGCCACGCTGGATTTGATGATCGCGTGTGATGTTGCCGAGTACGGCGAGCCTGATTCCAGCCTTGAAGACCTGGTCGACGAATGGTCTGATATCGATCTGGACCAGGATGCCTGGTTAGCGATTGCCCCACACCACCAGCTAGTCGGTTATACCGCTGTTTTCGGGGGCGACCAGCGGTTCATCTTTGACTCTTATGTGCATCCTACCCAGGCCCCCGATGGGCTGACCAAACATCTATTGACCCTGTGCCAGGCCCGCGCCTGTGAGCAACTGGAGGTAGATACTGATACCCCAACCTCAGTCACCGCATCCATCATCATTTCCCCGGTCAATCTGGCCGACCAGCAGGTGGCAGAGGAATTGGGCTTCAAGCTGCACCGATACCACTTTGGTATGCGTATCAACCTGGATGCAGCTCCCGCGATACCGATCTGGCCGGCAGGCATGACCCTGCGCTTTGCTATCCCTGATCAAGACGACCGCGCCATATACGATTTTATCCAGGCGGCCTTTGACCGGCCTGGCCGTGTCGTGCCATCTTTTGAACGTTGGCGCGATTTCATGATGGGCGCGCACAATTTTGAGAGTGATTTGTGGTTTCTGGCCTATCAGGGGACAGAATTGATCGGGGCCGCACTGTGCTTTGACTATTCTGAATATGGATGGGTGCGGCAGTTGGGGGTGGCTCATCAGTGGCGTCGACAGGGAATCGGTTCGGCGTTGCTGCGGCATACCTTTGGCGTTTTTTACCAGCGCGGACACACCATGGTCCGCCTGGGTGTAGAATCGGACAATCCCCAAGCCTATCAACTCTATGAGAACGTGGGGATGAAACGCGCGCAGCAGTATGCTGAATATAGCAAGATACTACCAGCTCGGTCAAAAGCGTGACGTTATCCGGCCAGGATTGGCGGGCGCCCTGTGCCGAGTTCGTTCAACCGGGAAAATAGCGCGGCCGGCGGATCTGACGGCAGTGTCACGACGCGCGTTGGCAGGTCGGGTACCGCCCGGGCCAAGGTCGCCAGCAGGGCCGGACGCACCACCACCACGGCCAGCCGGAACCGGCCGGCGCGCAGCACGTCCAGCGCGTTCGCCCAACCCTGACCACGCTCCAGCTCCAACGGCCCCAGCTCGTCCACGATGAGCACATCGCAGGGCGTGGCCGATGCTAGGACGTCTGCACCCCAGGCCAGCGCGGTTGGGTCAAAGCGATAGCGCCCGGTGCGCACGGCCCCGGGCCGGGTATCCGTCTCGGCCAGTGGCCGGCGTTCGCCAGAGCGCACGTCTTGCACGTCCACTCCCACCTTGCGTTCTCCCACCAGGCGTGCCGGGCAGACGAGCCCCGCGCAATCCAGGCCCTGCTCCCGGCCTCGCACGGTCAGTTGGCCGCATAGCGTCGTCTTGCCGTTGCCCACCGGCCCGCTCAACACGATGATGCGCACTCGTTCCCGGTCCATCTCGTCTCCTATGGTCACAGTATCGCGCGTTGACTTGCTCAGCACCTTCACCGTCACTCCGCTTCGGCTTGCGCCCGGTCCCCTGGCGTGATAGAATGTACAACAGACCGTTAGCATCAAACCATTGCGCTTTACGAGGAGGTCAACCATGACCCACGAACTGCACACCGACGTCGTCGTAATCGGAGCCGGCACTAGCGGCTGCTACCTGGCCTGGCGATTGGGCCAGGCCGGCCTGCGCACGATCATCCTGGAAAAGCAGCGCCTGGACCAGGTGGGCCAGGACATTGACATCTTTCACATGGACGAGGTACGGTTTGACGAATTTGGCCTGGCGCACCCCTCTGGCGATGAATTGACCGGCCACCATGCCACCGGGTTGGCCTGGTCGCCCGACCGGCAAGTGCAGAACGAGGTGCGCTATGCCTTTTACGTGATGAACAAGCCGGCCTTTTGCCGCCGGATGCACCGCCTGGCGCGGGAGGCCGGGGCCAAGATCCTGGAACAGGTGCGTGTGACAGAGCCCATCATCGAAAACGGATTCGTCGTGGGCGTGCGTGCCGAGCCTGTGGCGCCGGATGGCGAGCCGATCCAGGTGCGGGGCCAGATCGTGGTGGATGCCTCTGGCATAGATGGCGTGATACGGACCCAGCTACCGGTCGAACTCGGCGTGGAGACCGATCCCATTCGCCCGGAGGATACCCTGTATGTCTGCCTCGAGTTCCGGGACGACCTGCCAGCCGGCACCCCCACCGGACTGAATTTCTACCCGTTTCACAAGGCCTTCTGGAACCCCAGCTATGGGACCGGCGCGATCCTGGGCATTGGGCAGCCGGGTTCCTATGACCATGCCTGGCAAAAGCATGGCGAGTGGCGCGAGGAATATTTTGGCGATCCGGGCCGGGTGATCCAGACTCGCCAGGGCCGGACTCCTTACCGCCGCTCGCCGTACTCGCTGGTGGGCAACGGCTTTATGGCGCTGGGCGACACGGCGTTTCAGACTAAACCCTTTTCCGGCGAAGGCGTCACCTCGTCGTTCACTGCCGGTCAGATCGCGGCCGAGGTCGCCGTCGAGGCGCTTCAGCGCGGCGACGTGAGCCGGGCCGCATTGTGGCCGTACAACGTGCGCTACTTCCGGGGCCAGGGGGCCAAGTTCGCCTCCATGTTCGTCCAATTGCCAGCCGCCGCCGAGCTGTCGCGCCGGGAGGTGGACTATTTATTTTACCACGACCTCATCTTCTCTGGCGAAGACTTTCGCCAGATGAATCTCTACTATGAGACCAAGATGAGCCTGGGCCAGACGATCTCGATGGGTCTCAAACTCCTGGCCGGCGTGCTCACCGGCGGGTTCTCTTTTGCCAGTTTCCAGCGATTGCTGGCGGTTTCGTCCGCTGCGGCCAAGATCAAGGCCCTGTACCAACGCTTCCCAGAGGATCCGGCCGGGTTCGACGCCTGGGTGGTCGAGGCAGAGCGGCTGTGGGGTCAGGCATGAACTAGTTCCGGGCAATGGCGGCATCTGCTTCATGGCTGCACAGGTTGTCGCACCCCCGCGTATTCCATCCTCCAGTTCACACCGGCCTGCTGCCGGCGCGCCTTGCGAGCGGCAACGTGATGGCGGAAAGCAGGTTTTTCAACGCGACCGCCGGTGAGTCTGGCTTGTCTGTCATCATTATAGCGCCCGAGGCGTGAGCCTGTCAATGCCTGCGGCGTGCAGGCCTTGACCTCCCCCCCGCAACAGTGTAAAATACCCCCGCTAAACGCGTGGTCACCTTTTCGGAGGCAATCTATGGATCAACAGGCCGTCCAACAGGCGGCGCAGCTCATCAACCAGGCGCACCATGTGGTGGCGCTCACCGGGGCCGGGCACAGCACGCCGTCTGGCGTGCCCGATTTTCGCAGTACGGGCAGTGGGTTGTGGAGCCGGGTTGACCCCATGGTTGTGGCCTCCATCGAGGTGTTTCAGCAATACCCGCGTGCCTTTTTCGACTGGTCACGGCCATTGACCCGGCTGATCATGGACGCGCAGCCCAACGCCGCGCACGTGGCACTGGCCCGGCTGGAGCACATGGGCAAGCTCAAGGCCGTGATCACTCAGAACATTGACGAGCTGCACCAGCGCGCCGGTTCGCGGCGAGTGCTGGAACTGCACGGGCACATGCGCGAGAGCACCTGCCGCCAGTGCGGTCAGGTGGTTGCCACCGAAACCTTTTTGGACGAGTGGCTCGCCACCGGAAATGTGCCCTACTGCGAATGTGGCGGCATCCTCAAGCCCAACGTCATCCTCTTTGGCGAGATGCTGCCGCGCGACGTGTTGGCCGCTGCCCAGGTAGAGGCCATGGCCTGCGACCTGATGCTGGTTATTGGCTCGTCGCTGACGGTCATGCCAGCGGCGACCTTTCCCGAAATCGCGCTGGAGCGCAATGTACCCGTTATCATACTGAATCGCGATCCCACGCACTATGACCAACGTGCCACCGTGGTCATGCACGACGACCTGGAAATCACCCTGCCGGCTATCGTGGCCGCCTTTGAAGAACTTGGTAACAAGGAGCGCTAGAATGGACACATTGGTAGAAGACTTGCGCGACCTGCGGTCGCGTATCCACGCGTTTATGGTGCGTCTTTGACATCGCCGATAAGCAACAACAGATCGCACAACTAGAAGAACAGGTGGCGCAGCCGGACCTATGGAACGATCCGAACCAGGCCCAGGACTTGATGCGCTCCCTGTCCGACCTCAAGTACGATGTGGATTTGTGGACGGGCCTGGCGACCAGGGCGCAGGAGGCCCTGGATCTGCTGGATCTGACCGATGAAGAAGACGACGAATCGTTGGTGCCCGACATTCAGACCGAAACCCTGGCGTTGGGCCGGGAACTGGACAAGCTCGAGTTTCGGCTGCTCCTGAGCGGTCCTTATGACAAGCGCAATGCCATCATGGGGTTTCATGCCGGGGCCGGCGGCACCGACGCCCAGGACTGGGCCGAGATGATCCAACGCATGTACCTGCGCTGGGCAGACCGACGAGGCTTTGAGAGCCAGGTCTTGTCTCAGTCCTTTGGCGAAGAGGCCGGTATCAAGAGCGCCATTGTCGAGATCGTGGGCGGTTATGCCTATGGCTATCTGCGCGCCGAGCGTGGCGTTCATCGCCTGGTGCGACAGTCGCCCTTTAACGCCGACCGCCTGCGCCAAACGTCTTTTGCGCTGGTAGAGGTGTGGCCCGAAGTAGAGCGCGACCTGGAAGTCGAGATCCGGCCCGAAGACATCTCGTTTGCGTTTTTCCGGTCCTCGGGGCCGGGTGGGCAGCACATGCAAAAGAACGACACGGCCGTGCGCCTGACCCATCACCCCACCGGCATCGTGATCTCGTGCGAGAGCGAGCGCTCGCAGTTGCAGAACCGCGAGGCGGCGCTGCGCGTCCTGCGGGCCAGGTTGCTGGCACTGGAGCGCCGGCGCCAGCGCGAGGAGCAAGAAGCCCTGCGCGGCGAACACATCAGCGCCGAGTGGGGCAACCAGATGCGTTCCTACGTGCTGCACCCGTACAGCTTGGTCAAAGACCATCGCACCGATTACGAGACTTCTAACACCGTGGCCGTGCTCGACGGCGATCTGGATGCTTTCATCGAGGCGTACTTGCAGAGCCAGGTGGGAGAACTGGAACCCTAGAGTATTCTGGTATCCAGTGCGGCGCAATACGAAACGTGGAGATGCCCATGCGACGAGCCTTGCTGATCGCGATCCTGTTACTGCTGCTCGCCCCGGCTGCCCTGGCTCAGGGCGACATCACGGTTACCCAGAACACGTACCAGGCCGATTTCCCCCTCAAGATCGTGTTCCGACTGGCAGCCAGTAGCAGCAGTCCCATCAATCAGGTCACGCTGCGCTATCGCATCGTCGGCGATGTGGCCTCTAACAAGGTGCCCATCGCCGATCTGTCCCCCGGCCCGGCCATCACGGCTGAGTGGACCTGGGACATGCGCAAGGCATACTATCCGCCGGGCATCGAGGTGGAGTACTGGTGGGAAACCCAGAACGAGGCCGGGTCAGAACTCAAAACCGAGCACGTCACATTCGTCTATGAAGACAGCCGATATACCTGGAGCCACCTGTCGCAAGATAATCTGCACCTATACTGGTATCGCGGCGGTCAAGAACTCGGCCAGGAATTGTTTGACCAGATGGTGTCGGCGGCTGCCAAGCTCCAGCAAGATGTGGGCCTGACGGCGCTCAAGCCCATCAAGATCTATGTGTATGGCAGCTATGAGGATCTGCACGGGGCTTTGGAAGAGCAGGCCAAAGAATGGACCGGGGGGGTGAGCTTTTCCAAACGCGGGCTCATCCTGATCGGTATCTCGCCTTCGAACAAGGACTGGGGCAAGCGCGCCATCGCCCACGAACTGAGCCACTCGATCGTCCACCAGGCCACAGACAATCCGCTGGGTGGGTTGCCCACCTGGCTGGACGAGGGCCTGGCCATGTATGCCGAAGGCCCCATGGAACCCGAATACAAGGCGGTCCTGGACGAGGCCATTCGCAATAACCAGCTCATTTCGCTGCGCGCCCTGTCCGCCAGCTTTCCGACCGACCCCGGACAGGCTCATCTTTCATATGCCGAGAGCATTAGCGTGTTCTCGTTCATGCTCGAGCGCTATGGCAAAGACAAGGTCTCGCAATTGCTTCTGGTGTTCAAACGCGGCGTTCACTATGACGATGCGCTGCAAGAGGTGCTGGGGGTAAACACAGAGGGACTGGAGGCCCAGTGGCATCAGTGGTTGGGGGTGTCGGTGTCTGCCACACCGGTGTCGGGGCAGACACCGGGAGTGCCGGTGCATACGCCTGGCCCGGGCGACAGCGGGAGTTCGGCGCGGTGTCTGTGTTGCGGTGCGCCGGTGGGTTTGGTGGCGTTGGGCGCGTTGGCCCTGGCGCTGCTGCTCGCGCGCGGTTTGTTGGTTGCCAGCGCCGCGTGACGGGGCCGCAGATGCGGTGTGGCTCCCCTTGACAAGCCCCAGCCTGACGGGTATAATCAGGCACGTAAGTGGGCCGCTAGCTCAACTGGTAGAGCAGCTGACTCTTAATCAGCGGGTTAGGGGTTCGAGTCCTCTGCGGCTCACCAAAATGCACGATCACCCCATCTACACCCTGTGTGACCTGTTTGCCGCCAAGCTGAGCGGGCCACCTGGGATTGGGGTTCGTAATGAGGGCAGTAGTTTGCGCTACTGCCCTCGTTTTTTGTTCTCACGGCGTGCTGGGCACGCTATTGCCGGTGATCGAGTTGCCCACGCTGGCTGCGCGGCGATTGGACGCGGTTGTGGGGCTACGTACATCATCAGGGTAGGCGCACGATCGGGGGCTTGTGCAACAGGCTCGCATCGTCTCCGATGATGAAAAGCCCGGGCGAAGGCCCCACCGGATGCTCAACGGTTAGGCCGACATCGTGAGCGTCGTTCGGCAGATCAAAGACTTGGACGATCCTGATGGACTGACCCACCAGCAACGTCGACGTGAGTGGTGCAGTTGGGCCCCACTGTGCTTCGAATGCCCCTTGTCCTTTAGGCGTGACCTCATACCTCTGCCCGTGACCATCCACCAGATGCACTGCTGCGCTACTGGCGCGTTGCGGCCGGCCGCGGGCATGGTTCGAGAGTCGCAGCGTGATTACGTAGAACACGCCATCCGCCTGGGCGATCTGCTCGCCCTGCCCCAGCTCGCGCACCAACCTCACTTCTTCAACCGCCATACACCAGTCATCGAAACACCAGTCTTCTCCGACGGTCAGTATGCGTTGCGGTGAAGCCAGTGACACCACGACGATGACCCCGAGATAGAGCGCGAGGCAGATGCCATACATGGCGAGCAGCTTGACGGCTAGCCCAAGGCGCCCTCGCAGAGCGCTGGCGACCACCGCGACCAGAGTGGCAACCGCGGCCAAGACAACGATAATCAACAAAAGATCAAAAATCGCCATAGCCGCATCGCTCACATTCCGTCGCAAGTTGAGGTTGGGCTGTTAGAGTTTGTGTCAGGGTTCTATCCGCTTCCAAAAGAAAGCATAGCCTTCTGCGGGCCATACAGCGATGGATGGGTCCGCGCCGTTGCCTGGTACACGCTGTTGGGGTTGTAATTCCCATGTTTGGCCACCATCGGCCGAGATGTAGATTTTGCTGAGGAAAAGAACCACTCGACCATCGGGTAGCACTGCTAATTCAGGGATGCCCTCCGGCGGCAGGCTTACTCCAGTCAAGCTAAACTGTTGACCATCCTGACTGGATGCGAGCAGGATATCACTCTGATGCGCCATAGCCAGTAGCCAGCTTCCATCGGGCAACTGCACCAGGCTGGGATCAGTCACGTTTTCAACGGCAATCAGTTGATTCTCGACGGTAAAGTTCAACCCATCATCAGAGATAGCACTGTATATCGGATGAGGATCGCCGGGCTTGAGCGCTCCCCCCTGCACAAAATTGCCCAGAAAATAGACCAGGCGATAACGCCCATCGGATAAGCGGGTGATGTCCGGGTCAACCGCATTCCCCTCAAACCGGCCGTCTAGCTTGACACAATTCAGAATTTCCCACGCGGCATTGGCCGTCTGGTGGGCAACGAAAATGCCGTGTTGACCAGGTCGCCCATTCACGAAATAAACCCACAGTGTGCCATCGGGTCCGATTACACCATCTGGGACAGAAGCTTGTTCGATAATGCGGCGTTCTTCTCCCCCGGGAAAGTTGATGCCATCTTGAGTATAGGTCATGTAGATGCTATGTTTGCTCAACGGTGATTCCATAGCGGGATCGCCCGCTGTGCAGTCCCGAGAGCCGGACGGACTAGCAGGAACGGTTGGGACAGACGAAACGGCCGTTTTCGGCAACCGAGTGGGCGGAATAGGGGGCAATGGTGGGGAGGCAGTAGAGGGAGTTTGAGCAGTACAGGCACTCGTCATAACCGCAACGACCGTAATGACAGCCAGACGTTTGATCATTGCTCCGTCCCTTCCTGTTTTCGCGTTATTTCGGCTGGCGCTCCCCGGCATTGAACAGCGTCCACGGCTGAGAGGGCCGGTCCTTCAGGTAACCGTCCAGGTGGCTCCACTGGATGTGTTTTTCCAGGAACGCTTTCGCGTCGAAAGGCATCCCACTCGAGTTGCCCCACCGGCCCCAGAAGCTCATCTGCCGGGCCAGGTCGCTGTCCATCACCTTGCCGTCCACGGCCCCCTGCGGCGCGTAGGGGATGCGGGCCGGCCAGTACTCAAAGGCGTCCAACTCATAGTGGCCCTCCACGGTGCGGGAGCACGGGTTCTCCTTTTGCAAGTACACGTCGTAATGGTCGGCCAGGATCTTTTGGCCGGCCGCCACGTCCAGCTTGCCGTGATACTCTTGCATGAGTTGGGTCAAGCGGACGCGCCGGGCACCCATGGGCGTGCGGACGTCGTCGTAGCCGGTGTTGGAGCATTCCAGGTTGCGGATGCGCGGGTCGGTGGGCGCGTTGTAGCCGATGAAATAGCCGTCCTGGGTCTTTTCCACGCTCTGGTATTGGAGCCCCTGCTCAAAGCGCATGATCTCGCCGGTGTTGGCGTTGCCCAGGAGCCACGAGTTGGCATAGCCGCCGTTGTTCCGCTTTTGCATGAGCCGCACCCAATCGTCCAGGGTGTCTGCGTACTGCATGGCCTTGCGCACGCGATAGAATTCTGGGTCCTCGTTGGGATCGTACTCGCTATAGCCGCCGATGGTGGTCTCGGTGCCCATGATGCCGGCGTCGGTGATGAAAAAGTCGGTGCCGCTGTCGATGAACCCCGGCACGGCCTGCATGAACATGCGGTGCCCCTGGGTCGGCTCGATATCCAGGATCACGTTGTAAAGCTGTCCAAAGGCAAACGTATTCCACGAGTTGTGGGCCATGACGATGCGGCCGTCCTTGGTGGCGGACCCGGTGGCGATGAATGCGCTGCAATGGTCGTCATCCGGCTGGGCGTATTTGCCGGCCAGCTCGTTGGGCCACCAGTAGCCGGTCAGTTCTTCGTAGCCGCACCAGGCCAGGACCTCCTGCCAGACAATGTCCACCCCGGCAGTCTGGGCTCCATCAGCGATGCCCTTGATCTCGTCGATGTATTCCGGGTCTATCCGATCCGTGAACTGGGTTTCTGCGGCCGTGACAAAGAACTCCCAGTCTTTACCGGTCTCCCAGTACGTGAGGTATTTGACGGTGCGCAGCACCTCCGCCAGCTCCGGGGCCATCAGGTAGCCGTGCTGGACGCCGCGCTCGTGGGGGTCGCCCTCGATGTGGAGATAGACCCAGCCGTTCTGGTCAAAGCGGTAGCCGTTGCCATAGCGCGTGATCTCGCCGTCGGCCGGCTGACCGGTCAAGCCGGTGAGATTGCACCCGCAACCGATGAGGCTCAGCAACGTACCGACGAGTAAGGAAAGCACCAATAGCCCGTAGAATGGTTTTCTGACACGCATGTGATCCTCCTTTTCTCTGTTTCTCAATACCCCGGCGGGCGCTGGTATCCCGCCGTGACCTGGGCCAACTGCTCGGCGACGTTCAGCAGCGCCATGTCATCCCAGCGTCGGCCCACCACCTGCACGCCGATGGGCAGGCCCTCCTGCGAGCGAGCCAGCGGTAGCACGACGACCGGGTTGCCGGTGAGGTTCAGGATGGTGGTGTAGCTCATGGACCCCATCAGGTAGGGCATCGCGCGGTCGTCTACCTCAATGGTGGGCGGGGGCACGCTCGTGCCGGGGGCGCGATGTGTAAACGCCGGCGTGGGGGTTACGGGGCAGAGCCAGGCGTCCCAATCGGCCAGAAAGCGGTCCAGTGCGCCCAGCAAGGCGTCACGATGGGCCATGGCCCGCACCTGCCGGCGCAGACTGAGCCCGTAGCCGCGTATCATCCCACGGAGAATGGGATCGCCCCGGCTGATGAACGGGCCCAGGAGTCGCCCGCCCACGCGCGTCGAGACCGGCAGATCTATACCTGCCCCGGCACCCAGGATCTCACCATAGGTCTCCCACGCCAACTCGAAATCGAACCCGGTCGGGTTCTGGCGCTCCACGTGGCAACCCTGTTCAGCCAACGTGCCTGCCAGTGCTTGCAAGGCTGCCCGTGTCTCGGCCGTCACCGGCGCGCCGCCGAAATCATCGGTCCAGGCCAGGCGCAACTCGGACAGGTGGCGCGACGGCGCATCGCCCAGGGGGACCGGCGGCACCTCCCAGTCCTGGCTGTCCGGCCCGGCGATGAGCGTCAGACACAGTCGCAGGTCGTCTATGGAGCGCGCCAGGGGGCCGAAAACGCCCATGTGCCGCACGGTTTTTGCCACGCCGGGCGGAGGCGGGATGTGGCCGGTCCCCGGGACCCGATGCT
>JAHJIN010000369.1 GCA_018823415.1 Chloroflexota bacterium | reverse complement strand
TTGTTTTGCGTCTGTACTTTTGTGCCACATCTTGAGTATAGCACATATGTTCTGTTCGCGCAAGGGGAAAGCGGGCTTACGCCCGCCGCGTCCTTGTCCCACCCCTCGAAGAGGTGGGCTTGCGGACGCGGGATTTTGTCACCAACGCCGGGCTATCCAGCATGACCAACGTCGCCATCGAGGACAACCTACCGGCCCTCCAGCGACCCTTGACCGCCAATAGCGACCTGGGCACGTGTACCATCGTCAACAACGGCTATGGCGGGCGCGTGACGTGCGCTATCAGCAGCCTGGGCGGCAACCAGGCGGCACACATCACCATCACGGCCCAGGCCACCACCAGCGTGCCGCCTACGCTGCCCCAGCCCATGCGCAACAACGCCCAGGCCAGCATCGACCAGGCAACCACCGTCACGACCTATGCCGACACGATCCTGCAAGACTGCCGGGCCTGCGTAAACGGCGCCGGGCCGGTCTATGGCACCGCCCAGGCTGCCGTCGACGCCGCTAGCCCCGGCGACGCGGTGTGGATCGCCGGGACGTGCGTGGGTGCCGACGCCGGGCAGCAGGTGCACGTGACCCAAGACCTCACCCTGCGCGGCGGCTATCGCGCCGATTTCGGGACGTGGGACCCGGCCACCTATCCCACCACCCTGGACGCCGCCGGGCAAGGACGCGTGGTCACGGTGCAAGGGCCGGCCCAGGTGATGCTAGAGTCGCTGCGCATCACCGGTGGCGACGCCACCGGTCTGGGGGGTCTGGACTGGAGCGACGCCGGTGGCGGCCTTTACGCCATCACCGCCACCGTGACCCTGTCTGACACGCAAGTCACCGGAAACATCGCCTCCACCCAGGGACAAGGTTTTGGCGGCGGCGTGGGCGTAGCCACCACCACCCTGGACCACAACACTGGTGCCACCGGCATGTTCGGCATGGGGCATGGCGGCGGCCTGGCAGCCGAATTTTCTATCGTACATCTGCAAAATAGCCGTCTGGAGAACAATGTCGCCGGGCCGTTCTTTGGCGAGGGTGGCGGGGCCTATGTGTTCGAGAGCGATCTCGACGCCGACGCCACCATCTGGTTCTCCAACACGGCCTCTGCCTCCGGGTGGGGCCTGGGCGGCGGCCTCTATGTGACCGGTGACGCGCCATTTGCCCTGACCAACTGCGTCCTGACCGAGAACCAATCCGACGATGGCTCTGGCGCTGGAGGCAGCGGCCTCGCGGTCGACGGCGCGCCCGGCGTACTCCTGCATCCCACCATTGCCCGCAACCGGGGCAGCGAAGCGGTGAGCCTGAGCTATACCAGCACCGTGGCCATCACCAACGCCGTCGTCGTCAGTCACAGCGTGGGAATCCGGGCGACGGACGGCGGCGCGGCGACCGTGAACGGAGTGCTCTGGCACGACAATGTCACCAATACAGTGGGGAACGTGACGGTCAACAATGCGCTGGCCGGCGATCCGGCCTTTGAGCCCGACGGTTATCATGTCACGCCGGGCTCGCCGGCCCGGGACAGCGGCGTGCCCGACGACATTGACGGGCAGGCGCGGCCCTTTGGCCCGGCTTATGACCTGGGCGCCGACGAGTATGCCTATTATGTGGTGACTGGGGTCCACATCGACGGCCCCACGGATACCGTCGTCGGCGTTCCTCAGACCTTTACCGCTACCATCAGCCCCATCACCGCTACCCAACCCATCACTTATATCTGGGAGGCCACCGGACTGGCGGGCGTCGTCCATCCGAACGGGGGGATCGTCGATACGGCCGTCTTTACGTGGCCGGTCGCCGGCCCGCAATGGGTTACAGTGACGGCAGCGAACAAATACAGCCCCGGGGCCAGCACCCCGCACGGGATCACTGCCACCAACCAGCCGCCGGTGGCCAACGCCGGAGCCAACCTGACCGTGACTGTCGGCAGCCCGGTCACGTTGGACGGCAGCGGCAGCCATGATCCAGACGAGCACCTGCCGCTGGCCTATGGTTGGACGCAGACCGGCGGCCCGGCTGTCGGGGGGCCGTGGTCGGTGGTCAAACCAGCCTTTACCGCGCCGGGCACGCCGGCAAACCTCACCTTTAGCCTGATGGTGACGGACAGCGTGGGGCTGGCGTCTGTCGTGCCCGATACCGTCGTCGTGATCGTCATATCCAACCAGTACCACCTCTACCTGCCGTTGGTACTGCGCAACTTTTGAGCGCTCGCCAGCCTGTCGACAAAACAAGGCCCCCGGGGATTCAACCCCCGAGGGCCTGCTGCAAGTGCCTCTCGCTGTATTTTATCGTGCCGGCTCGATGGTGTATTCATAGGGCGCGATCTCGGTGGTGAACGGCGTGGCCCCCGACACCACCAGGATCACTTCTTTGCCATCCAGGTTGACCGTCACCTGTCCGCGCTGGTACTCGTCCAGTTCCATCCGGTGGATCTGGACGTCGCTGCGGCTGTCTTCGATGACCTGGACCAGGTAGCGCTGCGGCAGGATATTGGCGATGCGCGCGAACCCGTTGGCCTGCCAGCCGTCATCGTCGGCCTCGAAATCGCTCTGATAACCCAGTTCGGGGATGCCAACGTCATCGATAAGAATGCCCGGGTAGTTCAGGGCGTCGTCGGTGATGTACTCGAACCGGATGAGCACCGGCTGACCCGCATAAGGCGTCAGGTCGATGGATTCCTCGATCCAGCGGGGCTCGCTGCCGCCGCCGCTCTTATCGGTGTAACCCCAGCCATAGCCGGTGCCGTTGGGGTCGGCGTCGGTGCTGCTGGGGCCGCGCAGGATGGTCCACGTCTGGCCGCCGTCGGTGGAAACGGACACATAGGCATAGTCCCATTCGGTCTCAATGTCGTACCAGGTCCAAAAGTCCAGGGTGGCCTTATTCAGGGCGCTCAGGTCAAACTCGCGGGTCATGGTGGGGTTGCTGTCGTCGCCGCGATTGCCCCACCACACATATTGGCCGCTGTGCGCGCCGCCGCCCAAGACTGGCACGGTGGTGGCCCCAGCAAACGAGATGACCACGTCGCCCCGGCCGC
This sequence comes from Chloroflexota bacterium, assembly GCA_018823415.1. GTDB lineage: Bacteria > Chloroflexota > JAHJIN01 > JAHJIN01 > JAHJIN01 > JAHJIN01. The sequence continues at coordinate 1,004 of JAHJIN010000369.1, read as the reverse complement.
TAATCTGGATGTAATCGGTGCCATACTGGGACACCTCGGCGGTCTGGCGCACCGGGAACGAATCGTGATGGTCGGTGGACAGACGCATGGTTTCCAGTTCACGGTATCCATAGCGGCCATCGGCCAGGTTGGGGTCGTCCAGGTAATTGGCAACGACCCAATCGGCAAAGAGGTCATCGAACGTCAGGCCCCGGTCGGCCAACACGGCGTTGATGCCGGCGATGCCGTTCTTGGGCTCGGCCACCAGCGACTTGGTCGTCTCCTCGCCAAAACGGTCCAAAAAGTAGGCCATGAACAGATACGACCCGCCATAGTGTGCGCCGGCCTCTTCGATGTCGCTCCAGGTGTTGAGCTGGGTATCGGGCGCCAGCAGGAACGAGAACAATGATCCGGGGTCAAAGCCGTTGAGTTGGGCGGCCAGTTCGGAAAAGCCCTCGTTGACCCAGCCATCTTCGTTGGCGTCCTGATACCAGTGGATCATGTGCTGGAACTCGTGGGCCAGGGTGCTGTTGTAATAGTCCTCGCCGGGGCCAGAGCTGCCCAGGTTGCAGTAAAACATCTCGTGCTCGTTGGAATACGGGTCCACGATCTTGGGGTACTCGTCGGACGTGGAATAATAGCCGCCAATGCCGGGGATGGAGGCGTTGAGGATGTGAATGTGCGGGTCATTGTCCACGCCAGGCGCCCACTCGCTGCCAAAGAACTCGCGGTTGGTGCGATAGCTTTGGGTCTCAAACAAGTCGATAGCGCCCTTGAGATCGGCGTCGTTCACGCGCTGACCATCCTCCACCCAGGCACACGCGTGCGGCGTGATGTAGCGCAGAGTGGCGCTCACCTGGCCGTAGCGGTCGGGGTTGTGATAGTGGACCCAGAAGGTGGCCTTGTCGCCCACGCGCCACTGCGGCTCGGTATCATTGACGACCTTTTTGATGGGGCCGGGCACGCCTTTGTAGCGAATAGCCAGTTCATAGATGTCGCGCTGGGGCAGATCGGTGGTCCACAAG
>JAHJIN010000368.1 GCA_018823415.1 Chloroflexota bacterium | reverse complement strand
CCTTTCAAGGTCATTGCTACTCTCCTGGTCAGAGATTCGTCACCTCAGACAAGGATAGCAGGTTCTGGGCCGGGGTCAACCAGGGCGGTACGACTTTTTGAGACATTTGTTAACGTGCAATCGGTACGACTTTACGAGACTCGACAGATCCTTCCCGGAGGTTCTTTTCCTTGTGGTTGAGCCCTGACGATCCGGCATCGCAACGGTTAAAGCAGGTGCTCAAGAACGCCACCAGCGAGTTGGATCCAGCCCGGCGCCAGGCCTTGTACCGTGAAGTGGAGCAACTGTTCTGCGTGGAAGCCTGCGTCGTCGCTCCTGTCTACCACTACACCCAGGTCTGGCTCACCAAGCCGTACCTGCACCGGGACTATCCGGCCCTGGGCGGGCAGAATTTCAAGGACTGGCGCATCGATCCGCACTGACCGGAGGCGTTGGCCTGAACGCTGTGACCACACCGATGAATCGCGGCAGCACTCTTGACGTATCACAACCCGTTAGCGTATAATGATGACGCAGGGAAAAAAGCATGGATGCCTCCCGGGAGGTGGGCAGGAGGGAAGCCAATGGCAGTCATCAGAGAAACGGTCGATGCGGGCATGGGTCAAACGCGGCGCCGCATCCAGGTACTCCAGTTGCAGCGAGATGCGCAGCAAAAGGAACACGAGATCGCGATGCTGGTGACCCGGCTGGGTCATCAAGCCTGGGAACACCGGGTCGAGGCGCCAGCTCTGCTCGAGTCCGAGGTCTGGGACCAACTGCTGGCGCGAGCCGCGCAAATAGAAACGCTGCGCCAGCGCAAAGCCGACCTGGAGCAGCAAATCGACGCTGAGACGGAAGCCCGTCAGGCCACAGAAGCCGAGTGGCAGGGTCGGCTGAACGAGATCGTAGCCGCGTGGGAGCCCTTGTCCAGCCAACTCGAGGCGCTGGAAAAAGATTCGCGGGTCGCCAACGAACGCCTGCACGCCGCCGAGCACGAATTGGAACGGACGCAAAAGGACCTGGCGGCGACGCAAGCCCGGCTGGGCGAACTGGATCGCCTGACCGTGGTGGACGTGGATCAGCGGCGTACCCGGTTCCGGAGCCGGATCGCCGGGCTGGAGCAGGCGCAGGCCAGCCTAGAGGCGCAATTGCCCGACCTGCACCGGGCCGTGGCAGATAACGAGGCGACCCGGCCTCCACTGCAAGAGCAACTGGCCGATCTGGAGCAGCAGGCGGCCCAGTCCCGGGCCCAAAAAGGGGCAGTCCTGGGCGAACACGAGGCGCACCTGGCCGACCTGCGTGCCGCCGTGCGAGAGCGCACCGCCGAGATTGCGGCCCTGGCCAATGAGAACATCAAGCTCAGCGCCGAACTCGGGCCGATTATGGACCAGGCCCGGCCCGATGCGCCGGCCCTGCAAGACACCTATGCCGCCATCGACAAGCTCGAATCTGTCCGCATCAACCTGCTGGCCCAACTGGCAGACCTCAAGACCGAGTCCGAGGCCGCCGACATTACGGCCGTGCGGCGTTTTTACGTGCTGGTGGGAGCGGTGGCGCTCGTGGGCGCGCTGATCGTGGGCTGCCTGCTGACCATGTGCCTGACCGGGTGGGCAATCGTACAGGCCGTGGTCTGACCACTGGGGGCGATAGGAACCGGCGCATGGTGCAAGAATTTCGCCTGGGGGATGTGGTGCGGTTGCGCAAGCCGCACCCGTGCGGCAGCTACGAGTGGCGCGTGATTCGCCTGGGGGCCGACATCGGGCTGGTCTGTCAGACGTGCAGCCACTATGTCCTGCTGCCGCGCAGCAAACTGGAGCGTCGGATGAAGGGGTTTGTGGCGCGCGGTCCGGCCGAGGCCAACACAAACGGCGGGTAATACACCCGCCGCGTATCTGCTCAGGCTACCCTTGCGAAGGTTCAAACGCACTGGCGATTGGGCATAGTCCCGCCGCGCCTGACCGATTTTGTCAGCGAATTGGCTCAAACCCTCGCAAGGGTGGGCAGTTGCCCGCCGCAAGCTAGAAGAAACCCGTTCTAGCGAACGGGTTTCTTGTGTGTCGTAGCGGCTTACTTGTCATTCACGCGCATCACCAACAAGGTCTGGTCGTCGAACTGGGCGCTGCCGGCCTGAAACTCGCCCACAGCGTCCAGGATCGTATCACACAGGCTATCGGCCTCGTCCTGGAGATGCGCTTCGAGCAGCGCCTGCACCCGGGGCAGCCCGAATCGCTCGCCGGCCGGGTTGTGGGCATCGGTAATGCCATCGCTATACGAGACGATCACATCGCCGGGCGCCAGTTGGACCTCGTAATCCTCCAATTCAAGGGGCGACAGCATGCCCAAAAAGCGCCCCCGGCCCTTTAGCAGGTGTGTGCTCCCGTCTTGCGTGCTGTGCCAGAGCGGCTGGTCGTGGCCGGCCCGAGCATAACGAAACCGGTGTGTGGGCCGGTGAAACACGCCATAGAACACGGTCACAAACATGTCCGAGGTCGAGACCTCGAGCAGCAGGTCGTGGACGCGCTGCAAGGTCTGGCTGGGATTGGGGTCCAGGCCGGCCACCGCCCGTAGCAGGCTCCGGGTCACGGCCATAAAGATGGCCGCGTGAATGCCCTTGTCCGACACGTCGGCCGCCGCCATGCCCACGTGGTCCGGGCTCAGGAGCATCACATCATAAAAGTCACCGCCCACCTGGCGAGCCGGGATGTTGCGAGCGGCAAAGCACAATTCGGGCACCTGGGGAAACGTCTTGGGCAAGAGGCTCTGCTGCACCTCGGCGGCGATTTCCAGATCGCGCTCCATGCGCTTTTTTTCGATAATAGCCGCCTGGGCCGCCTGCAACTCGGCGTATTTGCGCTCCAGGTCGGCAATGACCTGGTAGTCGGCCTCACGCAGACGCGCGGTGATGAGGCGAATCACCTGCAAGGCAGCGGGCAGGCTGTGGGCCAGAAGCGCCTGAAAAGCGGCCTCGTCAAAGGCCAGGACCCGCACTGGGGTCAAAGCATGGATCGAGGCCAGACGCGGGGCATCATCCAGCAAGGCCATTTCGCCAATGATGTCGCCCGGGCCGCGCTGGGCCAGGGTTTGCTCGTCGGGGCTGGCCAAGTGGCGCGTCACGGCTACCTGGCCGCTGGCGAGGACGTAAAAATCATGGCCCTGGTCGCCCTGGCGCAAGAGTACGTCGCCCGGGTCATAGGTGCGCTCGCGGGCCACCTGGGCCAATTGCGCAGCCGTGTCGGGATTGATATTGCCAAATGCCTGCTGGAGCAGGCGCACGTATTCACTGTTCATGGCGTCTACCTCGTAAATGGACTAGACCGAGTCGTCAAGCGCTTCGTTGTGGGCCACGCGCCGTTCCAAGAGCTCGGCCAGCACCAGTACCGGGCCGCGAATTCGGCGCACCGTGCAGCCAGCCGCTTCTAGCTGTTTTACCTGATCGGCGCTGATCTGGTCTTCGTCGCCCAGCACAAAAACCCGCTGGGCATGCTCGGCCTGATCCAGGTCAAAGCCCCAGGCCGGCTGAAAGCGCTGCAAATAGCCCACCAGCGCCTTGAACAGGCGCGGGTTGGCCGGGGGTTGACCCAATAACAGGTACACGGGCATCGTCTTGGCAGGCAGTGTGGGCGTAGTGGGCGTGGTGTGACCGGGGATGACTGCACTCTGGCGAAACCGCACGTGAGCCGCGCCCATACCGTCTACCCAGACGTTGAGGGCCACACCCAGGTTGGTCGGGGTCAGCGTGTACCAGCCGGCGCCCAACGCCCCAAACTCGCACTTGTCGGGGCCTTTTTGCCCGGTGCGGGCCGTGGCCTGCCACGTGCCCACGCTGATGACAACGTCCAATTGGTCTCGGCCTTCCACTTCGCAAAGGATGGCCGAGCTGCGACCGCCGGTGGGCTGACTGCCCGAGGTACTATGCACGACCTCGGCGGTCCACGTATCGGTGCTCACGGTGATGGACGGCACATCGATAGCGGCGAGGCCATCGGTTTCCAGGTCCCGGGCAACGACCTGACCATCCAGTTCAAGCCGGTAAAGACCGGCCGGCAGATCGCCAAAGTCATACGTGCCATCAGCCAGCAATGTACTTTCGCGGCGCAGGTCGTCGCCCACCAGCGCGAGCACGCGGCCCAGAGCGCCCAGGATGCGACCGCGCACGCGCCCGCGCTGCCAGACAACCGGCGCCGCCGCACCAGCGGATCGAATTTCCAGATCGGCCGAACCCTGCCCGTCGACGAATACATCCGTCGCGATGTCCAACTCGGGGATGGCGATGTGGTACGTGCCGCCGCGCAGTGGGGCAAACTCGCACACGTTGAGGCCCAGGGGCAGCTTGGGGCCGGTGGTGACGGTGATGTGCCAGGTTCCCAGGCTCAGGGCCACGTCCACGCGGTCCAGCTTGAGCACACGCACCACAATGGACGAACTCATGCCGCCCACCACCACCGGGCCAGAGGTGCTGGATACCAGCAGCGCCACCCAGGCCGGCAGGTCGATGCCCTGGATGGTGGGCACCAGGATGCGATTGCGCCCGTCTGTCGCCAGATCCTGGGCCACGGTGCCCAGCCGGTCCACATCCAGCTCGTAGGTGCTGGCCGGCAGCCGTCGGAACTCGAACCGGCCGCCCTCGTTGGCGTGCTGCTCCTGAGTGGTCTGGTCGCCGCACAAGGTAACGCAAATGCCGGCGGCATTGGCAACAGCGCCCTGGATCACGCTGACCTCGGCCGGGCCACTGGCCGGCAGACGCGGCTCGTTGGGCATGGCCTTGACGGCATCGACCGTGGGCAGGTGATGTTTCACGCCCTGGCCGGCGTAATAGTTGGTATACCAGGCCTGCGATTCCCATTGGGCATCGGGGTTGCCCAGCAATGCATTGGCAATGATCCAGTCGGCGGTGCAAAAGTAATAGGCCGGGGCCTCGCGCATCAGGTATTCGTACTGGCGGACGGTATAGCGGGCGTGCAGCGCAAAATCGATCTGGGGGTACCGGTGGTCGCCAAAGCCTTCACCGGGCTGGGTGATGGTATAGCCGCTTTCGGTAGAGAGGATGGGCACGGTAAACCCCAAGTGGTCGGCCCAGATGCGCTGGAATTGCTCGAACTTTTGAAAGCCGTTGGAATCGTCCATGATGGTGTGGCCCAGGTTGGTGTGTGTGGCTCGCAGTTCGTTCACCTGATCCCATCGCTGGTTGTTCCACCAGCGATGCTGGCCGTATTCCTGGGACGTGACCGGCGTGCCCCACTGGTTCACATCGTCTTCGGGATAATCCCACGGGCGATGGAGCGAATAGTTGTGGATGGCGATCCACACGCCCTGGCGCATGAGGTTGATGTGCCCGTGGTCGACCAGCCACTGACAGGCCTGCCGGAAAAAGCGCACGTCGTCAAAGACGCCGCCGGGAGCCAGGGCCGGGAACGCCGGCAGGCCGCCTGCGCCCATGACGACCTCGGCGCTGCGGACCCAAGCCGCCATCACCGTGCCCACCAGCTCGTCGTCAGGAGGCAGCACGCCCGAGACCCACTCGGTGGGGAGGTTGGGCTCGTTGCAGACCTCAAAGTAGCGCACGCCCTGGGCCACGTATTTCTGTAATTCGGTCACATAGGCACCGCCGTGGCGCGGGTCATCGAGGGGACCGGGAAAGGACTTGCGGCCGCCCAGCCGCACCACCGGCATGATACCGCGGGCCAGCAGCAGTTCGGCCAGGCCCCCGCCGCCGGTGCTGATGAACTTGAGCCATTTCACGCCCAGAGCCTCCAGTTCGGGCAGCCAGTGGTCGCGGATGACATTGTCGCCCACCTGGTTGGCAATCCCGGGCGACCAATGGATGCCCCGGCCATTGTCGGCCGGCGGTCGAGGGAAATCTGACAGGTCCATGACCATCTCCTTTCTAGCAGCAGCGGTGCATTCACCTCTGCGTTCATTATAGCGCATTCACCATCTGGCGACAAGGGGTGAGTGCGACTGAAATCGGCACGAAACGCAAAACTGGTCCCATTACACTCTTGCCGTCCCTTGCCCAAGTATGCTATAATGGATATGTTGAGGTGCTGACAGGACCCTTGCTGATCCGTACCAGGGCCGGTCAATGTGCCGAGAGGTAGGTGCGCGCCACGTGCAGGTGCAACTGATTCAATATACTCCGGAACCAGAACGCACCGTTGCTGCGGCAGCGCGCCTGTGTTACGCGCCGATAGATGCCATCCAGTTGCTGGAGCAACTGTCAGCGGCGCAGATAGAGCGGCTATTGCGCCAGGTGATCCGGTCAGGGCATCATTCGGTATTGGAGCATGCCAGCTTTACGTTCGCCATCGGCGGCATTTCGCGCGTGACCAGTCACCAGCTTGTGCGGCACCGGCTCGCCAGTTATAGCCAGCAGAGCCAGCGTTATGTGTCATACGAGCGGATCGAGTACGTGACACCCCCGGCCATCGCCGGAGACCCGAGCCTGCTGACCCGCTATGAGACGGCAATGGCCGCCGCACACGAATTGTATGTGGACCTGCAGCAGGCCGGCGTCGCCGGCGAAGACGCACGCTATGTGCTGCCAAATGCCACGGCCACCAACCTGGTGGTGAGCATGAACGCCCGCGAGTTGCGGCATTTCCTGACCGTGCGCTGCTGCAATCGGGCCCAATGGGAGATCCGCGGTCTGGCCCACGCCATGCGGCGAGCGGTTCTGGCCGTGGCCCCGGTGTTGTTTGACGATGCAGGACCAGCTTGCTGGCGCGGTCCCTGCCCAGAGGGGCACCTGAGTTGTGGTGCTCCACCACCACGCGATTAACGTGTCTGAGGATGGTAAGATTCGTATGTCAAGGGACAATGGAAACGATCAGGACAAAGCCTACCTGCACCAGGCCATCAATTTGCTGGTCGCACGGGGCAAAGAACAGGGCTATGTCTCCACAGACGATGTGCTCGAGTTCTATCCGGAACTCGAAAAGCACCTGGACGCGCTTGAAGACGTGTACATGGCCATACATGATGCCGGGCTCGAGATTCTCTCGCCAGATGAGGCGCCGCCGTCTCCTTTCGTCGAGCCCGAGTTGCCAGAGGAGCCAGAAGATAACCCGGTGGACATTGACAATCCCATCAGCCTATACCTGCACGAGATCAGTCGCATCCCGCTACTGACAGCCGAGGAAGAGATCGATCTGGCCAAACGCATCGAAGCTGGTGATTTGGTGGCCCGGCAAAAGCTCATCGAGGCCAACTTTCGCCTGGTGGTCAGTATCGCGAAAAAGTATGTGGGACGCGGCGTGAGCTTTTTGGACCTCATCCAAGAGGGCAATATCGGCCTCATTCGCGCCGTGCAAAAGTTTGACTATACGCGCGGCTACAAGTTTTCCACCTATGCCACCTGGTGGATCCGGCAGGCCATCACCCGGTCGATTGCGGACCAGGCGCGCACCATTCGCATCCCAGTGCACATGGTAGAGCGCATCAACAAGCTGATCCGCACCTCCCGGCGGCTGGCACAAGAGCTGGGCCGGGAACCTTCGATCGAAGACATTGCCGTGGAACTGGAACTATCGCCCAGCCAGGTGGCCAATATCCTCAAAATCGCCCAACAGCCGCTATCGCTCGAAATGCCCGTGGGCGAAGAGGGCGATAGCTCGCTGGGCGACTTTATCGAGGACCAACAACTGCCGGTTCCGGCCGAGGCCGCCTCTGACCAGTTGCTCAAGGAGCAAATCTCGGCCATCTTGGACACCCTGAATCCCCGCGAGAGCCGAATCCTGCAACTGCGTTTTGGATTGCGTAACGAGCGCACGCATACTCTGGAAGAGGTGGGACGCAAGTTTGGCGTGACTCGCGAGCGCATTCGCCAGATCGAAGCCAAGGCCTTGCGCAAGCTGCGGCATCCCAGCCGGGCCAAAAAACTGCGGGATTATTTGGACTAGGCCTAGCCAATGAAATTCTTGGCCGGTGAGCAAAAATAAGAGTAAAGTTGGTTGATTCTGGCTTGGTAGCGAAGCGGCTTTGTCCAGATTAGGTATCACGGAGGAGCATAGGCGTGCCCGAGATCACAGACAGTGTGGTCGTGTCAACCACGACAGACAGCCTGTTTGCGCAGGCTGATGACTTGATTGCTTCACTGTTACAAGGAGACGCGGAATACGGCAATCTGGTCACCTCGATCACCAAGACCTCTCCCGGCCCCCTGGGCCTGGGCTCGACGTTTCGTGTTGCGGTCGCGACGGACAACCCAGCCCTCGGGGTCGAATTGTGCTGCACAGAATACAACGCGCCCCAGCAGGTAACCATCGAGAGCGTCCCGGGGACGCCCATACCCATACGCATTCGCCTGTTGTTCGAGGAGCAACCGCCGGCCGGCACCCGGTTGACCACGCAACTGTGGTACGAGCCGCCCCCCGGACTGGTGGGCATCATGGTCCAGGCACTGCTCCCACCGGACCGGATCGCAGACCGCATGGAGCAAGGCTTGGCCCGGCTCAAACAACATCTGGAACAAACCTAAACCAGCTATCATACGCCAAACGGGTTGCGTAAATATCTTTAATGGAGGTGCAATGTGGCACTAGTCGACAAACCGGTAACCCAATTCCTGGACGAACTGGCGTCCAAATCTCCAGCCCCGGGAGGGGGCAGCGTGGCCGCCCTGAGCGGCGCGCTGGGGGCGGCCCTGGTGAGCATGGTCTGCAATCTCACCCTGGGCAAGAAAAAGTATGCCGACGTGCAGTCCGAGATCGAAGACCTGCTGGCCCAAAGCGAAGACCTGCGCCGAGGGCTGGTGGATCTCCTGGAAGCCGACGTGGCAGCCTATACGGCCGTCTCTCAGGCGATGAAGCTACCCCGGGACACAGACGAGCAAAAGGCGCACCGTGACGCCGAGATGGATGTGGCCCTCAAGAATGCCACCGAGGTGCCCTTGCGCGTGGCCCGGGCCTGCGCGGCCGTGATGGACCTGTGCCAGCCGGCCGCGGAAAAGGGCAACGTCAACGCGGTCAGCGACGCCGGCGTGGCCGTGCTCATGGCCGAGGCCGGCCTGCGCAGCGCGGCCCTGAACGTGCTCATCAACCTGGGCTGGATCAAGGACGAGGCGTTTGTGACCGCCAAGCGCACGGAATTGGACCGCTTGCTGGCCGGCAGGCCGGCCCTACGCGACGAGGTCTATGATTACGTCGCCAGCAAACTATAACCCATCTCCCAAGGAGGAACCATGACTGCAACCATCCTGGACGGCAAGGCCCTGTCCGCCACCCTGCGCGGCGAGATCGACGCGGCCGTGGCCGAGTTTACATCCCAACATGGCTATGCCCCGGCCATCGCCGTGATGCGAGCCGGCGAAGACCCGGCCTCGGTGAGCTATGCCGGGCAGATCCTCAAGACGTTCGAAAAGCGCGGTATGACCGCCAGCCTGCACACCCTGCCGGAAACGGCCACCCAGGCCGAGATTGTGGCGCTGGTGCAGCAACTCAACGCCGACCCGGCCATCCACGGCATCATGGTGCAGGAGCCGCTGCCCAAGGGCATCGACGAGGCGGCGGTCAAGGCAGTGCTCTCGCCGGACAAGGACGTGGACGGCGTGCACCCGGTGAACACCGGCCGGCTGGCGCAGGCGGCGCCGGTGGGTCGGCCAGCCGGCGTAGCCCCGTTCTTTGTGCCGGCCACCCCGGCCGGTGGCCTGGAGATGCTAAAACGCAACGATGTGGCGATCAGTGGCAAGATGGCCGTGGTGGTGGGCCGCAGCACCATCGTTGGCAAACCCATGGCCCTGCTGCTCATGCGCGAGAACGCCACCGTCATCGTGGCCCACTCGCGGACGCCGGACCTGGCCGGTGTGTGCCGCCAGGCCGACATCCTGTGCGCCGCCGTGGGCCGGGCGAACATCATCACGGCCGACATGGTCAAGCCCGGCGCGGCCGTCATCGACTTTGGCGTGAACTTTGTGGACGGCAGCATGTGTGGTGACGTGGATTACGAGGCTGTCAAAGAGGTGGCCGGCCTGATCACGCCGGTCCCCGGCGGCACCGGCCCCATGACCAACGTGATGCTCGCGATCAACGTGCTGGAGGCGGCCCGTCTTCAGGCGCGATAGCCAGTCGGACACGACCTGGGACGCAGACCAACACTGCCACACGCCGATTCTCCCGATCTGCGTAACCGGCGTGAATCTGCGTCCCTTTTTTATGACCGAGGTCTTATCAACAAACTAGGAGGTTAGCAATGAACAACGGATACGGGTTTCCAGAGCGCCTGGTGCGCATCGGCGTCTCATTGGTGGTGATCATCTTGATCCTGGTGATCCTGGCGGCCCTGGTGGCAAGCCAAAATAGCAAGTACTTGACCGATTCGCGGCTTCTGAGCCGTCTGGTGGAGCAGGCTCTGATCTACGCGCTGGTAGCCGGCGGCGTGGGACTGACGCTGGCGGCTGGCGAGGTTGACTTGTCCGTAGGTGGCGTGGCGTCGCTGGCCGCCATCGTGATGGCTGGTCTGGTAGTCAACAACGATGTGCCGGCGGTGATTGCGCTGGTGGTGGCGCTGGGCCTGGGCCTGCTCATCGGGCTAATCAACGGCGTACTGATCGCCGGGCTACGCCTGCCATTCTACATCATCACGCCGATCATGTGGGCGCTGACCCTGGGCCTGAGCTATGTGCTCGCCGACACCCGGGGCATGTCGCTGCGCAGCCCGGCCTTTGAAGGATCGCTGGCCCTACTGCTGGTGATCAACCTGCTGGTCTATGGCCTGGGCGTGCTGGCCCTGTTGCTGCTGGGCCGGTTCACATCGCTGGGCAAGCTGACCAGCCTGAACGCCCGATCAGAGGCCGAAGGCCGGCCCGGCAATCTGCCCCTGGGCCTCTACAAGGTAGGCGCATACGCGATCAGCGGCCTGCTGGCGGCCGGGGCCGGCGTGGCCCTGTTGAACCTGTACCGCACGGCTCTGCCGGCCAGCTATAGCGATCTGACCACAGTGGCTATCGCCGCGGCGGTCGTCGGCGGGGTGCCGCTATGGAAGGGGTCTACTCGGCTGCTGGGGGCGCTCCTGGGCGCCCTGGCCCTGGCGCTGAGCAGCCAGTTGAGCAACTTGTTGCAGATGCAAGCCGGGTTGCGCCTGACATCCACGATGGTCTGGGCGCTGTTGGCCTTGCTCGCAGTCATTCTGTGGGGCGCGGCCGGCTGGGTGCTGGACCTTGTCTTTGGACGGAAGAAATTGGAGAGCGAATAGCAGCAAGCGTGGAACGGCGGACGCATATCTCTGCGGTTTCCGTTCCACGCTCTACGTTTCCCGCCTGATGAAACGGGGAGGAACATGGACGAACTCAAGGAACGCATCCGACGTGAAGGCAAGGACCTGGGCCGGGGTATCCTCAAGGTGGACGGCTTTATCAACCACCAGGTGGACCCGGACCTCATGGTGCGCGTAGGACAGGACCTGGCCCGGCGGTTCCGTCGCCAGGCCGTGACCAAGGTGCTCACCGCCGAGATTTCAGGCATCGCGCCGGCCCTCACCACGGCCCTGGCCCTGGGCGTGCCGGTGGTCTATGCCCGCAAGACCCGGCCCATCACTATGCCACCGGCCGTTTTTGTGGCCCAGGCCCCGTCGCACACCAAGGGCGGCACCGTGGACCTGATGGTCTCGCCCGAGTTCATGGGACCGGGGGACCGGGTGCTCATCATCGACGACTTTTTGGCGTCCGGCAGCACCATTGGCTCGCTGGCGAACCTGGTGTTCATCTCCCGGGCCGAGCTGGTGGGCATTGGCGCCGTGGTCGAAAAGGCATTCGAGGGCGGCCGGCAAGAGTTGGAAGCCCTGGGCGTGCCGGTAGAAGCCGTGGTGACGATTGCGTCCATGCAGGATGGGCACTTTGTGTTTGCTGACGAGGAGAACGCGTGACCGGCGAGCCTAGGCCTTCCGGCCGCGCTGCCAGCCCCGATCCCGCACGGAAAGGCCGGCTGCGGCGGGTCGTTGATTTCCTGGGACTCGAGAAAAGCATCCTGGCCCTGCTTGCCATGGTGATCCTGGTGGGCCTGGGCGAAAAGATGGCCGAGCGATTCCTGCCACTGTACTTGATGGCGCTCGGCGGGGGCGCGCTCTCTATCGGGCTGCTGAACGGGATGGATAACTTGCTCGGCGCGCTCTACTCGTTCCCCGGCGGCTACGCCAGTGACCGACTGGGCTACAAGCGCGCGCTGATCCTGTTCAATCTGCTGGCGATGTTCGGATACGCCATCGTCATCCTGGTGCCGACTTGGCCGGCGGTCATCGTCGGCGCAGTCTTTTTCCTGTCGTGGACGGCCATCTCGCTGCCGGCGACGATGAGCCTGGTCTCCAGCGTCCTGCCTCGGACCAAGCGCACGATGGGCGTCTCGGTCCACTCGCTGGTCCGACGCATCCCGATGGCCCTGGGGCCACTGTTGGGCGGTCTGCTCATCGGTTATTTCGGGGAGCAGATGGGCGTGCGGCTGGCATTCGTGGCGGCCCTGGTCCTGGCCGGCGTATCGCTGGTGGTGCAGCAGATTTGGATCCAGGATGACCAGGAGCGCAAACCGGCGGAAGGCAACCTGCTGCGCGCCCTGTCCCTGATCGACGCGCCACTGCGCAACCTGCTGGTCTCGGACATCCTGATCCGCTTCTGCGAGCAGATCCCCTACGCCTTTGTGGTAGTCTGGTGCGTGACGCTCAATGGCATCACCCCATTCGAGTTCGGCGTGCTGACCACCATCGAGATGGCGACGGCGGTGCTGGTCTATATCCCGGTGGCCTATCTGGCCGACCGGAGCACCAAGAAGCCGTTCGTCCTCATCACCTTTGGATTCTTTACGCTGTTTCCGCTGGTGTTACTCATCTCACGTTCGTTCTGGATGATGGCGCTGGCCTTTGTCATCCGAGGGCTAAAAGAGTTCGGCGAGCCGACGCGCAAGGCGTTGATCATGGACCTGGCCCCGGAGGGCCGCAAGGCCAGCGCGTTCGGGACGTACTATCTGCTGCGGGACGTGGTGGTGTCGGTGGCAGCGTTCGGTGGCGCGTTCCTGTGGGACGCCTCGACGACGGGCAAGCTGGTTGATATGCTGGGCGTCGGGCAGAACCTGATGCCGTGGATCTCGTCTGTTGCCTCGCCGACGACTAACCTGCTGGTGGCGGCTGGCTTTGGTCTGCTGGGGACGATATACTTTGGGTTGTTCGGCAAGGATTTGGGTAGAATAGACCAAGGAGCAGTGACATGAAGTGGGTAACACGTTCGCACGTGCACGTGGATCGGGTGGCCTGCCCGTGGTTGATCAATCGGTTCGTGGACTCGGACGCCGAGTTTCTGTTCGTGCCCCGGAGCCAGGTGGACAGGGTGGCGACGGAGACCGGGGCCATCCCCTTTGACTCGCCGGGGGTAGCGCTGGGCCATCACGACGGCAAATGCTCGTTCGAGACCATCATCGAACACTATGGCCTGACGGACAAGGCCCTGCTGCGGCTGGCAAGGATCGTCCACGGGGCAGATACAGACGACTGCAATGCAGACCCGGTGGCGACCGGCCTGGAGGCCATCGCCGTGGGCTATAGCCTGCGTTTCCCTGATGACCTGGAGAACCTGGCGCACCAGTTCGAGGTCTATGACGCCCTGTATGCCTGGTGCCGGTTAAAAGTGGCCCAAGAGAAATAGCCTGGCACAGTAGAGGAGAGCCGATGACCGACCAACCCCGCGAGGCCATCGCCATCCTGGACTTTGGCTCACAATACTCGCAGCTCATCGCCCGGCGCGTGCGCGAGGCGCACGTCTACTGCGAGATGTTCCGCTGGGATGCGCCGCCGGACCGCGTGCTGGCCCTGGAGCCGCGCGGGTTCATCCTGTCCGGCGGCCCGGCCAGCGTCTATGACCCCGGCGCGCCCACGCTCCCGGCCTATGTGCTGGGCAGCGGGCTGCCGGTCCTGGGCATCTGCTACGGGATGCAGCTCTTGATCCACACCCTGGACGGGCGCGTGGCCCCGGCCCGGGAGCGCGAGTATGGCCCGGCCCAGGCCGAGGTGCTGGACCCGGATTGCCCCCTTTTCGCCGGCCTGCCGCCCGCGCTGGACGTGTGGATGAGCCATGGGGACCGGGTGGAGGCATTGCCGCCAGGCTTTGCCGCCGTGGCCCGCACCGCCGACGCCCCGGTGGCGGCGATAGCCGATGTGTCACGCGGGCTGTACGGCCTCCAGTTCCACCCGGAGGTGACGCACACGCCGCGCGGGCCGGACATCCTGGCGAACTGGCTCCATCGCGTGTGCGGGCTGCATGACACGTGGACGCCCGGCTCGTTCGTCCGGGAGGCGGTGGCGCGCATCCGGGCCCACGTGGGCGAAGCCCACGTGCTCTGCGCCGTCTCGGGCGGCGTGGATTCGGCGGTGATGGCACTGCTGGTGGGCCAGGCCGTGGGCGACCGGCTCGTGTGCGTGTTTGTGGACCACGGCCTGCTGCGCCGGGACGAGGCCCAGCAGGTGCTGGCGGTCCTAAACCGGCACCTCCCGGCCGAGGTCATGGCGGTGGATGCTCGCGAGCGCTTCCTGACGGCCCTGGCCGGCGTGGAGGACCCGGAGGCCAAGCGGCGCATCATCGGCGAGACGTTTGTGCGCGTGTTCGAGGAGGAGGCGCGCAGGCTGCGGACTGCCGATGCGCACCTAGCGTTCCTGGCCCAGGGCACGCTCTACCCGGACGTCATCGAGAGCGATGCCACTGAGCGAGGAGGAGCCGCTGTCATCAAGCATCATCACAACGTCAGTGGGTTGCCACCTGACATGTCATTCAAACTGATTGAACCGCTCAGAAGTCTCTTCAAAGACGAGGTCCGACAGGTTGGTAGGGTGTTGGGACTGCCCCACAAATTGCTGTGGCGTCACCCCTTCCCCGGACCAGGTTTGGCGATCCGCATATTAGGCGAGAGCACATGGGAACGACTGGAAACACTGCGCAAGACTGATGCGATCTTCCTTCAGGAGCTTGAAGAGGCCGGGTGGTACAGCCGGGTTGCACAAGCATTCGCCGTATTATTGCCGGAGGCTCGCTCAACGGGGGTTGCTGGAGATGCCCACAAGTTTGGACAGACAATCGTATTACGTGCTGTCGAGACAGACGATTTTATGACTGCTTCGCCAGCGCTGCTTCCCTACGAACTGTTGACCAGAGTCAGTTCACGCATTCTCAACGAAGTGACCGACATCACCCGTGTGGTCTATGACTTGTCCACAAAACCACCCGCGACTATCGAGTGGCTTTAAATCGAGAGCGCATTCCACTGGTAGAAAAGCATCCCAGATTGCCCGTTTCCGTGATAGGCAAGGTAGATCCGGGGAGTAGTACAACCAGGGAAGCAAGTGAAGTGCTTTGCTCTTGCAATAAGAAAGCGAGTAGAATCTCTTGGGTGAGTAGAAGTATAGATGCCCTTTGATGCCTGCCAGTCGCTCTACCGTTTGTTGCAGCCATTCAATGACTGACGAACTTGCAGAACCGATGATGACTACCAGTGCAGAAGATATGCATCCATCGCCATCAACGTATCCCCTGAGAAAGTCCCGGAAGAACTCGTCAGGGATCTCCAGGGGCCCAAGGGTTCTGCTTTTGACAGGCATCAGACCAATGCCTTCCAAGAACGCGCGATAAGCCAAATCAGAGATGCGAACCTCATACGACCGGACACCCCGGTAGACTGGTGCGGCTACATGCAAACAGAGTTGGTAGGTTTGAACCAGTTCAGAATCCTTCGAAGTAAAACTGACCAAGCTGGGATTTCGACTGGATAGACAGCCATCTGCGGCGATCAGACCAACAACGTAGGCTAATTGCGGGGACCATTGTCTGAGAACATCCTGTGGGATTAAACATGTGGAGACGCTGGTGGGACGCGCTGAAATCCTGTGTTTCGCCATTTTGTCGCCGATTGTTCGACGACTACAGCCGAATCGTTTGGCGATTTCTTTCTGGGACAGCCTCTCCTCATGGTATAGATGTTCTAACATCTCCGGGGAAATCTCGATTCGGTAATAGTCACCAACACGCCGCCGCGCGATGTGGTATTCTCGCATTCTGGTGCGGATGACCTTCTCACTGCAACCAAGTTTTTCTGCTACTTCTTGTTGCGTCAGGCGTTCATCGTAGTACAGTCGTTCCAACTGTTCCTTGGGAATATCAATTCGTTTGGGCATCTTCCACTCCTAGAGTGTTGCATCCTACGGCCGCCACTGATGCATGTTGCCGGTGTCTCTGACTCTGGGCCGACGTGATAAGTGATAACGATCCGATGCTCATCCGTCGTTAGAGTCATCGTTGTTTCCCTCCTTCTGGGTTCATGTAGTACAAGAGTTCCATCTCTAGTATACACTAATATCTAGAGTTCGTCAACATCTTGTTGTTGACAATTATCAGACTATTAGGTAGAATCCAATGTGGAGGAGAAGCTGCTCATGGTTGAAATAAGCCGGATTCTGAACATCAGGCCCAGTGGTCAGGCCCAACTCAACATCTCTGTTCGGTCAGAGATTGCTCAAGAAGTGGCTAATGCCCTCGCTAGCCTGATGCGCCTTGAAGAGAACCTTGGCCACAGCAAATCGGAAATTGTCTGCGAGGCTATTATCGCTTACGCAGGAACCAAGCAAGTTGCTGCTGACTATGATTGACCAGAGTTGGGCCTGCCGGAAGACCTGGTCTGGCGGCACCCGTTCCCCGGGCCGGGCCTGGCGGTGCGCATCCTGGGGCCGGTGGTGCCAAACAGCGTCACCACACTCCAGGCCGCCGACGCCATCGTGCTGGAAGAGTTGCGCGCGGCCGGGTGGTATCGGCGCACGGCCCAGGCGTTCGCCGTGCTGCTGCCGGTGCGCAGCGTGGGCGTCATGGGTGACGGGCGCACGTATGCCAACGTGGTGGCAGTGCGCGTAGTCACATCGGAGGATTTCATGACGGCCGACTGGGCGCGCCTGCCCCATGATTTGCTGGCGCGCATCTCGGCGCGCATCGTGGGCGACGTGCCGGGCGTGAACCGCGTGGTCTATGACATCTCGTCCAAACCCCCGGCCACCATCGAGTGGGAGTGAGCAGATTGCAGGTTGCAAATAGCAAATTGTAGATTATGGAGGTACAAGAGATAACCATGACCGAACACGAACATCATCTCTATCGCACATTGTACCAGGTTGCCCGGCTCATCAACTCTAGCCTGGACACTGACGAGGTGCTGAACGCCATCGTCGCCGAGACGGCCCAGGCCATGCGCGCCAAGGCGTGTGCCATTCGCCTGCTCAGCTCGGACGGCACGCGGCTGTTCATGAGCGCGACGTTTGGCCTGAGCGACGGCTATTTGCGCAAAGGCCCCATCGAGGTAGCCAAGAGCACCATCGACCAGCACGTGCTGGAAGGCAAACCGGTCATCATCGAGGATGCCCAGACGGACGACCGGTTCCAGTACCCGGCCAAGATTCGCGCCGAGGGCATTGGCTCCATGCTGGTGGTGCCGCTGCTGGCCCGCGAGCGGATCATTGGCGTGATGCGCGTCTATACCACCGAATCGCGCCAGTTCAGCGAAGAGGAGGTCGAGTTCCTTACAGCTATCGCCAACCTGGGCGGTCTGGCCCTGGAGAACGCCCGGCTCTACCAGGCGCTCAAGGCTGACTATGAATCGTTCTCCAACTTTCACTACCGCCTGTTTGACATGTAGGAGGGTGACATGGCGATTCGAGTGGGGATCAATGGCTTTGGGCGTATTGGCCGGCAGACGTTCCGGGCCATCCGCGAGCGCTACCGCCACAGCCTGGAAGTGGTCGCCATCAACGACCTCTTTGACGCCGAAACCAACGCCCGGATGCTCAAGTATGATACCAACTATGGCAACTATCCGGGCACGGTAGTAGTCGACGGCAGCACCATCATCGTGGACGACGTGCCGGTGGCGGCGCTGTCGGAACGAGACCCGGCCCGGCTGCCCTGGGGCGAATTGGGCGTGCGCATCGTGTTCGAGTCCACCGGCATCTTTCGCAACGCGGCCCAGGCCACCATGCATCTGAACAATGGTGCCAAAAAGGTCATCATCACGGCCCCGGCCAAAGGTGAGGACATGACCATCGTCATGGGCGTGAACCACGAGCAGTACGACCCGGACAAGCACCATATCATCTCCAACGCCTCGTGTACCACCAACTGCCTGGCACCCCTGGCCAAGGTGCTCCTGGAACGGTTCGGCATCGTGCGCGGGCTGATGACCACGGTCCACGCCTACACCAACGACCAGCGCATTCTGGACCTGGCGCACAAGGACCCGCGCCGGGCCCGGGCCGCTGCGCAGAACATCATCCCCACCACCACCGGCGCAGCGCGGGCTGTGGCCCTGGTGCTGCCCGAGTTGGCCGGCAAGTTTGACGGCGTGTCGCTGCGCGTGCCCACCCCCACCGTCTCTATCGTGGACCTGGTGGTGGATCTAGAGAAAATGGCCACCACAGACGAGATCAACGAGGCATTTCGCCAGGCTGCCCGGGGCGAACTGCGCGGCATCCTGGCGGTCTCGGATGACCTGCTGGTCAGCTCGGACTTTCGGGGGAACGCCTACTCGTCCATCATCGACGCGCAAAGCACATTCATCATGGATGCGGGCGGCAACGGCAAATCCAAGCCGGGCAGCATGGCCAAGGTCATGAGCTGGTACGATAACGAGTGGGGCTATTCGTGCCGGTTGGCCGATCTGGCGCACTATATCGTAGAACGCGAGTTGTAAGGGCGTGAAGCGGCAAGCGGGAAGCAAAGAGCGGGGGACAGGGAGCGGCTGGCTGCCCAAGTGGGGGCCGGACGCACTCCTACTGGCGGGGCTGTTGCTGGTGGGACTGCTCGCCGTGGGCTTTTTGCTGGGCGACGACCTGTACATCTATGCCGATAACCCCGGCCAATTCGCCCGGCTCTGGTTCGCGGCGGATTACACGCTGCCCGAGCAGGGGCGGCTCGTCGGCTGGGTGCCGTTCTGGTACGCCGGCTCGCCGGAATTACAGTTCTATCCCCCCGGCGCGGTGATCCTGGGACTGCTGATCAAGGCGCTGAGCCTAGGCTTGCTTTCCACCGTCGCCGCGTACCAGCTCACGATGGTGGTGGCTTACCTGCTGCCGGCGGTCACAGCGTATGCCTTTGTGCGGTGGGCCGGGTTTGGCCGGGCCGGAGCCGTGCTGGCCGGCGCCATCGCCCTCACCTTCCCGGAGCTATGGGGCGGCGTGGAAGGCGTGATGGTGGGGCATGCAGGGCGACCGGCTGGCGTTTGCCCTGTTTCCGATAGCGGTGATGTGCGGCATCATGGCGCTGGAGGCAGACCAGCGACGGCTCGCGTGGGGCCTGGCCTGCGGCGTGGTGCTCGGCGCCATCTTTTTGCTGCACCCGTTCCATGTGGTGGCGCCGTGGCTGGCCGTGCTGGTCTACTGGCTGATGCGCGTGCGGTCGGTGCCCGCCAGCGAATGGGCGCGCCGGGCGCTCGTAGGCCTGGGGTTGCCGGTCCTGGTGACGCTGGGCCTCACGGCCTGGTGGTTCCTGCCACTGATGGCCCACAACAGCTTTGCCACGCCGTCGCTCCGGGCCAACATCGACGGGTTTCTGTACTGGCTCCAGGCCGGGCAGTTTCCGCTGTACGCGGTCCTGGCGCTCACGTCGTTGCTGGCCTTGCGCCAGCCCGGCCGCCCGCGCGCCCTGGTCGTCGCCCTCATCGCCCTGCCGGTGATGCTGGTGGCGTTTATCATCTTTTGCTATGTCGTGCTCATCGACCAGTTGGGCTTTTACACGCTGGACCCCATCCGCTTTATCGACGAGGTATACTTTGCGATCCTACTCCTGGCAGCGATAGGCCTAGGGAGTCTGGTACAGATTGCAGATCGCGGGCCTCGCGCTTCACATTTGACCTTCTACGTTTCACGCATCGCGCTCCTGGCACTGGTGTTCGTCATGGCGATTTCGTTATGGACCGGCCTGGCCCAGTTCCGCGCTGGCTCCCAGCCCCGGTTCCTGAGTCAGGCCAACGAACAGTATCGCCTGCCAGAATTGTGGACCGAGTTGCAGCGCGAGCCGGACGGCCGGGTGCTGGTCACGTCATCCCAGGTGCATTTTCACGACGAGGCCCCTGGCGGGGTCGAGGATTGGCCGTCATACCTGATGACCACCATCCCGGTGTGGACCGGCCGCGAGACCATCGGCGGCACGTTCCACCACTGGACGCCCACGGCCTTGACGTACTGGTACGGCGAGGAACGCCCGGCGGTGATGCGCGAGCTGACCCACCTGCTGGATGACCAGCGCCTCTTTGGGCATTCGTGGGACCAGATGGACGACGCCTGGCTGCACGAGATGTGCCGCCGGCTATACGTGACGACCATCCTGTGCGCCGACGACGACGTGAATGCCAGGGGATTCCTGGACCGCTCGCCGCTGTTCCAGAGCTACTGGAACAATGGCAAATTCTTTCTCTATCGCGTGGTGGATTATAGCCCGGCGGTGCTGAGCTATGATCCGGCGCAACTGTCGGCCCAGGTACTGGAACGCACCGGCACGCGGTTGGTGATCCGGGTGGACCGGGCCGAGGCCGGGGCGCAGTTGGGCGTCAAGATCACGGCCTACCCGCTATGGCAGGCCACGGCCCAAGGCCAACCCACGACCATAACGGCCGATGCGCTGGGCCTGATGCACCTGACCGTGCCGGCCGGGGCCGATTATTCCGTGGAACTGGCCTATCGTGATGGGCCAGCCGAGTTGACCGGCGCGGCGCTCACGCTATGCAGCATGGTGGTAGTGCTGGCCGGTTGGGTCTGGAGCGCTCGGCGACAAAACTAGCGCACGCGCATTAGCGCACGCGCACTGGCGCCCTTGTGCATTGCCAGTGCTCTGTGGTATACTTGTGATAGAAAAGGTACGGGAGGGCCGGCCATGACAGAAAAAAGACCAAGCCCCAGAGACAAGATAAACGTCCTTGTTGTGGATGATCATCGCCTGTTCCGCCAAGGGATACACTGGGCGATGGAGCTGGAAGAGGACATCGAGATTGTGGGAGAAGCGGTAGACGGTCTCGAAGCCCTGCAAATGGCCGAGGACCTGCTGCCCGATGTCGTGTTGATGGACGTCAACATCCCAGACCCGAACGGCCTCGAAGCCACGCGGCGACTCAAGCTCAATCAACCACGTATTGGGGTGATCATTCTCACAGCATATGATGACGAAGAGCAGTTGTTCCAGGCGATTCGGGCCGGGGCCGCGGCCTATTACTCCAAGGGCATTCAGCCGCGCGAGCTGGCGCAGGCCATTCGCCGGGTGGCGCGCGGCGAATATATCATCGACAATGCCTTGCTGTCCAAGCCGCTACTGGCCTCGCGAGTGCTCAAAGAGTTCAGCGACCTGAGCACCGTGGACCACACCATCCAGCCCTTTTTCGCCCCCCTGTCACCGCGCGAGATGGAAGTGCTCACGCGCATCGCCCACGGCGATAGCAACAAAGAGATCGCCCGCACCCTGAGCATCAGCGACCAGACGGTCAAGAACCACATCTCGTCCATTTTGCGCAAACTGAACGTCAACGACCGCACCCAGGCCGCCATCTATGCCTTGCGGCAGGGCTGGGTCAAGATGAAAGACATCGAGATTGGCGCGCCGCCAAGCGAGCGCGCCTGGTAGCTATCGCGCCCCCGATAGTGGAGGTATGATGACGAACACGTCGAGCGTCCTGTCACAATTGCGAGAAATCATCCAAGACAGCCAGGCCGAGTACGAGCAGCTCCAGCGCGAGGTTAGCGAGTTGACCGTGTTGCTGCGTCAAACCATCGCCGAATCTGACAAAATGGCGCAGCGCAATACCCAGATGGTCAAAAAGCTGCGCGAGATGGAAATGAGCATCGACACCTATACGCGCGAGGATATCCGCAACATCTATGCCACGGCCCAGGAATCGCAGATGCGCCTGTTCATGATGCGCGAGCAAGTGGAGCAACTCAAGGCCAAGCGTACCAACTTGGAACGCTATTCGCAACACCTGGGACGGTTGTTGGGCGTGGCAGGGCAATTGCCGCAGCAGTTTGACGACGGCGCGGCAGGGGGCGATCTGGCCGTTTTGCAGGGCGCTCCACCGCAACAAGCCATCATCAAGATCATCCAGGCCCAAGAGGACGAGCGCTTTCGCATCAGCCGCCAGATGCATGATGGCCCGGCCCAGTCGCTCACCAACCTGGTGCTGCAAGCCGAGATTTGCGAGCGCCTGTTCTCGCGAGACCAGGACCAAGCCCGCGTCGAGTTGAGCAATCTCAAGAAAATGGTCAGCAAGGTCTTTCAGCAGACCAAGGGCTTCATTTTTGACCTGCGCCCCATGATCCTGGACGACCTGGGGTTGCTGCCCACCGTCCGACGCTATATCCAGACGTTCCAGGACAACAGCGGCATCCAGGTAGACTTGCAGGTGATGGGACGAGAACGGCGCTTGGTGCCGCACGCCGAAGTGGCCCTGTTTCGCATCATCCAGGAGGCCCTGACCAACGCCAATCAGGGTGGGCACGCCACCAATGCCAAAGTGCACCTGGACCTGGAAGGCGATAGCATCAACGTGGTCATCGAGGATGATGGGATTGGATTCAACGTAGAAGAGGCGCTGGTCAAGGCCCACGAACGCCGGACGCTGGGCATGGCCGTGATGCAGGAACGCGCCGAGATGCTGGGTGCCACTCTTGAATGGGACAGCCAGTTGGGACAGGGGACCCGGGTGCGCCTCCAGGTTCCCACCGGCTTTCGCGTCGAGTAGGTTCTTCACAGGATTTAGCACGCCAACCAGCGTAGGGGCGACGGACGGTCGCCCCTATTGGGTTTGCACAGGACAGCATATCCGTGATTCGATTGGAACATCTCACCAAGCGGTTTCCGCGCCCGGCCGCCCAAGAGTTCACGGCCGTGGACGGGCTGACATTTGAGGTGACCCGGGGCGAGGTATTGGCCCTGCTGGGGCCAAACGGCGCTGGCAAAACCACCACCGTCCGCATGTTGGCAGCCATCTTTGGTCCATCAGAGGGCCGGGCCTGGATAGACGACCTCGATGTGGTAACAGAAGCCCAGCAGGTACGCCACCAGGTGGGCCTGCTCACCGAGTTCCCCAGCCTGTATGACCGCATGGCCCCGCTGCCGTACCTGGACTATTTTGGCGAGCTACAGGGGGTGTCCCGGCACGACCGACGCACCCGGGCCGAGGCCTTGCTGCGGCGCTTTGACCTGTGGTCCCTGCGCGACCGCCAACTGGGCACGTTCTCCAAGGGCATGCGGCAAAAGATGGCCCTGTGCCGGGCGCTCATCCACCAGCCGGCGGTGCTCTTTTTGGACGAGCCCACCAGCGCCCTGGACCCCGGCGCGGCCAAAGGCGTGCGCGATTACATCCGCGAGTTGAGCCAGCAAGGCTGCACCGTCGTCGTTTGCACGCACAACCTGGCCGAGGCCGAGAGCCTGGCACAGCGCATCGCCATCATTCAGCACGGGCGCATCGTGGCGATGGGTTCCCTGGCCGAACTGCGCCGGCGTTTGTTGGGCGCGCCGGTGTACGAACTGCGCGTGGCAGAGGCCGAGGCGGTGCGGGCACACCTGGATGGTCTGGTGCACGTGAGCGCGTGGGGCACCGACTGGATTCGCTACAAGGTGGATGACCCGGTGCAAACCAACCCCGCTCTACTGCGCCGGCTGGTGAGCGCCGGCGCCGCGGTCATCTCCCTGGGCGAGGTATCGCGCAGCCTGGAAGACGTGTATCTGGAACTAGTGGGTGCAGAGGAGCCGGGCCATGCAAGCTAGACTGGTCTGGGCCCTGGTCCGGCGCGAGGTGCGCGATTCCATTACCGACTGGCGCATCAGCGCGCCGATGACCTCGCTGTCATTGTTGCTGCCGCTGCTCATGCTCGTGGGTCTGCGCGTGGCCGCGCCAGCCCTCTCGAATATCGCGGGCATGGATGTTAAACTGGCCCTCATCCCCTTTGGCACGCTGATGGCCGGGTTTTTTCCCAGCTCGTTTTCGCTCATTGTGGCGCTAGAGAGCTTTGTGGGCGAAAAAGAACGCAACACCCTGGAATCGCTCCTGTCCACACCCATCTCGGACCAGGCGCTCTATCTGGGCAAGGTGATCGCGTCATTGGTGCCGCCGCTGCTCCTGAGCTATGGGGCCACGCTGCTCTTTGCCTGGGGCGTGGGGGCCTGGCTGGGTTTTCCTCTGGCGCCCCTGTTGGTGGCCCTGATGATGGTCTTGAGCACTCTGGTGGCCCTGGTGATGGTGGCCGGCGCCGTGGTCGTCTCCTCGCACACGGCCAGCGTGCGTGCCGCCAACCTACTGGCGAGCTTTATCATCTTGCCCATGAGCATGGTGGTCACAGTGGAGAGCCTGCTCATCGTGACAGATCACCTGGACGTATTGCCCTGGATCGCCCTGGAACTGGTGGTGGTGACGGCCATCTTGCTGCGCATGGGCTTGCGCGTCTTTCGGCGCGAGGAATTGCTGGCGCGGGGACAGGCCGGCCTGGACGTGCGCCTGGTCGGACGCAGCCTGGGCCGGTTCCTGCTCGCCCTGCCGGCAGACGTCGAGTCTGGCGCGGCGGTGACGCCACCCCCGTTCACCCTGCGCCGCTTGCTGACCCGGGACCTGCCCCAGATCGGGTGGCTCAATCGGGTGCCCCTGATCCTGACCGCAGCGGCGATGCTGGCCGGCCTGACCGTTGGCTATGCCTACGCCCTGCGCTTTCCGCTGGACCTGGCGTCGGGACAGATGCAGGTCTCGGCCGGCCCCGGCGGTGTGGAAACCCTGGTCGGCGCGTTGAACCCGCTGACGTTTTTCGTGCACAACCTGCGCAGCCTGGGCCTATATGTGCTTCTGGCCCTGTTTACCTTTGGCGCGGCCCCGCTGCTGTTTCTGGGATTCACCATGATCCTGGTAGGATTCGTGCTGGGGCAGGCGGCGCACCTGGGGCTGGACCCGTTCCTCTTTTTCGCCGTGACCATTCTGCCCCACGGCCTGTTCGAACTGACGGCCGCCCTGCTGACGGCCGCCCTGAGCGTCAAGCTGGGCTTGAGCGTGATGAGTCCTCCGCCGGGCCTATCGGTGGGGCAGGCCGTGCTGGCCGGCCTGGCGAACCTGCTCAAGGTGGCATGGCTGGTGCTGGCGTTGCTCATCGTCGCCGCCGTGATCGAGGCCTGGGTCACGCCGGCCCTGGTGACAAGCGTGTACGGGTGAGTGGCTCATTTCACCTTGCGTGTAGACCGAGTACTTGACATTTTGAGCATTTGGGTTTATCCTACGAGTGTCGGGGGAAGATGGCAAGACCATATCGGGAGGAAAAACTATGACACGCATCGAACGTTATCCCTATGCGGCCCAGGACTTTAAAAGCGCATATGCCAACACGAACTATTTGCAGCCCCTGCGGGGCGAGTCCCTGGAGCGCTTTTATGTGGATCGGGGAGTCCACTCGGAGCTCAGGGGTTTTTTAAGCGAACTGCAAGCCGGTGTACAACAAGAACCGCGCAGTCACGCCAAGTTCCTGTTTGTGGGCCATACCGGCTGCGGCAAGTCCACCGAGTTGAGCCAGCTGGTAAGCCTGGTACAAGACCCCAACAACGAAAACCCCCTGTTGAGCGACTCGCTGCTGCCCATCCAGTATTCAGTCAGCGAGGTGGTGGGCATCTACAACCTCGAGTTTGTGGACATTGCCCTGAGCATCGTGGTGGGCATCTATCGCGCCATGGAGACCCTGGGGCACAATGTCGATGACCTGCCGGCCCGGCGCGTTTACGACTGGCTCTACCAGGACGAGGAAAAGACCCAGACCAAAAGCAAGAGCGTCAGCGGTCAGGTGGGGGCCGAATTGGGCATCTCGGGCCTGATCCGGCTCATCGACGTGCGGCTCAAGGGCGAGGGCGACGTGCGCGAAGAGATCCGCACCCGGGTCAAGAAATACATCCCCGAACTCATTGCCCTCATCAACGACGTGATCGGCGAGGTGATGGAGATCACCGGCAAAAGCATACTCCTCATCATCGACGACCTGGACAAGATCATGCCCCTGGAAAGTGCCCTCACCGTATTCCGTGAGCACGCCAAGTCCCTGGCCTCTTTTGATTGCTTTGCCATCTATACCGCGCCCATCTCGCTGCTGTACGATTCGGCCTTCAAGTATATCTCGCAATACCTCGAAGTGCGCTACATGCCCATGTTCAAGGTGCGCACCAAAGAGGGTGAGCGCGAAAGCCCGGTGGGCACCGATGTCGAGCTGTTGCGCGAGATCATCCACCGCCGGGTCCATCCCAGCCTTTTCGAAGAAGGCGTGGTGAACCAGGCCGTCGACGTCACCGGCGGGGTTCTCCGCGAACTCATTCGCGTGGTGCGGGGCTGTTGCGTCTATTGCCAAGAATGGGACATTGCCCAGATCACACAAACCGTGTTCGAAAAGCAAAAGAGCATCCTCAAGGGCGAATACTATCGCATGCTCGTCCACGAAGATTACCAGACGTTGCGCCGCGTGCGGCAAAGCAAGTCTCGCGCCGATGTGAACATGCGGCACCTGGAATCTCTGTGCGTGCTGTACTATCCCAACGGCAAAGGATGGTTTGACGTGCATCCCATTGTCCACGAACTGCTGGAAGAATGGGAAACCGAGGTAGACTCCATCACCTAGCTCTTCGGCGACCCGGCGCGCGCCGGGTCGCCGGACGGAGCACCTAGCCGTTGTGCAGGTCGTTGCCCATGTCTACCACCCCAACCCCTTCTGCCAGCTCATTTGAAACTCCGGATCGAGAAGACGAATTCGCCACCCGCTATCCCGAGCAGGTGCGCGCCCTGCTGGCTACGCTGCGCCTCAGTCACCTGGGGGGCATCTTTGTGGCCGAATGCGACGACATCGAGTTGCGCAAACGCCTGTTTGCGTACTTTCGAGATCGTCTGACCGATGAAAACATCTATTTGTACCCCTTTGAGGTCAGCGATACCGACGTGAACCTGGTGCGCACCTTGCGTGACCTCACGGACCAGGCCGGGTTCAAGAACCTGGAACTGGTGGGGCGCTACCAGCACATCGTGCTGTTTATTTATGGGCTGGAAAAGTACAATCCCCAGCAGCGTGACCAGTTTCTCCACCTCCTCAACTTTTTGCGCGATGCCTTTACGCTCATCGAGCAACCGGTGGTCATTTGGGCTCACAGCGACCTGGTCACCCAGATGGCGCGCCAGGCCCCCGATTTTTGGTCCTGGAAGGGCACCGTCTTTGCATTTGCCCCACCACCCGCCGACCTGTCCGGGCCGGCGCACCCGGAGCAAGGGGCGCGCGCCAAACCCTCGGTGCCGGCTCGCTATCTGCACGAGATCCTCAGCGATCCCGAGTTCTTTATCTGGCGCGACCTCTATTTGCCCCTGCACGTGCGGCATGTCATCGAACCCGTCAAACAGGCATTCGTGCGCGAACAACTGCTCCCCGAGCAAGTCGAGGCGCTGCGCAAGTATTGCCCCACCCGCGACTTGCAGACCGGCGAGGTCCTGATCCAGGCCGAACAAGAAGGCGACACCGCCTATGTCGTTACCCAGGGCCAGCTCACGGTCAGCATCACCGACCGGCACGGAGAGGAGATCTTTGGCGGCCAAATTGGCCCGGGTGACATTGTCGGCGAGATTGCCCTGCTCGAACGACAACCACGCACCGCCACCGTGCGCGCGCTGAATGATGGGCAAGTGCTGGTCATCGACCGCGACCAGTTTGCCATGCTAGAAACCCAGGCGCCCTATCTGGCGGCGATGGTCCACAGCCTGGGCCACCAGCGCCTGGAAAGGCTGGAAGCGCTGCTCTCGCCTCTCCGGCGGCTCGCTACCGAAAAGCAAGAAATGCTCCAGCAGCCCGCAGTGGATGCGCTGGCCGTCCTGGCAGAACAGCCGCACGCCGTCTTGTTGGGCGAGGCCGGTGCCGGCAAGACCACGGTCCTGCGACGCTTGATGCTGGATCTGGCCGAGCAGGCCCGGGCTGACCTGGAAGACCTCACTTGCCCGATCGTGATCCCCATCTATGTCAAGCTCAGCCTGTTGAGCGACCAGCGGGCCATACCCGACCTGATCCTGGACAGCCTGCAGCATTGCGGCATCTCCGAGATCGCCGACCCCGACGAGGCGCTGGCTGCGTTGGTCGACCGAGGCGACCCCAATGCCGCACCTGTGCGCCTGGCGTTCTTGCTGGACGGGCTAAACGAGATGCCCCCCCATGCTCACAGCCGGCGGGCCCTGCGCACATTTCGCTACGGCTTCTTTGATCACCACTTTGTGATCACGTGCCGCACCCAATACTATATCCCCATCCCCGGATACCGGGTGGTGGTTCTGCAGCCATTGTCCGGCGACGATAGCGAGGCGTTTTTGGAGCGCTACCTGCCCGCCGTCAAGGCCCGGGCCGTACTGCGCGAGATGAACACCGATTCGCAACTCATGGAACTGGGGCAAAATCCCCTGGCCCTCTATATGTTCAGCCAGATCGCCAGAGATAGCCAACAGGCCCTGCCCCGGAACCGCGGGGTGCTATACCAACGCTTTACCCATAACCTGCTCGAGCGTACCGACACTGAATGGTATCGCATCTTTGGCCGGTCCAAATCGCAGGTACCGCTGGCGGTGCGCCAACGCGCCCTGGCCGAACTCGCGCTGCACATGCAACAAGAAGGCATCCAGACCATCTCGCGCGCGCGTTGCCTGGACATCTGGCGCGCCATGGATCCCCACCTGGCCTCTGGCCCTGGCAGTCCGGCACCGACCCGCTCGACCGCACCCGACATTTTCGCCGAATGCATTCACAGCAGCCTCTTGCGTCTTTCCCCCGACCGTTCCCAGGTAGAATTCATCCACCAGGCTGTGCAAGAATACTTTGCAGCCCAGGGGTTACTGCTGGCAGATACCCAGATCACCGCCGACCACCCGCTGTTGAGCCAGGAGCACCGGTGCCAGTGGGAAAACGTCATCGTGCTATACTTTAGCGTGACCCCAGACAAGGCCAGCACCTTGCGCGCATTGCTCCAGGACAGCACCAACTTTGAAAACATCTGGCTGGCCGCCGAGTGCCTGGCCGGCATCGAAATGGACTCCGATACCATAGACGCGATCCGGCGTTTGCTGAGCGAGTCAGAAGAAGGCGCGTTCCTTTATGCGCAAGGGTTGGCCTATCGCCGCCTGGGACGCTACCCCGAAGCACTGGCCCGTCTGCACGAAGCCACCAAGTTCACTCCTCGTTCGGCCCACGTGTACTATGACATGGGCTGCCTATACCGCCAGATGAATCAATACCAGCGGGCCGTCCAGTCGTTCGAAACCGTGCTCCAGATCGACCCATTCTTTGTGGATGCCTACAACCAACTAGGTATCACCTACTATGAACAAGCCCAATACGTCGAAGCCCTCACCGTATTCCAGACCACCGTGCAGCTAGAGCCAGAAAACGCCTACCACTACTATAACCTGGGGCGCGTTCACAAGATGCTGCGGCTCTATGACGACGCCCTGGCCGCTTTTCGACACGCCCTGGACCTGAAACCCGATTATGAAGAGGCCCAAGAGCAGCTAGACATCTTGCAAAAAGCCCTGGACACCGGCGCGCTCGACACCCTGGAAAAGATCCCGCTCCTCAGCAAGCTCACCCTGGAACAGTTTGTGATGATCTCGAGCCGCTTGCAAACCAGGGAATACAAGCCGGGAGACGTCATCTTTAGCCAAGGCGAGATTGGCGATTCGTTCTTTATCCTCGAATCGGGCCAGGTAGAGGTGCTGAGCCCCCGGCCCGACGGTGACGTGCGGGTGATCAATGTCCTTTCCACTGGTGATTTCTTTGGCGAAATCGCCCTCTTGCGCGCCATGCCGCGCACCGCCACGGTAATCGCGCGCGACAAAACGCGCCTGCTGGTCTTGAACCGCACCGATTTCGATGCGATCATCCATTACCCAGCCATTGCCGACAGCCTGGAAGAAACGTCCAGCCGGCGCCTGCTCCAGGACCGCTATCGCCGTCACAGCGAGGTCCAGGAACAATCCTCTGATGATGATGACTATGTCCAGGAGTTGATCCAGCAGATCGAGGTCTCGGCCCTGGTATCCGATATACACGGGTCCACCAAGCTCACCCACGCCCTTGGGCCCGAGTTGATGATGAACTTTTTGGACGAATTCCTCCTGGAAGCGACCAATGCCATCATCGAGTACAATGGCGCGTTGGGCAAATCCTTGGGCGACTCGATGCTGGGCGTGTTTGGCTCGCCAGCGGTGCAAGACGAAACGGCACCTGGCTATGGCATTCGGGCCGTGCTCGCCGCGCTCGAGATGCGCCGGGCCTTTGTGCATCTGCGGGAACGGTGGCAGCTCTTGTACCCGGAGCACCAGCAGGCCTTTGGCGCCTGCGGGCTGGGCATTGGCGTGTGTACCGGCCAGGTGGCCCTGGGTACCGTAGGCACCGAGCAGACCATGGTGGGCGACCCGGTAAACGTAGCCGCGCATCTGTCCAAGCTCGTGCAGCACAGCCGAGACGAATGCGAGGTGTACCTGGAACAACGCACCTATGCTATCACCTCGAACGCCTTCAAGGTCCAGGCCATCCCCCGGCCCGATAGCCCAGACCTGGCCATGCCCATCTACCGGGTGATCGAACAACCCGAAGGCCCGGCGACACATGGCAATATCATGGAACTGTGACACTCGCTATTGCCTTTTGGAACGCCAGGCAGTATAATAGATCCGGGCTTGGCTCAGTTGGCGCGAACGAATGGGCGCCAAACCGGATGATACCCAAAGGAGGTGATGCCGCACAATCAGACCAGCCAAGAAGGGAAATAGCGCACGGCCCAGCATGACCGGAACTCGCTGGGTGACGAGGTGGAGGTTCCCTGCCGCAAGGCAGGGCCAACGAGCCGGCTGCACCGACCCGGTCCAGCGCTCGGAAAATCGACAGATCAGCGGAAGCCTCCAGGGCTGACCACGGCCCTTCAATTTCCCCACTCTAGCAAAAGCGCGCCCACAAAACCGCCGGGCGACCGGCGAGCCAAAACGGCGCGCAGTGGTTGGCGGGCTTTGCACCCGCCCCTCTTTGATCCCACATCGACCAAATTTTCCAAGCCAACGTTGAAACTGGCGCCAACTGCGTGTGCCCCCAGACAGGCTGAACCGGGCATGGTCTGCCCGGCAGCAGCATTGTCGCATTGCGCCCATTGGCCTGCGCCCATCGGCCTGCGGCGCGCCGGTCACGGCGCGCCAGCCAGACACCCGAGGTGTCGGCCCGCACATCCATGTCACCACATTATCATCTTGTCTCAGGAGGTATCGAACCATGCAAATCGAATTCTATGGTCACGTCAGACAATATCACAATATGAAGGCCGAGATCGATCAGGCCATCCTCAACGTCATCGAAACCGGCCAATACATCCAGGGTCCCACGCTGGCGCGCTTTGAAAAGGAACTGGCGGCCCATTGCGGCGTCAAGCACGCCATCGGCGTCAATTCGGGCACCGACGCGCTGTGGCTGCCCTTTCTGGCGCTGGGCATTGGCCCGGGCGACGAGGTCATCACCACATCCAACACCTTTTTCGCCACAGCCGAAGCGATCTGGATCGTGGGTGCCAAGCCGGTCTTTGTCGAGATCGAGCCGGACACGTGCAACATTGACCCCACCCAGATCGAAGCGGCCATCACAGACAAGACCAAGGCCATCGTGCCGGTGCATCTCTACGGCCAACTGGCCAACATGCCGGCCATCGCCGAGATTGCCCGGCGCCACAACCTGTTTACCATCGAGGACTGCGCCCAGGCCATTGGCGCCGCCGGCGACGGGTTTGCCATCGGCGAGTTGAGCGATGCGGTCGGCATCAGCTTTATCGCCCACAAGAACCTGGGCACCTTTGGCGACGCCGGCGCCGTGCTCACCAACCGCGACGACATCGTGGACCGCATCCGGGCCTTGCGCAACCACGGCTCACTCAAGCGATCCCGCCACAGCATGGGTTACAACAGCCGTCTGGATGACCTGCACGCCAGTGTGCTCAGCGTCAAGCTGCCCCACATCGACGCGTGGAACGACCGGCGCCGCGAGATTGCCGCCATGTATACCCGGGGCCTCCAGGATACCGGCCTCACACTCCCCACCGAGTTGCCGGGCTACCACCACGTCTATCACCTGTACATCATCGAAACGGACCAGCGCGACGAACTGCTCAAATATCTCAACGATGCGGGCATTGACGCCAAGACCCATTATCCCATCGCCATCCACCAGCAAGACGGCTACCCATGGGGGATGCCGGCCGATCTGGACGTGTCGCTGCCCCTGACCGAGCGGTCGGCCGCCCAGGTCATCTCTTTGCCCATGTTCCCGGAACTGACGCAGGACGAGATCGATTACGTGATCGACACGGTCCGGGCCTGGGGGACGAGATGAACAGCCAGAAAACCTACACCGTCGCGATTGCCGGGCTGGGCAAGCGCGGCCTCCATCACGCCGAGGCGTTCGCCCAGAACCCACGTTTCGCGCTCGTGGGCCTGTGCGACATTGACCCGGCGCGCATGACAGCGGCAGCGCAGCAGTTGGGGGTCTCGTACACCCATCCCGACGCTGCGCAAATGCTGACCGACACCCGGCCCAACGTTTTTGTCTTTTGCACGCTGCCGACCATCCGGCTCGAATTCATCCAGGCCGGCGTGACGGCCGGCGTGCAACTGATCGCCTACGAAAAGCCCATGGCGACCTCTACCAACGAGGCCCTGGCGATCACCCAACTGCTGCGCGAGAACGGCACCCGGTCGGTGGTCAGCCTCCAGCACCGCTATGGCGAGCACTATCAAAAGGTCAAGGAGATCATTGCCAGTGGGGCCATCGGGCGTGTGCACACGGTCTATGGGCATGCCACCGGCTGGATGATGCACATGATGCCGCACCTGGTCGACTATGTGCGGTGGTACAATGACAACGTCGCGGCCGAATGGGTAGTGGGGCAGGCGGCCGGCAAGGAGAAATTCGGCGACGTGCATGCCTCGCCGGACTATGTGGCCGGGCTGATCCACTTTGCGAACGGCGTGCGCGGCATTGTCGAGTGCGGCGAGGGCGCACCGGATGTGCCCGAGGTGGACTATTGGTGGCGCAAGTGCCGCATTGGGGCGCAAGGCACCGAGGGGTTTGCCGAGGTGCTGACCGGCGGGGGCTGGCGCGCCATCACCCGAGACTCGAACGGCGTCATCTCGGGGCCCGGCGGCATGGACTATGCGCACGACATGACGCCCTATGTGCAGCAAATCGCCGACTGGCTCGACGACCCGGCGCAAGTCCACCCCTGCAACGGCGAGAGTGCGCTCAAGGGGTTCGAGATCATGATGGCAATCTGCCGCTCGGCGGTGCAACGCGGCAAGGTGACGCTGCCGCTCGGCCCGGGCGAGCCCGAGCTGGAGGCACTCGAACGCGCGTTGCCGTGAGCGGCCCCTAAACACGACTATCAGCATACCGCTGCCCACCAGGCAGCGGTATTGCTTTTCTGGGGCCGGGTGGTATAATGACCACCATTGAATGCGGTTGTGCGACGATGAACCACGCCTGCGCCCGACCTTTTAGAGATTACAGGTGCATCTGAAAGAATCGTTTCCATGATCACCCTCGCTGACCTCCTGAACGCCACGCCGGCCCGGCTCATCGGCCCGGCCCCGGCCCACGCCTTTGCCGGCTTTTGCTACGACTCGCGGCGCGCCCGGCCCGGCGAGTTGTTCGTGGCCGTCAAGACGGACCGGGCCGACGGCCACGATTTCATCACCGACGCCGTGGCGGCCGGCGCGGCCGGCATCCTCTGCGAGCGCACCCCGGACCCGTTGCCCCCCAACATCGCGTGCCTGGTGGTGCCGGATACCCGGGTCGCGCTCCAGTCATGGGCTGCGCACGTCCTCCGCAAGTACGGCACCCAGGTCATCGGCGTCACCGGCAGCGCCGGCAAGACCGTCACCAAAGAGGCCATCGCCGCCGTGCTGGACGGTCCCTACCGCGTGTTCAGGAACCCCGGCAACTATAACGACCTATTCGGCTTGCCCATCGCCCTGGGCCAGTTGGAACCGGACCACCAGGTAGCCGTGTTGGAGATGGCCTCGGACCGCTTTGGCGAGATCGAGGCGCTGTGCCGCATCGCCCGGCCCCGCGTGGGCGTGGTCACCAGCATCGGCCCAGCGCACCTGGCCTACTTTGGCTCGCTGAACGCCATCGCCCGCGAAAAGGCTCAACTGATCCGGGCGCTGCCGGATGATGGCGTGGCCATACTCAACGCCGACGACGTGCTGGTACGCGGTATGAGGCCGCCGTCCGGCGCGCGCGGTGGCGCCCGCGTCATCGAATACGGACGGGACTCGCTGGCCGACGTACGCACCGAGCGCGTGCAGGTCCGGCCCAATGGCCTGCGCTTTCTGGTACACGCAAACGGCGCGCGGTGCTGGTTCGAGCTGCGACTGCTGGGCCGGCACCACGTCTATGCCGCCCTGGCCGCCGCCGCCGTGGGCCTGGCCTATGGCCTGCCCCTGGACGACATCGCGGAACGACTGGCCGGCCTGGACCCGCTACCCGGCCGCCTGCACCCGCTGCCCGGCGTCGGCGGCAGCACCATCCTGGACGACACGTACAGCGCCTCTGTGCCGTCGGTGCTGGCCGCGCTGGAGTTGCTGGAGCGCTGCGGTCAGGGCCGGCGCATCGCCGTGCTGGGCGATTTGCTCGAGCTGGGAGACATGGACGCTTCGCGGGACGCGCTGCGCCAGGTAGGTAGCCGTGTGGCCCGGGCCGCCGATGTGCTGGTAACCCGGGGCGTCCAGGCCGAGCGCATCGCCTTTGAGGCCCGGCGCGCCGGGCTGTCCGCCGAGCAGGTGCTCATCACGTACACGGCGCCGGAGGCTGCCCGGGTAGTCGCCGAACGTCTGACCAAGGGCGATACCGTCCTGGTCAAGGGCGACCGGCAGGCGCGCATGGAGCAGGTGGTGGAGCGGCTCATGGCCGAACCGGCCCGGGCCGAGGCGCTGCTGGTCCGTCAGGACCCGGCCTGGAAGCGCGCCCCGGTGCTCTACCCGGAAGAACGCCCCACCTGGATCGAGGTGGATCTGGAGGCCATCGCCCACAACTGCGAGCGCATCAAGGACATCGTGGGACCAGACGTGGTGGTGATGGCCGTGCTCAAGGCCAACGCCTACGGGCATGGGTTGGCGCCAGTGGCCCGGACCGTGCTGCGCCACGGCGCGACCGTGCTGGGCGTGGCCGCGCTGAACGAGGCCGAGGCCCTGCGCCAAGCCGACATTGCCGCGCCCATCATGATCCTGGGCTACACCCCGGCCTGGCAGGCGCGCACCGTGGCCCGGCTGGGCCTGACGGTGGCCGTCTATTCGCTGGACGTGGCGCACGCGTTGAGCCGGGCCGGGACGGCGCTCCACCGCCCGGTCAAGGCCCATGTCAAGGTGGATAGCGGCATGGGA
The DNA here is from genome assembly GCA_018823415.1 of Chloroflexota bacterium. Classification (GTDB taxonomy): domain Bacteria; phylum Chloroflexota; class JAHJIN01; order JAHJIN01; family JAHJIN01; genus JAHJIN01. Next base: position 25,855 of record JAHJIN010000368.1, on the reverse strand, counting down.
CGATTGGGACTCTTATCAGACCAAGTGCTCGATTTCCTGCAGGCCATCAGCGACCTGCCGGGCCTGGACGTCGAGGGCATCTTTACCCACTTTGCCACTGCTGACGAAGCCGCTGAAGCGGGCGATCAGGTTCACCTGCACCGACAGCTCGACACGTTCCAGAAAGTGCTGCGCCAGGCCCGGGCGGCCGGGTTCATCTTTCGCCACGTCCACGCCGCCAACTCGGCGGCCACGCTCACGCTGCCCGAGTCGCATTTCACGATGGTCCGGCCCGGCATCGCGCTCTATGGCCTGCACCCTTCCGACGTGGTGCGCTGCCCGCCGGATTTTCGGCCGGCCCTGAGCTTCAAGACCCGGGTCGCCCAGGTCAAAGAGTTGCCGCCGGGCCATTGCGTGAGCTATGGCTGCATCTACTGGACGGACCGGCCCACCACCGTGGCCGTGCTCCCGGTGGGCTATGCCGATGGGTTCCGCCGGGCGCCGGCCCACTGGGGCCAAGTGCTCATCCGGGGCAAGCGCGTCCCCATCATCGGCCGGGTGTGTATGGACCAGTGCATGGTGGACGTGACGGATGTCCCGGGCCAGAGCCAGGGCTCCGGGGTTCGCCAGGGCGACGAGGCCGTGCTCATCGGCACCCAAGGCGATGAGCACATCACCGCCGAGGAAGCCGCCGCGCGCCTGGGCACCATCAACTATGAGGTGGTCAGCGGACTGCTGGTGCGCGTTCCTCGCATGTACTGAAACGAATGGATGAATAGACGAATGGACGAATCACGAATGACGTTTCACGTTTCACGTTTTACGTTTTACGCATTACGTTTTCTATTGATCGCAGCAAGCCTTTTCTTGTCGGCTTGCGTCACCATCCGCTCCAGCACCGAGTTCCACGTGGGCGGCGGCGGGATCAAGTCGTTGTCCTGGGCCATTGACGACATGGCGTTGGAGGCCGCCAAGGCTGCCGGCATCGGCGACCCGTTCGCTCAGGTGCGGGCGCGCGCCCAGGCTGCCGGGGCCACGGTGGAGGATTTCCACGAGGGCAGTCAGACCGGCGTGGTGGTGCGGCTGCCGTTTGACAGCGTGGCGGAACTGGAAGCGCTGGGCGAGTCCGGCCCCTTTGCAGACCTGGGCGAAGAGGTGCGCGTCACCCAGCAGGCCACGCTGCGCGATAGCATGTTCATCGTGCGCGTGCGGCTGAATGTCAGCCAGATCAATGCCCTCATCGACGCCACAAAAGAGGATTTGAAGGCGCTGGGCATCGCGGACCCGCTGCTGGGGGCGGTGTATTTCAACTATGTCATTGTGCTGCCGGCCGGCGTGGGCGAAATCGTGTCGCACAATGCCAGCAGGGTGGATGGCAACCGGCTCACGTGGGACGTGGACCTGGGCTCGGCCGTGGGGACGCGCGAGCTAGAGGTCACGGCGCGCATCGCGCATGTGGTCTATGCGCACGTGGATACCGTGGTGCGGCCGGATGGCGGCGGCGAGCGCCGGCTCACCATCGCCCTGGCCCGGGGCCTGGTGGCCGATTCGGAAGAGGATCCCTTTGCCGGGCTGCGCCGGACCGCCGAGGCCGGCAACAACAAGGTAGAACCCTACGAGGGTATGGGGCGCTCGGGCATCGTCATCAGCAAGCCATTCGTGGACGGTGCCGAACTGCGGGCGCTGGGCCGTGACCCGCTCCTGGGCCTGGGCGAGACCATCACGCTGACCCGGGGCGGCGAACTCTGGCGGCCCACGTTCGCTTTCACGTCCACCGTTGCACCGGTGCCTCCGACCGGCGCGGACCCAGCCCTCAACGAATGGCACGCCGCTCTGAGCGAGATGACCGACCTGCGATACAGCGTCACCCTGCCGGGCCGCATCACCGCCCATAACGCCGCCATCGTGGACGAGAACACTCTCACTTGGCGGCTCGACATGACCAGCCGGGAGCCTCGCACGCTCACGGCGTCGTCAGAGGCTTGGCACGACGCCGTGTATCCGGCCGGGCTGGTCGGGAGCGGGTGCTGCTGTGTGACCGGCGCAATCGTCGCGGTCGTGCTGCTGGCTGTCGGCTACCAGGCCAATCGTCGTATTCGGAGGCGATCACCATCATGAACGAAACCATCCTACAAGCCGCCGACATCATCCTCATCCTCGCGGCGAACGTGATCAACGTGCTCATCGCCGCGCTGTTCCTGGCGCGCACCCGGGGTCGGGACCGGCTGGAAAGCGCCCTGGGCCTGGTGGTGGTGGCGATGGGCGTGCCGGCCGGCGTGGTCGCCGTCATCAACCTGCTGGCCCAACGCCCACTGTGGGCCGTGGTGATGCCGACTCTGTTGGCCCTGTTCTGCGCCGTCGAGTTCACGCTGGACTATTTGCTGCACATAGAGTGGCGGCGCACCCCCCGCCTGGTGGGACCCTACACGGCCGTCTATTACCTGGCTCTGATGGGCATGGTGGGCTATGCCTTTCTCGTGACCGTGCCGTGGGGCATCGTCACCCTCATCACTTATTTCGTCAATCTGCTCGCCACGTGGTACAGCCACCGATAATCCCTGGAGGCTCGTGACATGCCCCTGGCATTGCCGTATGGCGATGGAATGCTGGACTGGCCGGCCGACCACCCGGCCCCTCGCGTGCTGGCCCTGGACCACGCGCCGGGCGCGCTGCGAGCGTCGGACGTGCGCCGGGCCTTGCGCGAGCCGGTGGCCGGGCCGCCCCTGGCGGAAGCGATTCGCCGGGCCGGGGCGCGTCAGGCCCTGGTTCTGGTGAACGACCTGACGCGCGGCGTGCCGTATCGAGAAGTGCTGCCGGCTCTGGTGGACGAGCTGCAACCCGCCGCCGCCGAGTTTCTCATCGCCCAGGGCACGCACCGCCGCTACACCGACGCCGAAATCGCCGCCACTTATGGCCCGGTGGCAGCGACGCACCCCTTTTTCCAGCACGACGCCGATACCGGGAACGTGTCGCTGGGCCGGCTCCACACCGGCAACGAACTCTGGATCGACCAGCGGGCCGTGACCGCCGAGTTTCTGGTGGTGGTCAGCTTGGTTACGCCGCACTATTTGGCCGGGTACAGCGGCAGCCGCAAGAGCATTCTGCCGGGTATCGCCGGCCGCGAAACCATTCGCGCCAACCACGCCCGGGTCACGCAGCCCTACGTGCGGCCGGCCAACCTGGCCGATAACGTGATCCACCACGAGATGATGGAGGCGGCGCAGCGCGTAGGCGTCGATTTCGACGTGGAACTGGTGGTAAACGAAGAGCGCGAGATCGTGGGGGTATTCGCTGGGACAATGGCCGAGGTGTTTGCAGCGGCGGTGGCGGCCGGCGACGCGCTCTATCGCGTGCCGGTGCCGGCCCCGGCCGACGTGGTCGTGGTGTCGGCCGGCGGTCATCCCAAGGACATCAACCTGTACCAGGCCCAGAAGGCGATAGAGCACGCGGCGCTGGTCACGGCGCCCGGCGGCACCCTGATCCTGCTGGCCGAATGCCGGGAAGGCGTCGGCTCGGCACTGTTTGAGGACTGGCTGCGTCAAACAGCGTCCGTCGAGGCCCTGCTCGCAACGCCCGAGGACGACATCTGCCTGGGTGGCCATCGCGCCGTGGCGACTGCGCGGCTGATGCGCGGCCGCGAGATCGTGGTGGTGTCGGACCTGCCGGCAGAGACGGTGGCGGCCATGCGCCTGACCCCGGCCGCCAGCCTGACCGAGGCCCTGGACCGTGCCAGGCGACGACACGGCCCCCAGGCCCGCACCTATGCCATCCCTCACGGCGGGTTTATCTTGCCTACGGTGGTGCCCACATGACCTACATCATAGGTCTCACCGGCAATATTGCCACCGGCAAGAGTACCGTGGCTCACATGCTGGCCGATCTGGGCGCCCAGGTGGTAGACGCGGACGCCGTGGCCCACGCGGTGATGCGCCGGGGCCGGCCGGCGTGGCAAGATGTGGTGCTGGCCTTTGGCGAGGACATCCTGGGACCAGACGGCGAGATCGACCGGGGCAAGCTGGGGGCCATCGTGTTTCGGGACCCGGCGGCGCTGGCCCGGCTGGAAGCCATCGCGCACCCGGCGGTCATCCGGGAGATGCAGGCCCTGGCCCGGCGCTCGACGGCCCCGGTGCTGGTGCGCGAGGCTATCAAGCTCATCGAGAGCGGCGCGGCCGACGAGTGCGATGCGGTGTGGGTGGTGACGGCCCCCCGCGCCGTGCAGGTGGAGCGACTGATGCGCACCCGGGGCCTGTCGCGCGCCGAGGCCGAACTGCGCATCGACGCGCAGCCGCCCCAAGAGGAGAAAATGGCCCGGGCCGACGTGGTCATTGACAATGGAGGGACGCTGGAAGAGACGCGACGGCAGGTCGAGCGCGCCTGGCGGGAAACGGTAGATATTATCTGAAATAGCAGCCAGACGGAATAACGCAACACAACAAACGCAGATTTTCGCAGATAAAACCAGAAAATCTGGGTTCATCTGTGAATATCTGCGTTCAAATATCACGGTAGAACAGCTATGGCTTATTTCCGACAAGTCTGGTGTAATCAGGCCAGTCTGGCCGCGCCGTTAGCCGCCCAGGGCCTCTTTGATCTGCTCGGCCAGGGCAAGATGTATGCCCGGCACGGCGGCGATCTCGGTCACGGTCGCCTGCTGGATGGCCGGCACCGACCCAAAGTGCTTGAGCAGCGCGGCCTTGCGCCGGGGACCCACGCCCGGCACGTCGTCCAGCCGGGAGCGCACGCCCTCAGTCTGGCGCACGCGCCGGTGATAGGTGATGGCAAAGCGGTGCGCCTCGTCGCGGATGCGTTGCAGCAAATAAAGGCCCTGCGAGTCCGGTGGCAAGTTGATCGGCTCGGACACGCCCCTGACAAAGACCTCTTCGCGCTGCTTGGCCAGCCCCAGGGTGGGAATCTCGAGCTGGGCCTCGTCCAGCACGGCCAGCGCGGCGTTCAACTGCCCCTTACCCCCGTCGATGAGGATCAGGTCCGGGAGCCGGGCCCAGGCACTATCGTCGGCCTCGGCATCCCGGGCCGCGGCATCCCGAGCCGCGGCGTCCCGGTGCGCCCGTTTAAAACGCCGGCGCAGCACCTCCTGGAGCATCGCATAGTCGTCGGCCCCGGCCACCGTCTTGATGCGAAAGCGCCGATAGTCCTTGCTGCGCGGCGCGCCCTCTTGAAACACCACCATCGAGCCCACCGCACTCTGCCCCTGGATGTTCGAGATGTCATAGCCCTCGATGCGCATGGGCGGCCGGTCCAACTCCAGCGCCTCTTGTAGCTCGGCGATGGCCGCAGCAGTCTTGTGCTGGTCGGTGAGCCAGCGGGCGCGCATCTCGGTCAGGGCCTGCGCGGCGTTTTGCGCCACCAGTTCCACCAGCGCGCGCTTTTCGCCGCGCCGGGGCACCTTGATCACCACCCGGGCGCCGCGCTTTTGCCGGAGCCACGCAGCAATGATGGCGGCTTCGTCCACCTCGCTCTGGAGCACCACCTCGCGCGGCACGTGCGTGGCCTGGGCGTAGAATTGCTCCACAAAGCTGGTCATGATCTCGCGCTGGTCCTTGCCCTCGGTGCCCGTTAGCACGAAATTCTCCCGGCCCAGCAGCTTGCCGCCGCGCACGAAAAACACCTGCGCGCAGGTCTCGCCGCCGCTCTGCCCGGGCTGGGCTGGGTCGCGGGCCAGGGCGATGACATCGTGGTCGCTCAGGGCATTAGAGACCACGCGCTGCCGCTGGATCACGTTCTCCACGGCGCGAATCTGGTCGCGGAGCCGGGCCGCTCGTTCAAACTCCCAGGATTCGGCGGCGGTCTCCATCTGGGTGTGCAGGCCAGCGACCAATTCTTCCTGCTTGCCTTCCAGAAACAGCGTCACGCCCCGAACTGCCTCCTGGTAAGCAGCCTGGTCGGCCACGCCGATACACGGCCCCAGGCACCGGCCAATGTGATAGTACAGGCACGACCGCCGGGCCTGTCCGTCGATTTCCTTGTTGCACGAGCGATAGGGAAAGAGCTTGTCCAGCAGTTCTACGGTGCGGCGAACCGACTTGGCACTGCTAAAGGGGCCAAAATAGCGAGCGCCGTCATCCAGCAGGCGCCGGGTGACGAGGACACGGGGCCACGTTTCCTGGACCGTGACCTTGATATAGGGGTAGGTCTTGTCGTCCTTGAGGCGAATGTTGTAGCGAGGCCGGTGCTGCTTGATGAGGGTATTTTCCAGCAGCAGGGCTTCCAATTCGGAGGCCGTGACGATGGTCTCCAGATCGGCGATGTGGCTGACCAGTTCCTGGGTCTTGAAGCTATGGCCGGCCGAGGCGGTAAAATAGGACCGCACCCGGTCGCGCAGACGCACGGCCTTGCCCACATAGATGACCTGGCCGGCTTCGTCGCGCATGATGTATACGCCGGGCGATTCCGGTAGCGCGCGTAGCCGTTCCTGGAGCAACTCGGACTCGATCATGATCACTAGGCATCGCGCAAAAAGGGCGGCGGCGCGATCTCGCCGTCCAGGGGTATGCCCTCAAGCAGGGGCAGGCTAGGCCGCTGCGCTTCTATGGGAAACTGGATGAGGACGGTGGCCGGCTCACCCTCGGTGCTCGTGTGGATGTGGCCCAGAAGGTTCTTTTCCACCAGCGATTGCACCGCGCGCTGCCCGGTCTTGCTCAACTGGGGCGCCAGGCCAAAGCCCCGCACCTGCACCATGATCCGCCGCTCGGGCTCTTCGGTCAGGCGCGCCCGTAACTCGATGCGGCCAGCCGCCGGGCGCGCATCGCGGGCCAACTCACGCACAACCTCGCACACGGTCAGGGCCAGAGGCGTGACCTGCCCCGGCGATAACCATACCTCATCATCGTGAATGGTCAACTCGATTGGGACCTGCGCATCGGTATCCAGGTCTGTGTAGACCAGGCCGGCGATGGATTCGGCCAACTCGGCAAAGGTCAGCGAGGAGAAATCGTGCTGCGCCAGCAGGTCATAGACCTGGGCGATGATCTGCACCTGGCGAACGGCGGTCTGGGCATACGGCTCCCTTTCTGCCACGGCCAGGAGGTCTTGCACCAGAGCCAGGCTCTCACGCACCCGGCGCTGCACCTGGCCAACCAACTCGGATTGGGCGGTCAGGTCCTGACGCACCTGTTCGTAAAGCCGGGCGTTTTCGATGGCGATGGCCGCCTGGTTGGCAAAAAGCGTGAGGAGTTGCAGATCGTGCTCGTCAAAGGGCTGGCCGTGGCGCTTGTCAAAGGCCGACAGGCAGCCAATAACCTGGCCGCGCACCTTGAGGGGCGCAACGACGGCGGTCTTTTGCCCATCACGCCGCACGGCGCCGTGGCCGCGCCGCCAGTCAGTATCCCGCAAGTTGTCTACCAGCAACGCGTCGCCGCTCTTGATGACCCAGCCGTGCAAGGCCGTATCAGCCGGCGACGAGGTGCCCTGCAGCACGCTGGCGGTCAGGCCATAGGCGGCCACGTGGGTGCGCATGCGGTTGTCGACGGTGAGCAGCGAAACCGAGGCGGTATCGGCCTGGGTAAGCGTGGCCACGGCCTCGGATATGAGGCCCAGCACGCTCTCCAGCGTCAGTTCGCTGAGCACGGCCATCGCCACCTGCTGGATGCTGTCGAGTTCGTCCATGCGCAGGCGTTCGCGCTGCACCGCGTCGTTCAGGTCCTGGGCATAGAGCATGGTTTGCTCTTGCAGGTGCAGCAGCTTTTGTGATTGCTCCTGGACGTTTTCGGCCCGGTGACGCTCGGCGCGCAGTTTTTGGTCCAGCTTTTGCTGGCGCCAGATCATCGCCTGACCCCATAGCAGGCCCAGGGCCGCGATCAGCCAGCCCAAGACCGCCAGGCCGGCGATGAGAGCCGCCTCCAGCGCCGGCCACAGCCGCACAGCCAGGATGATGGCTGCGATGGCGCCGGCCGCCGCCAGGACCACTACCAGCCACCCGCGTGGTTGTTTGAGCACGACTTGCCATGCCTCTCGATCGATCATGTTCCTCTCTCCGCTCGTTTCCATATCACTGTGACTATTATACCACCTCTGTGCAAGAGGGCCGGTCTGTGCTATAATGAACCACGCACGACCATCACGCTGCAAGCAGAGGATCAGATGACAAAAGAAACCACTCCCGTAGATTCGCCGGTCGAACGGGCGATCCTGGTAGGGGTACATCTCAAGGGTAGCGAAACGGCGTGGGATCTGGCCGATTCGCTGGTTGAACTGGCCGAGCTGGCTCGCACCGCCGGGTTGGAAGTGGTGGGGACAGCTTCGCAGCAGCTAGACAAGCCCCGCCCCACGCACTTTATCGGCAAGGGCAAGGTCCAAGAGATCAAGGACCTGCGCCACGATACGCCGTATGATATGGTAATCTTTGACGACGAGCTATCGCCCAGCCAGTTGCGTAACCTGGAGCGCGATCTGGATACCAAGATATTGGATCGCACGGCGCTGATCCTGGACATTTTTGCCCAGCGTGCGCGCACCAAAGAAGGCGCTTTGCAGGTGGAACTGGCGCAGTATGAATACCGGCTGCCCCGGCTCACCCGGGCCTGGGTGCACCTGTCGCGACAGGCCGGCGGCTCGGCAACCCGCGGCGGCGCTGGTGTGGGGTTGCGCGGCCCCGGCGAAACCCAGCTCGAAGTGGACCGGCGCCAGATTCGCTCCCGCATCGCCTACCTCAAACGCGAGCTGGAAGAGGTACGCACCCATCGCCGACTGCACCGCCAGCGGCGCCAGCGCCAGGGCGCGCCCGTGGTCGCCATTGTGGGCTATACCAACGCCGGCAAATCGACGTTGCTGAATGCCCTCACCAACGCCGACGTGCTGGTGGAAGACAAGCTATTCGCCACGCTGGACCCCACCACCCGGCGCGTGGTACTGCCCGGCGGTCAGGAAATCCTCCTGAGCGATACCGTAGGCTTTATCCAAAAACTGCCGCCCGAACTGGTGGCCTCGTTTCGGGCCACCCTGGAAGAAGTCATCGAAGCCGACGTGATCCTGCACGTGGTAGACGTGACGCATCCCAAGGCCCTGGCCCAAAGCCAGACGGTGGGGCAGGTGTTACATGACCTGGGAGTGGTGGACACCCCCATGGTCACGGCCCTGAACAAGATCGACCGGCTGGTGCCCGATGATCTGGCCGAAGCCGCCGCGCAAGCTCAGGCCGTCGACTTGTACCACGAGTTGCAAGCGGTCTCGCGGACCACCATCCCCATCTCGGCGCTGCGTGGTTGGGGCCTGGAGCGGCTCATGGAAACCATCAGCGACGTGCTGCTCAGCGACATGGTGCGCCTGGACGTGGTGATCCCGTTCCAAAGCGGCGAGCTGGTGTCCTTGTTTCACCAACGCGGGATCGTCGACCACGAAGAATACACCGAACAAGGGACCCGGCTGCTGGGGCACATGCCCCGACAGTACGCACCCCGGTATCGTGCGTTGACGAGTTAGGCGTATGGCTGATACAAGTAGTAGCGGAACCCGTTTCCTCGTTTGGGGAGACGGGTTCTGTTGTTAGAACAAGCTCAGTTGTTGCGGCGCTGGTGCCGGTGGTTCGGCCGGCTCGATTTGGAGCAATTGGGGAATCTGCAGAAAATCCTGTTCGATGGCCGCACGATATTTGGGCTGGTGCAGCGCGGCGGCCGGGTGAAAGATGGGATAGATGATCCGGTCATCCAGCGGGTGCGGCTGACCGTGGATGCGCGAGATGCTTTGCTTGCCCAGAAAATAGGCCATGGAGAACCGGCCCAGCGTAACCACCATCCGGGGGTTGATCAACTCGATCTGCCGGTCCAGATAGGGCCGGCAGGCTTCGATTTCGTCGGTCTGGGGGTCGCGATTGCCCGGCGGACGGCACTTGATCACGTTGGCGATATACACCTGCTCGCGCGTGAGGTGAATCGAAGCCAGCAGTTCTTCTAAAAAGCGGCCGGCCGCGCCTACAAAGGGACGACCCTGCTGGTTTTCGTGATAGCCGGGCGCTTCGCCCACAAACATGAGCGCGGCGGTGGCCGGCCCTTCGCCCGGCACGGTCAGCTTGCGCGACTTGGATAGGTCGCAGCGCTGGCACTGGGCCACTTCTGCATACAGGTCTGTCAACTCGGACACGATGTCTCCTCCGTGTTAGTTCCCAAAATCCGTAAGATCCAGGGTATCCACAAAGTCGCGAAAAGCGACAAGCGTATCGTCCGCCGGCTCGTCGCCGGGCTCCACCTCGTCTTCGGGCACCACGGCCGCCAGCGCCAGCACGTGCTCGGCCGCAAAGATCGGCACATCCAGACGCACAGCCAGGGCCATCGCATCGCTGGGCCGGGCATCGATCTCGAATTGCTCGTCGCGCACGCGGCCCACGATGGTGGCATAAAAGGTATCTTCGGCCAGGTCGCTCACCACCACTCGCAACACCTGGGCCTCCAACGCGCCAAACACGTTGGCCAGCAGGTCATGCGTCAAGGGCCGGGGCGTTTCGATGTCCTGGAGCTTCATGGCGATGGCATTGGCCTCTTGCGGACCGATCCAGATGGGCAGATAGCGTTCGCCGTCTTTTTCCTTGAGCACCACCACGCGATGATAGATCACCGGGCTCACGCGGATGCTCTCCACAAACATCTCTTTCATGGTCCGCCCTCCTTCCGGGTGTGACGCCGGTCTGGTGGCCTTTACCCTGGAAAGTATAGATAATAGCCCTCGGCCACGTCATCCCGACTGTAACTGGACTGCGTATCCAAATAGCTGACCAAATAGTCTTGTGAGAACGGCTTTTCGATGTTGACGACGGGCATCAGGTCTTCCAGACCGGCCCAATAGGCGTCGCGACCACCCTTGTCTACCGGGATACCCACGTATTCAAAGGCAAAACCCAGCACCGCGTCGGCCTGGCGACGCCCGGCGTCGTCCAGGCGGCGCGCGCCGTCCAGACTGGCAAAGCGCGTCTCGGAGATGGTCAGGCCCTCGTCCAGATGATAGTTGACCTCCACCTCTGCAAAGCCAAAGCGCCCGTGCCGCTCGTCGTAGCGCAGCACGCTCACCAGCTCGGGCTCGGTATGCTCGACGCTGATCAGGAACACGTTGCCGCGGTCCGTGCGCTCGATGCTCAGTTGCGCGCCCGGCACCAAGAGCTCCTGCCACACATCTTCCAGGCCATCGACCCAGCCGCCGCGAGCACCCACGGGGTAGCGCAACTCGGCCCACATGATGCGGCCCCACTGAGGGAGCCGGAACTCCAGAACGGCAGCCCGCTGCCCTTCCAGGAACGGCGGCGGCAAGATGGCCCGGGCTTGTTGATTGTAGGGCAACACTCCGTTTTCCCACTCGAAATAACTCAGCGTGTGGGTCCAGGCCTCGACGTTCACCACCTCAGCAGTGCCCCGTTCCAGGTAACGGTATTCCATGCCAATGTCCTGGAGCTTGAGCACGCGCCGCGTCGAGATGTGAGATGGGGTTTCACTGACCGCCCACAGGTATTCGTCGGCCACACCCTTGAACTCGAATGTCTTGGGGTCTTCGGCCAGGCGATAGTTCAGGGAAAAGAGATAGCGCTCATAGTCTTCTTCATAGGGGTGCTTGTCCAGGACTTCGGCCAGCAACGTGGTATCGGTTTCGGCCTGACCACTGTCGGCGATGTACTCGCGCAGCCGGCGCATGTCGCCCTTGCTAAAGCGCACCAACAACTCGTCCAGATACCACTCGTCGCCAAAGTGGGCAAAGCGGGTGTCAGATTTGAGCTTGGAAACCAACAGCGTGCGCAAGATGTCGCCATAACGCCGGCGCACCTCTTCGCGCTCCAGGGTCAAGTCTACTGCCGGCACCCGGGCGGGCAACAATTCGGAGGTGGGGGCCGGGGCGGCCTTTTCGATGACGGCGTCCGGGACCGGTTCCTCTTCTTCGGAGCGCGCAAACGCCGAAGGCAACTGCACCCCGGGGCGCGGGATCTCGGGCATCACCATGCTGGCCTCAAAGTCCAGGAATGCCTGGTCGGTCAGGTCACCGTCATAGGCGTATTCAGGTTGTTGCACCTGGAATACGGGGTGCACATAGTAGCCGCGTTTCGAGGTACTGAAAATGACCTGACCGCCCTGCTCCACCCGTTTAAAGACCTCGGCGTTTTGCCCGAGCACACGGTCGAGCCGGTCGGCCATTTTTTGCGCGTCTGATTCTACACCGCTCTGCACGAAATACGAGGCCAGGTTGGTCAAGGACTGACGGATAGCAGCGCCTTCGGAGAACATGGTCCCCTGCAGCATCATGAGGTTAAAGACCCAACTGGCAAGTTCTTGTTCCTCTGGCGCACCATGAAACGTGATCTTGTCGACCATGAGTATTATTGCCCTCCCTCAGCACCCTGTCCCAGCATGCTTTCGCGCAACAACTCGATATACCGCTCGGTCAATTGGTTTGTCGTCAAGGGATGCCCCGAGATGCGAATTAGCTCGACCAGATGATCCAGGATACGCTGGTCCAGGGCCACCACTCCTTCTGTCGTCATTGTTCTATTCCTCCCATGCCCTCGGAATTGTATAACCGATGGCGCATGATATAGTCGGCCACTGCCGGTGGCACGTAATAGCGAATGGATTGTCCCCGCTGGACGCGCTGCCGCAAATCGGACGAGGCCAGGCCCAGAAGCGGGATGGGCACATAGGTTACCCGCTGTGCAGCACCGGGCACCACCTGGTCCAGCGCGGCCGGGTCAAATGGATACGCTGGCCGGCTCACCGCTACCAGGCGATAGTGCCGGATGATCCGGGCCGGTTCATGCCAGGCAGCCAGGTTGACCAGGCTGTCTGTACCCACGATAAAATAGAGCTCGGTGGTTGGGCCTAGCTCGTCCTGCAAGAGCGCCAGCGTATCGACGGTATATGACGGCCCGGCCCGGTCCAGGTCCACGGTCGAGACCGCAAAATACGGGTTGGTCGCCGCCGCCAGCCGGGTCATCGCCAGCCGGTGATGGGCCGGGGCAGCGGTTTGCGCCTGCTTGAGCGGCGAGACGTGCGCCGGCACCAGGATCACCTGCGCCAGTTCCAGGGCAATGCGCGCTTCTTCGGCGGCAGCCAGATGCCCATAGTGGATGGGGTCGAACGTGCCGCCCAGCACGCCCACCCGGCTCACGACGTGGCCTCGACGATCCACTCGAGCGCGGCATCGCCAATATAGACCATGTCGCCTTCCTGAACACCGGCGGTTTCCAGGGCTGCCAGCACGCCCAGGCGGGCTAGCTGCTGGTGCAATCGCAGGATGGCCTCGTCCTGGTTGAGGTGGGTCATGAACACGAGGCGTTCCACCGTCTCGCCGCGCACCCGGTAGCCGCTTTCCTCGCGGGTCACGGTGAATTCGTCCGGCGGCGGCGTGTGCCGATAGACCCGGACCTCACTCGCCGCGCTCGCCGCGCTCGGGGCGCTCGGGGCCGGCTGGGTGGCGGTCTGTTCCAGTTGCCGGACCACGGCCCACAGCAGATCGGTCACGCCCTGCCGCGTGGCCGCCGAGATGGGGTAGACCGGCCCGGCCTGCTGGGTGAGCTGCTCGCGCACCTGCTCCCAGCGGGCCTGCACGTCCGGCAGGTCCATCTTGTTCAAGGCAGTGATCTGGGGTTTTTCGGCCAGGGCCGGGCTATATTCGGCCAGTTCGTGGTTGATGGTGAGCCATTCGTTCACCGGGTCCTCAGAAAGACCGTCCAGCAGGTGAATGAGCACCCTGGTGCGTTCCACGTGGCGCAAAAAGTCCAGCCCCAGACCGGCGCCCTGACTGGCCCCTTCGATGAGGCCGGGGATATCGGCCAGCACAAAGCCGGTTTCGCCCACCGTCACCACACCCAGGTTGGGCGTGAGCGTGGTAAAGGGATAGGCGGCGATCTTGGGCCTGGCCCGGCTCACGGCAGCCAGCAAGGTGGACTTGCCGGCGTTGGGGTAGCCAATGATGCCCACGTCAGCGATGATCTTGAGGTCCAGGATGAGCCAGCGTTCCTGACCGGGCTCGCCTCGCTCGGCCAGGTGCGGGGCTTGCCGGGTAGAGGTGGCAAAGCTCGCGTTGCCCCGGCCGCCGCGCCCGCCCCGGGCCACCTGCACGCGCTGGCCGAGGCGTTCCAGATCGGCCAGCAGATCCTCGGTCTCAGCGTCGCGCACCAGGGTGCCCGGCGGCACAGACAAAACCAGGTCCTGACCATCGGCACCGTGCCGGTCATTGCTGCCGCCGTGGCCGCCGTTGGGAGCGGAAAAGTGGACACGCCGTTTGAAGCGGACGAGAGTATCTTGATCCTCTGCCACTTCGATGTACACGCTGCCGCCCTGGCCACCATTTCCGCCGTCTGGCCCACCTCGGGGCACATATTTCTCCCGGCGAAAACTGACGAGGCCATTGCCGCCGCTGCCAGCTTTGACGAAAACCTTGGCTCGATCGTAGAACACAGATTCACCCTAACCTGGATAACCAGAGCCAACCAAGATGGCGCTTCTGGAATTCTTGTTCGCCGAACAAGAATTTCACGGGTTAGGCTCTATCGCCCGGTTATTATACTCGATTTCATGGCAAAAGCAAAGGGCGCGCCGGGCCGCGCCCTCGATACAAACCCCCAATGCCAACAAGACATTGGGGGAAAAATACGTGCGCGCTGCCAGCCCGGTCTAGCGTGCCCAGGAGAGACCCGAGTCAGGGTCCAGGTTGGCGCCTTGCGTAACCTGCCGGTGATTCGAGGGCGTGGCTGTGCCGTCCGCACCCCAGGTTACGTCGGCCACCCACAGGTCAAAATAGCCGGTGGGGTTGGACAGATACGCGATCATGCCGCCATCGGGCGCCCAGGCCGGCGCGCGACACGTCCCGGCCGCCGTGATGGGGGCCGCCTCCGAGCCATCGGGCCGCGCCACCCAGATGTCGTGGCGGCCATTGCGCCGCACCACATAGGCGATGTGCTGCCCATCGGGCGACCAGATGGGGTCATAGGCGCCGTTCGGCTCGGTCGTCACCGGCGTCCATTCCGACGTGCCCAGGTCAAAGCGCCAGATCTGGCTGGTCTTGTCGCGATAGGCGGCCAGCAGGATGGTATTGCCATCGGGCGACCAGTCCAGCCCAATGATGCCGCCAAATAGACCCTGGGCCGTGGCAATCTGGTGCTGACCCTGTCCGTCGGCGCTCATGAGCCACAGGTGCAGGTCCCGGGTGCCGGCCGCGTCCGACAGGTACGCGATCTGGGCCGGGCTGACCGAGGCCGGCGACCAGGTCGGCCGAAAAGCCCAGTGATTGTCCGCGCGTTGGGGGGCCTGATAGCTGGTCAGCAAGCGAAAATCGGCGCCATCAGGCCGCAGCGTCACAATGTCCGAGCCGTTCTGGCTCACCTGCACGCAGGCGATTTGCTGCCCATCGGACGACCAGCGGCCCTGGCGCAGGTTGCCGGCGTGGGTGAGTCGATTGAACACGCCGCCTTCCAGCACCCACAGGTCATCCTTTTTAACCATCATGACCTTGCCGGACAGTTGCGGGGGCGTGCGCGTGTTGATAGCCGGCGTGGCGGTGATGATGGGCACAGGACCGGCGTCACACCCGGCGGCCAGCAGGGCTATCAGCAGCAAGGCCAGCAGGCCCAGGGTTGTTTTTTTCATGCGAGCGGTCTCCAGCGAAACCCGTGTCCAGACTGTTTGGGACCGGTCAACCATAACACAAATCGCGGCATTTGGCAAGCCGGGGCACTACGGGATGGCCCGGGCCAGTTGGGTGCCTTCGAAATCGACAAACCGGCGCAGGTCGATGGCCTCGCCGCGCACCTGGTACACCGGCACGCCGGGCACCAACTGGGGCGGGGTCGCGCTATCCAGGGTAATGAGCGACAGGCGATGGCCGGCGTCCTTGAGCCGCAATACAGCCCCACGCAGGTCGTCGCTCGCCAGGGCGGCGATGAGCACCAGCGACGTGCCCCAGGGCAGGCTGCTGGTTTCGGCGTGGAGCAGGTCGGCCAGCGAGCAGGTGGTGATGGGTGAGATCTTGGCCAGGGCCTCCAGGATGACGCTGATCTGCGCCAGATCGCGGCCCGGCGGGATGCGAATGGCCTGGTCGGCGTCGGGATACACGCCGTTGGCATATAGCCCCACGGCAAAGCGCCGCTCTACCGCGTCGCTGGCAATAGACGCCGCCAGGCTGATCACCTGCTCCAGGCGCTCCGGATCCTGGCCCATCCAAGAGTGGGGCATGGTGCGAATGTCCAGGCAAATGAGCAAGCGCGGCGCGGTAGTGGGCTCGTACACGCGCACCTGGAGGGCTTGACGGCGCGCCGTGGCCGGCCAGTGCACCCGCCGCAGGCCATCCTCGGGCCGATAGTCACGCACGCCCACGGTGCGGCTGGGGTCCTCAAAGATACTGTGCCGGGCCTTGCCCTCGCCAAAGGGGTAATACGCCGGGATGCCCAGGTTGGCGATGGGCACCACCCGGGGATATACCACCAGTTTTTGCTTTTCCTCGATGCGCCGCTCCCTGGTTCGCAGGCCAAAAATATCGCTGGAACGCAGGGTCACCGGCCCCAGCACATACAGCCCACGCTGCTGGCAGTGCACCCGATAGTGCCAGCTCACGCGCTCGTACCAGCGCAACGACAGCAAGTGCTGCAAGATCCCGGTGTTGAGGACGGGTGAAAGCTCTAGCTTGACACCTTCGATGGGCAGGTCCAGCGGCACAATGTCTTCCGTTTCGAGCCAGAGCAGCGGCAGGATCTTGCGATTGCTCACCCGCACCATCAGGTCTACTGTCTCGCCCATAAAGGCGTGATCTTCGCTGAGAACGCGCTCGTACTCGACCCGGACCAGGCAATAGCGGTCCCACAGCCGGGCCAGCACCAGCGCCACGGCCGTCAGAGCCGCCACAAACGAGACGGCCGGGTTGCTCAACACCACCCCAACGGCGAACAGGATCGTCAGCAGGACCAGAATCCAGCCGTCCACTAGCCAGCCTCCACCGGCACCGGCTCTGCGCTCACGATCTCCTCGACGATCTGTTCCACCTTGCGGCCGTGCAGCCGGGCCTCGGGGTTGAGGATCAGGCGGTGAGCCAGCACGTGCGGGGCCAGGTGCTTGACGTCGTCAGGCAACACAAAGTCGCGGCCCTGCAACGCGGCCCAGGCCTGGGCGGTACGATGCAGGAACAGCGAGCCGCGCGGGCTGGCCCCTAGCTCCACAGATCGGTGATCCCGCGTGGCGCGCACCACGCGCACAATGTACTCGCGCAGGTCGTCTTCCACGTGGATGGCCCGGACCTGTTGCTGCATCGCCAGCAACTCGTCCGTCTCCAGCACCGGCGACAGCGCTTCCAGCGGGTCCGATTGCTCGAAACGCACCAATATCTCGCCCTCGTCGGCCTCTGAGGGATAGCCCAGCTTGAGGCGCATGAGAAAGCGGTCGATCTGGGCCTCGGGCAGCGGGAACGTGCCCTCCAGCTCGATGGGGTTCTGCGTCGCCAGCACCATGAACGGCCGGGGCAACGAGCGCGTCACGCCATCCACCGTGGCCTGGCGCTCTTGCATGCACTCCAGCAGAGCCGACTGGGTGCGGGGCGTGGCCCGGTTGATCTCGTCGGCCAACACGATATGCGACATGACGGGGCCGGGCCGGAACTCGAACTCTTGGGTCTTTTGGTTATAGAACGAGATACCGGTCACGTCGCTGGGAAGCAGGTCCGGCGTGAACTGGATGCGGTTGAACGAACAGCCCAGTGACCGGGCCAGGGCCTTGGCCAGCGTGGTCTTGCCGATGCCCGGCACGTCCTCAAGAAGGATGTGCCCCTCGCAGAGCAGGGCCACCAGGCACAGTTCGATGACCTCGTCCTTGCCCACGATGACCCGGGCCACGTTTTCCTGCACCCGGCGGGTGGTTTTCTGGATGTCTGGCATTGATCTCACCTCAAGGTATGATAGACGCGCCTGTATATCACCAGTCAGGCGTCAGTTTGGTTCGTTTTCAGTGTGGGCAGATAGCCACGAACGCAGAGGTTCCCGCACCTCGATGTCGTCCATCAGGGCCGGGTCGATGGCCCGGTCCTCATAAGCCACGCACACGAGGTCGTCGAGTGCCCGGGCGCGCCGGTCCGGCGGCACCGACTGGTGCAGGTTGTAGGGATAGTTATAGTTGGGCGGCAGCATACAAATCCGCCCCGGATCCAGCGCCGTGACCAGGAGGGCGCTGAGAACGGCCTGGAACAAAAAGATGTGGTGCCGCTCGTCCCGGCCCGGGCCGGCCTGGAACTCGCGGTCGCCGACCAGCGACTCAAAGAGCTGGAACCACCGGCCCAGCAGCCCCCGGGCCGGGTTCACGGCAAACGCGTGCGAGTTGAAATAGGCGCGAAGGCACTGCGCGTCCACAAAGGATTCCACCGTGGTCAGGACGTCTGGCACGCCCACGGCATCGTACACCCGGCGCCAGAAGGCGTCCACCGGCTCGTCAGCCAGCAGCCCCACGTTGCGAATGTGTACCGGCCGCACCGCCGCGTCAAACCCCTGGCCCAGGTCAAACAGCAGCGGCGGATTGACCATCAGGCACATGGGGTCGATCCAGACCAGCGAACGGACGCTGTCGCCGGCCAACTCTTCGGCCCGGGCGCAGGCGTACACCTTGTCGCCGAAAAAGTGGTGCCGCACGGTTGCCGGCACAGTCAGTGAGAGCACCCTGACGCCAGCGCCTTCCAGGCTGGCGCAGGGCGCCTGGCCGGGATTCGCCTCGAACAGCCAGATGGGGCATTGGCTCAGCGGGCCGCCGAACGAACGAATGCTGTCAATGAGAACGCGCGCCAGCGGCAACTCGCCGGGCGACCGGACCAGGGTCAGGAATACGGGTTGGTTGGTAGTGTGGTTCACGTTAGAGCACCTCACTCGACACGGCGATCCGCAATCAGTCGGCGGTCCACGTCTACGAAGTCCAGGCCTGCACCATGGCCCGGACCGACCGGTTCATCTCCCGGGAAAAGTCGGCATTGAATTTGCGCACGTACATCAACTGCCCGATGTTCCGGGCCCCGTCGATTTCCTCTCGGTCGCGGAACAACTGCGCGTGCCTCTCACGGTACATCGCTTCAAACTCGTCCTCTGTCAGCCTCTTGTACTGGCCCTCGAACACGATAAACTCGCGGGGGAACCGGGGCGTCAGCGCCCGGGCTTGTTGCTGTTCGGTGGGATAGCCAAAGCAAAGCAGGCAGATGGGGAAAACGTATTGCGGCAAATCGAACAGCTCTTTGTGGATTTCATAGTTCTCCATAATGTCCCCGATGTAGCAAGACCCAATTCCCAGCGATTCGGCGGCGATGACAGCGGTCTGGGCGGCGATGAGGGCATCACAGCAGGCCAGGAACAGGTCGCCCTCTTCCGGTTTGCGCATGGGAACCCCTTCTTGCTCGCAGAGTCGCTCGACGCCCGAGGCAACGAAATAGTCGTGCCATCTCTGGTAATCGGCCAGAAAGAGCAGCACGAGGGGGGCCTGAGCGAGAAACGGTTGATGGTCGCAGGTCTCGACCAGCCTATCCTTGGCGGCCTGGTCCTTGACCTCGATGATCGAATACAGCATCATGCCCCCGGCCGTGGGGGCACGCATGGCAGCAGCCAGGATCTCGTCCTTGACCGCCGAGCCAATCTCTCTCTTTTCGTAGACCCGAACCGACTTGCGATTGAGCAAGAGTTCCATAACCGCGTTCATTTCCACTCCTTTTCGCCTGTTGCCTTGTATCTCTGCCCATGAGAAGTTTACCACACTTTGGTTCCGTTGGCTAGTCCATCTTGCGCGCAGGCCCGGGGCGTGGTAGAATCAACTTGACCACAAAGGAGGCGCACATGACGGACCCATACCAGGCTTTGATCCAGCAACTCGTGGACGAATACGGTCAGTGGTTTCAAGACGAGACGCGGCTGGCGCAGGGCCAGATGACGGACAATCTATACCCATACCCGATGCTCTTTTCCCCCATCCAGGTGAACGGCGTCAAGCTCAAGAACCGCATCGTGATGGGGCCAATGGGCAACATCAACATGGCTGAGGAGACGGGCCGGCCCAACGACAAGATGATCCAGTACTTTGCCGAACGGGCCAAGGGTGGCGTGGGACTCATCACGTCTGGCCTGGTGCCCACCAGCCACGGCATCGACCCCTCGGTGACGGACGTGGCCGGCCTGAGCTATTTCCCGCGCATCGACCGCTCGCGCACGGTGCTGTCGGGCTGGCGCGACCTAGCAGAGAGTGTTCACGCCTATGGCGCCCGGTTCTTTATTCAGCTCACGCCGGGCCTGGGCCGGGTCGGTTCGCCGGAATGCCTGCTCAAAAAGTGGAAACTGCCGGTCTCGGCGTCGTGGAACCCCAACTTTTACATGCCGGCGGTCCCATGCCGACCGCTATGGGGCCGCGAATGCCGGCGCATCATCCGCGCCACCGGCCAGGCCGCCGCCGACGCCAAAGCCTGTCTCATCGACGGGGTGTACCTCCACGGGCACGAGGGCTATTTGCTGGAGCAGATGAGCAACACAGCCTTCAATCGCCGCCGGTGGGGCCGGTTCGCCAACTGGCAGACCTTTGGCATCGAGTTGGTGCAGGAAATCCGGGACCGCTGTGGGCCGGCTTATCCCATCATGTATCGCATCGACCTGTCGCTGGCCCTGCGCGAGACCTATGGCGCACGCATGAACCAGGTCCGGTCCCTGCGCCCGTTCCGCCGCGAGCGGTCCGTGGCTCAAACACTGGACTATATGCACAACCTGGTCCGGGCCGGCGTAGACATGTTTGACGTGGACCTGGGCTGCTATGACAACTGGTGGCTGCCACATCCCCCGGCTCCCATGCCGCCGGGCTGCTTTTTGCTCGCGGCCCAACTGGTCAAGACCGATTTCGCCGAGCACGAGGTCCAATCCAACGCCGGCCTGCCAGTGCCAATCGTTGCCGTGGGCAAACTGGGCTACCCCGACCTGGCCGAGCGGGCCTTGCAGGACAGCCAGTGTGACATGGTGATGCTGGCCCGGCCACTCCTGGCCGACCCGTACTGGCCGCAAAAGGCATTCGCCGGCCAGGTCCGCGAGATCATTCCCTGCATCGGCGACCAGGAGGCGTGTATCAACGAGTTCATCCACGGCGGTCATCCCCAGTGCGCCGTGAACCCGCGCACCGGCTTTGAAGACGTGCTGCCGGATGCGCTCGCCCCGGCACCCCGGCCCAAGCGGGTGGCGGTGGTGGGCGCTGGGCCAGCCGGCGTGATGTGCGCCTGCACCGCCGCCCAACGCGGCCACGACGTCACCCTGTTCGAGCAGCGCGACGCCGTCGGCGGCACACTGATCCCCGGCTCGGTTCCCCGGTTCAAGTTTGACGTAGCCAACTATGTGGCATACCTGGACGAAGCGGTGTGGGCCTGCGCGCGCGAGCACAAGCTGGCGCTCCGGCTCGACACCCGGGCCACGGTGGACCTCTTGCAGCAGGAAGGATTTGACGCCGTGGTGCTCTGCATCGGAGCCAGACCCAGCGCCCCGCCGGTGCCCGGGATCGACGGCCCCCACGTGGTGCAGGCCGTGGACCTGCTGCGCGATCCGGCCCGCGCCGACCGGGCCAAGCACGTGGTGGTGGTGGGCGGCGGCGACGTGGGCTGCGAAATGGCGTATTTCCTGGTCGGTGAGCGGGACAAGGCCGTTACCGTCATCGAGATGCTGCCGTACTTCATGGCCGACTCTTGCAGCGCCAACCGGGGCTATCTCATTCACTACCTGGAGCAGGCCGGCGTGATGCTTTTGAACTGCACCCGGCTGCAAAGCATCCAGGAAAATACTGTGACCGTGGTGCGCAATGTTTCGCCCACGGTGCCGGACCCCTATGTAACCTGGGCACCGGTGCTGCCAGAGAACGTCAAGAACCCGCTGGCCCGGCCCATCAAGGTCCAGGAACAAGAGCAAACGCTATCGGCCGACCTGGTGGTGCTGGCAGCCGGTGCCCGCCCCGACGACGCCCTATACGAGGCGTGCGTGCAGGCTCGCGTGGCGCCAGAAATCCACAACATCGGCGATTCGTTCGCCCCGGGCCGGGTCTTCGAGGCCACCAAGGCCGGGTACGCGGTGGGTCGGCTGCTTTAGCCTCAGGTAGTCGGCGAAATCAGGTGAAGGCCCGCGGCCAACTCCTCGTATCAGGAGGTGTGCGCAACCAGGTACATTGACCATCTTGACATAGATTTCTCAATGTGCTATAATCTCAATAGTATATAGATAATCTATGTATCGAAGGAGAGCATATCATGGGTAAGGATAATGACCCGCGCCAGGGAGCCAGCGCCGTGCTGATCCTGCGGCTCTTGCAGGAGCGGCCCATGTACGGCTACCTCATCGCCAAGGAACTGGTGAAGCGCAGCGAGGGCTATTTTGATTTCAAAGAAGGCTCGCTATACCCGGCCCTGCACAAGCTGGAGCGCGAGGGGCTGATCCGGGGCGA
This sequence comes from Chloroflexota bacterium, assembly GCA_018823415.1. GTDB lineage: Bacteria > Chloroflexota > JAHJIN01 > JAHJIN01 > JAHJIN01 > JAHJIN01. Next base: position 3,482 of record JAHJIN010000368.1, on the reverse strand, counting down.
GTGGCAGGTGGTGGAACAGGGGCCGTCGCGCAAGTATTACCACCTCACCGACAAGGGGCAGCGCGCCTTGAAAGAGTCCGCAAAGGAGTGGCTGGCCTTTTCGGAACGGCTGGCGCAATTCCTGGGCCACAACGAGCCGCAACCGGCGGCCGGGGGCGTATCATGACCGCCATCGACGCGTACCTGGAAGAGTTGCAAGGCCACCTGGCCGTGGACATGCTCACGGAGCGGGAGATCCTGCGTGAGGCCCGGGCGCACCTGGAAGAGATCGTAGCCGAGGAAGTGGCACGCGGGCGAGATCCAAGAGAGGCAACCCATCTCGCCATCAGCCGCTTTGGCGAGGCCCGGGCCGTGGCCCGGGAGATGGAAAGCGTACACGGCAACTCGGTCCTGGAGGCGCTGCTCTCCACCACGGTGCCGGTGGCCCTGGCCCTGGCCTTCAAATGGGTGGGGCTGCCCCTCATCCAGGGCTATGGGGCCTGGCAGCACCTTTCCACGCCGGCCCTGCTCCTCACGCTATCGATCCTGGCCCTGCTCACGCCGGGCCTGTTCCTGCGCCGCTGGCGGCTGGGTTTTCCGGTCTGGCTCTTTTTCGGCGCACTATCCGTCATGCAGGTGGTCCGATGAACGAGACTTTACGCGCGCGCAATCTTGGCGGTGCCCTGGACGCCTTTCGCGTGATCGACCGCATCCTACGGAACCGCAACGCCTTCTTTTCCGAGATCCGCGAGGGCCAGGAGGTCAATGCCAAGATCAGGGACATGCTCATCAGTTCCGCCGTGTTCCTGGCACTCTATGGGGCCGTCATGGGTTCCACCTCACCGCACTGGCAGCAAGCACTGGCCTCAGCCATCAAACTGCCGGTCCTGTTCCTCATCACGCTCATCATCTGCCTGCCCAGCCTGTACTTCTTTAACCTGTTCTTTGGCTCCCGGCTCACGTTCTTTCAGACGTTGGCCCTGGTCCTCACGGCCATCACCGTGACGTCGGTGCTGCTGGTGAGCTTTTTGCCCATCACGCTGTTCTTCTGGTGGACGGCGCCGAGCTATCAGTTCTTTAAACTCCTCAATGTCGGGATATTTGCCCTGACCGGCGTGTTTGGAGTGGTGTTTCTCCAGTTGGGCATGACCCACGTGCACCGGGATGACGGTGTTTTGCTGCGACTCTTGATCCTGTGGGGCTGGATCCTCATCTATGGCTTTGTGGGCTCGCAGATGGCCTGGACGCTGCGGCCGTTCTTCGGCGCGCCAGAGCTGCCCTTCGAGTTGTTTCGCCAGATGGGCGGCAATTTCTACGGCGACGTGCTAAGCTCCATCGGCGAAATCCTGGGGTTTGGGTTCGTGCGATAAGTTGAGAAAGAGGAGTCAGGCACAACCCTGCGATATCAGATATGTCAGTATTATGGGGGAGGGAAGTCATATGCGAGCAAGCCGGATACTTGTCATTATCGGTGCGGTGGTCCTTGTTATTGGGGCACTCCTGCCCTGGATAAGCGTCCCCGTTCTCTTCGGTGTTGAAGGGGCTGCCTACGAAGCTATTGCGATAGGATGGGAAGATAACGGGATTGTCACCGGTGGGATTGGGTTGATACTCCTTCTTTGGGGGGTGTTCCTTGGGCGAAGGCAGGGGGCAAGATATGCTATTCCTGGCGTGGTTCTTGCTGCGGGGGCTGTCATAGTGGTTGCCGGGTGCGTCTGGAGAGTCCTCGAGATCGGACCCAGTGCGGGATTCTTTGCAGCTACGGACGTGGGGCTTTACGTAACATTCATCGGCGCGTCAGTTGCTCTTGTGGGCACGTTGTTCAAGGCATTGACACCAATTGAGGCAAAGCAAGGTGACTGAAGCTGTCAGATTGGTGCGCTGGGCTACGCGACTGTCGAGCATTGCCGTGAGCAGCGTCTTTTTGCTGATCATGGCCCTTGCCATCACGAACGAGGATGCGCCGCAAACACCGGCTATTCCCGTACTGGTTCTACTCGCGCTTACGATAATGGGGTGCATTGCAGCATGGCGTTGGGAAAAGATTGGTGGAGGTGCTGCGATCATTGGCGCAATAGGTCTAGGCATCGCCGTCTATGCCGCTTCATCGGCCTTTGGGCTTGATTCTTATCTCTTGCTGCTGATGAGCATGTATAGCCTGCCTTTTCTCGTCATCGGCATCTTGTTTCTGGCATGTGGCTATTTGACCAGACCAAGTTGAGCGTGGTCTTGAACCTCGGCTTCCAGGCGAGAACCTGAAAGAGTGATACATGCGTGCCTTCTTACTTGCCTGCGCTGCGATCCTGATTCTCCTGCTTACCGGGATTGTGGGGAATCCCGGTCCATTTCGTGTGCTCGCCGGTTCGAATGAACAGAGCACAGTGATCCTAGCTGATCCCACGGATCCATACTATGCCCTGGCCCAGGAAATCGCCCGGCACGAGGGCCTTACGGTTGCCCATTCCCTCGCCGAGGCCTTGGACAACGACCCGGTGTTCCTGCTCTGGGTAGTGTCGCCGACTCGCCTGTCCGATAAAGTACTGGTCGATTTCAGCCTGACTATGCGCGACCGGCCCTCGACCGTCTCGGTGGGCATCATCTCCGGCTCTACGCTGTCCGATGCCCGGGCCTTGTGGCAGCGGGCGGCGCAGGCCCGAGGGCAGCGTGTGATTGCCGTGAACGCCGCCAATCCCTCCGCCCACGTCGACGCCCGGATCATGACAATAGACCCGGGCGCAACCACGGTCCAGCCGCTCACACCGGAGAACCTGATCCGCTGCCTGGAAACCGCCTATTATCTGACCTTTACCGGGCACGGTGGGCGTCGGTCCTGGTATCTGGCGGAAGATGCACCGCTGCGTGCCGCCGACGTGCCGCAGCTGTCCTCCATCGTCATCGGCACCGCCAACTGTAACACGTTCCGCCTCTGGGAAGATGGGTCCATCGCCCTGGCCTTTGGCGATAGCGGGGCCGCTGCCTATGCCGGGTTCGCGTACAGCCCCAACGAGGGCTATCTCATCGGCGAGTTTGATGCGCTGCCGTTCCGCTACACCTGGCCGGATTTCCCCATCGGCCACGTAGCCCAGGTGCAGAATCATGGCACACGACAAGGCTTTGCCAATTTCCCCTACTATTATCTGCTGGGCGACCCGCGCATCGCGCTCCAGGCCGAGGCCCCTTATCGCCTGGTGGAGGACCGGCAAGAGGGCGATGCACGGGTCCTGACCTACACCGGCGTGCCGGCCGGCGTCATCCCGGTGCACATCCCCGACGGCGCGCGCTACGAGTTCGTGGACATTCCTGGCGTGACGGCTGCGGCACATCATGACCTGTTCTGTGACATCCTCCCCGCCGTAAACGGTGGAGCTTCCGCACCGCGGAAGTTGGTTGGGGCATAGGCTGGGCCGCAATTCCAGCAATTGCTCTACTGGCTGTGGCTTCGACGCCAGTCCCCTGCCCCCCATCCGAATCCAACGGCTTGGGGGGGCTCGCGCCCGAGAGGG
>JAHJIN010000367.1 GCA_018823415.1 Chloroflexota bacterium | reverse complement strand
TGCACCGCCCCGGGGATGTGGCCCTTGGCATAGTCCTCCGCCGAACGCAGGCTGATGATGTAGGGGTCGTTCTCGGCGTCGCCGTCGTTCAGGTTCTCGTACAGGTCAGCGGCCGAGATGGTCTTGGCCCCCCCGCTGAAGTAGGCCAGGGCTGCTTCTTGCGGTGAGCCCTGGGCGTGCAAAACCCCGCCGATCGTGACTGCCCCCACTATCAGAGCAAAGACCAGCGCGGTGAAAACACATCTCTTTTTCATTATTGGGGGTTTCTCCTCTCCCTGTTTATTCGAGGGATCTCAGCACAGGCAAACCTGGTTTGTAACTAGCTCGCTCATGGTTCGTGAGTGTACCATAAAAGTGTACAGATGTCAAGTTAATAGGACAAGAGCACAAAAAGAGCAGAGCTTGCCCAATGTCTTTGGTGCGAGCCACACATTTCAGTAAGGCGTTCGTGCCCGTTACTGGTCGTTAGCAATCAGGAGATGTGGTATAATAGAGGCCCGCAATCGATCGCAGCGAGGAGGAGAACAGCATGAGCGAGTCCCCCCCCGAGGTTGGAGCCCGCGTACGAGTCATGCGGCAGCAGCGTGATCTATCATTGCGCGCGCTGGCCGAACTATGCGAACTGTCGCCCAATACCATCAGCCTCATCGAGCGAGGTGAGAGTTCGCCCAGCGTCTCCACGTTGCATCGACTAGCGACGGCGTTGGATGTGCCTATCACCATGTTCTTTGAGAAACAGGCGCAGAAGGTGGATGTGATCCTAACCCGTGTCAACGAGCGGCTGCGCTCCGAGAGCGCCAGCGTACTGCTAGAGAGCTTGGGCTCCGGCCTGCAGAACCAGACCCTAGAGCCTTTCCTAGTGACGTTGAAGCCGGGCGCTTCCAGTGGAGAACAGGGCATGGTCCATGCTGGTCACGAGTTCGTCTACTGCTTGCAAGGGATGATCGAATACCAGGTAGCCGACCAGATCTGCCAACTGACGGAAGGGGATGCACTGCTCCTTGAGGCCCAGTCACCCCATCACTGGTGTAACCTCGGCGATGACTCGGCGGTGTTCCTGCTAGTCTTTCAAACGGCCGTGCGGGATGAATCGGTGGCTCAGCACTTGCATTCGTGAACTCGGATCGCCGGGCATCTTCCGCCACGTACAGGCCCCCATTGAGAATGGGGGCCTGTCTTTGGTGTACCAGGTATGTCGTATATCTGGAAGGGGCAAGTCCTCTGCTGACCGAGATGACCGTGCCGGTGCAGGTGGACGGGCGGTTGAGAGACGAACTGGTGGTGCCAGTCGGTGCCGGGCCAAGACGGGGACGAGTTACGTGTCCGGGTCCTGACAGTCGATGGCGCGCAAGAGTACGTCGAGGGCGAGAGGCAGTCCGGGTCGTCGTGTAATTGCGTACAGGGTCGCCGCAGAGGGCTCGGCCTCGAAAACCCTGGTTAGCGGGGCCTTGACAAATCTAGCATCCGGTATTATAATGCACATGCAAACCATTTGCAAATAGAAAGCAATATGAATGTATCCGAGGACACGAACATAGCGGAGGTGCAGATGCCACAGTTGCTGCGCGAAGCGGGTTTGCGGGTGACCCCGCAGCGGGCCCTGCTGCTGGAGATTCTCCGGGACAGCGAGGGGCACCTGGACGCCGACGAGATCTATCGCCGGGCCCGGCACCGCCATCCGCGCATCAGCCTGAGCACGGTCTACCGCACGTTGAGCCAGCTCAAGGACCAGGGATTGGTCCGCGAACTGCACTTCGACGAGGATCATCACCATTATGAGCTGTGCGACACCGGCGAGTGCAAACATTACCACCTGTACTGCGTGGACTGCGGGGCCGTGGTCGAGTTCGAAAGCCCGCTGGTGTCGGAACTGACGAGGCAACTGGCCCGGGAGTATAATTTCGAGATTGTAGACTGCCGGGTTACGGTATCCGGCCACTGTTCCGCCTGCCGAGCCAAGCAGAGGGCATGTGAGGGAGAAAGCCAGTGAGTGACGCGGCATTGTTCATCTTCCTGGACGGCATAGGACTGAGACCGGCTAGCCGGCGCTGTTCACGGGCGTGAACGTCGGGCATCCTGACCTTGTTGGGTGTCTGGGCGTAGTGGGTTAGGCTTTCAAGCCTGCCAGATGCACAGACTGAAAAGGCTGCGCCACAGCTCAGGCCATTACTGACGTGATGCCGGGCATTGCGGCCCTGTTGGGTATCAACGCATAAAATGGTTCTGCTTGTCGGCGGCTGGGATTCACGCCCGGCGCGCCGGTGGCGGTGGTACAGAATTACGGTCACGGACCCATCATCGTCACAGTCCGGGACACGCGCATCGCCCTGGGGCGTGGGGAGGCCGGCAAGATCTGGGTGCATCCCGTCAGTAGCTGATAGAGAGAATACAATGGCTGCACAACACAGCACCAAGGTCGAGAAAAACGAACGTCCGATCACCGTGGCCCTGGCCGGGCAACCGAACGTGGGCAAGTCCAC
>JAHJIN010000366.1 GCA_018823415.1 Chloroflexota bacterium | reverse complement strand
TACCAGTTGCATGGCCCTGGTCCTGCTTGCGAGCAGCATCGTTGCGCTTGCCAGTCTGAAGTTTAGCACAAATGTTCGGCGCAGCCCCCTGTGGGTAGATTGTCAATCGCTGTACATGCTTCTAATCAACGTAAACTATACTCGTAGATGCTGGCAGCAGACCGCCACTGGGTGGTCCGCGCATCGTCCGGCCCACAGGTGCCCCCGCGCAGGAGCACCTGTGGGCCGTTTTTTGGAGTCGCTCTGTCGGTGTAACCCGAGGACTTGTGCGATCGCACGGCGTGGTGTAGAATATGCGCCAGATGAGCCATCAAACCTCGTGCCCAATCCTACGCCGGTGGTGATATAGATGACTGGTGCGCCCCTCGATGGAAAAACGAATCATTTGCGTGACCTTTTTCTATTGCGCCCGGATGTGATTTTTTTCAACCACGGCTCGTTCGGCGCCTGCCCGCGCCCGGTGTTCGAGGCCTACCAGGCCTGGCAACTGGAACTAGAACGTCAGCCGGTCGAGTTCCTGGGCCGGCGCCATGCGGCGCTGATGCACGAAGCCCGGGCCGCGCTAGAAGCATTCGTCGGCGCTGCGGCCGACGACCTGGTCTACATCCCCAATGCCACCACCGGCGTCAACATCGTGGCCCGGTCGCTGCCGCTGGCACCCGGCGACGAGGTCCTGACCACCGACCACGAGTACGGCGCCATGGACCGCACCTGGCGCTTTGTCTGCGGCCAACGCGGCACGCGCTATGTGCGCCAGCCGGTGCCATTGCCTATCACTTCCGTCGAGCAGGTTGTGGACGCCATCTGGGCCGGCGTGACGCCGCACACCCGGGTGCTCTTTCTGAGCCACATCACGTCGCCCACGGCCGTCACCTTGCCTGTGACCGAGTTGGTGCACCGGGCACGGGAAGCCGGCCTCATCACCGTCATCGACGGGGCGCACGCGCCGGGTCAGGTCCCGCTGGATCTGACGGCCCTGGGCGTCGATTTCTACCTGGCGAACTGTCACAACTAACGCCCTTATTAGCCAATAAAGTGCCCTTCCCCACGACGCAATATACCTCGATCATCTTGACCTCGTCCTCTACCCAAAGTGTCACTTGCATGTCTATCCGGTCGATCAACCGCCGTCGAAACTCGAAATCGGCATCTGCGTGTTTCAGCCCTTCACTAATGGCCGCTGCAAAATCTCGGATGGTTTGTATCTGGTCGGCGGTCAGTGCTTGTGCTTCGATATGAGCAGCCAACTCTTCGCGCTCTCGTTCCAATGCTGCGATGGTCGTTTCGAGTCGAGTCTTGCGCTCGGCAAGCAAATCGCGTGAGAAATCCCCAGCCAGATAGAGATCCAAAAGCTTCGCTAGCTGCTGGCGATTGCTGGTCAAAAGCTCATCCATTACAGTCAAACGTTCGCGCAAGGGAGCGGTAACGCGATCCCTCTCCTCCTGCTCCGCTTTCAGGCCCTCGGTCAGCTTGGCTGGATTGGTTAGGTGCTCATAGAGCCAGTCCCACACCAGCATGTCGACCAGATCAACACGAAAATAGGGCATATCGCACATGGGGTCAAAACCTCGTTGCCGTTCCTTGGTAGTGCAAGCATAGTATTGGTATATGACGCCATTGGGCTTGAGGGTTGTCCCGGACATGGCCTTGTGGCACTTGCCGCAGCGCACGTGTCCAGCCAGCAGATAGTGGTACTTGCGGTTACGCTTGGACTTGCGTTTGTTTTCTGCTCGACGGTCTTGTGCCGCCGCCCATACTTCCCGTGACACGATCGCTGGTACCTGCACCTCCATCCCCCCAAACCGCCAAACGCCGGCATAGGTTTCATTAATGATTATCGAGCGAATCGCCATTCCGCTCCATTCACAGGGACCGCACTTGCGATTGGTTTTACCAGGATGTAAGTCACCCCAAGTAGGCACATGCATACCGTATAGCCGCCGTGCAATAGTGCGGTTGCTCAGGCGACCCTCTGCACTGTAACCGGTATACCACTCGTAAATCAAGCGCACAATGCGCGCCTCCGATTCATAGATAATGAGTGTCTGTTTCCCGTCCACCACTGCTGGACGATAGCCATAGGCAGTACGCCCACAGGCTACCACGTGCCCAGCACGCACTTTCTGGCGACGACCTCGCGTCATACGCTCATTTATCTTTTCCCGTTCGTATTCGGCGATGGTGGCCTTGATATGCTTGTTCAGGCGTCCTTCCGGTGTATCTGGGTACTCTGCCAGCGCGTATTCGATATCAACCCCGGCACGCTTTAGTTCCTGTTCTGCTACCAATTGCTTGGCAAGGCTTCGGGCAAATCGGTCAATCTCACGTGTGACCAATACGTCATAATCACCCGCACGGGCCATGTCCAATGTCCGGTTCAACTGGGGTAGTTCAAATAATACACCAGACACACCACGATCATCCTCAGCCAGTTCACCCATGATACTGTATCCTCGATCTTGGGCATACTTTCGGCACATCTCCAGTTGCCCGGCGAGGTTGAGCCCATCGTTTTCCCGATCATCATAGCTGACTCGGGCGTAAAGTACTGCTCGCTTGTTCATTGTCTCCATACCCTCCCTATGGTATAATGGAGACGGCGACCTGGCCTATAAGCTGCCAGGCTAGGGGGCCAGGTCCGCCGCCTGAGAGGCTGGCGCGCACCGCGCGTCAGCCCTCTTGTTGTATGTGCTCCCGTTCCGCGCGCACCCCCGGTCGGATGAACAACCCCGGAGATTGGCCGCGTTCCAGTTCCAATCGCTGCATGCAGGCCTGCCACATCGCGCGCTGGGCCTGCGCGGCCGCCATCTGGTAGCGCAGCAGATAGATGCCCACGATACCGAGCACGATCAGCACTACCACGAGGCCGCCGATGATCGCGTACGGCAGCAGGGTCTGAATGGCCAGCAGGCCCTGGGCCTGGTTAGTCACCCCCACCAACCCGCCGATAGCATCACGCAAGGTGTAGGCGTATTCGGCGTTGGCGGTCGCGTTGGTGGCCTGAGCCTGGGCCAGCGCCACCTCTGCTTGGGCCTGCGCCGCCCGGGCCTGTTCCGTGTAGATGCGGGCCTCAGCTTGATGGGCCTCTGTCTGGGCCCGGCTGGCTTGCGCATCGGCG
>JAHJIN010000365.1 GCA_018823415.1 Chloroflexota bacterium | reverse complement strand
TTTGCCGAGCAGGACCTCACGCTGAACGGCTTTTTCATCGGCTTTCTGATCGACCTGCACGCGGTCGAGGCTGCGCCGGTCATGGCGCGCGCTTTTGCCGCCGATCAAGTAGACGTGTCTATCCTAGGCGACTGGGAAGAGGCGCAGATCCAGTTGGGTCTGCTGGATGAGCGCCAGACGCCGCCACGCCCAACTTTCAGGAGGCGCACCTGCGACGTTTGAGCAGTCAGCTCCTGGCCGCAGAAGAGCAGCGCCGGGCCGAGCCACGCCGCAGCAAGCGACAGCCGGCGGACCAGCGCCGGGCCCGGCAGAAGCAGCAAAAGCAGGCGCGAAAAAAGGGCCGCCAGCGGAAACGCAGGCGGAAATGAGCAACCGTTCCTTTATCCCGTCACCATTGAGGAGCAGGCGATGAATGATCTGATCCGCGACCGGATCCGGGGCTGCGCCGTAGGCGCCGCGATAGGCGATGCGTTGGGCATGCCGTTGGAGTTTGGCCCGCGCCGGTCCGCCGACCGCCTGGTGCGCGAGATGACGCCGGGCCGGCTCCCGGCCGGCTCGTTCACCGACGACACCGAGATGGCCTTGGCCCTGGCCGAGAGCCTGCTGGCGCACTGCCCCCTCGACCCGGCGGACCTGGCCCGGTGCTTTGTGGCCTGGTACCGGGCTGGCCCGCCGGATGTGGGCATTCACACCAGCGGGGTCTTGTCCCGCATTGCGGCCGGGGCGCCGTGGGACCAGGCCGCCGCGGCGGTCCAACGACAGAAACCCGATGCGGCCGGCAACGGCTCCGTCATGCGCTGCTGGCCGGTGGCCCTGGCTCACCGGGACGACCTGGAAAGCCTGCTGTTTGACAGCCGGCTGCAGAGCCAAGTCACGCATCCCCACGTCGAGTGTGTGGCCGGGAGCGCCTGGGTCAACGCAGTCATCTATCATCTGCTGCGCGGCGATGCGCCGGCGGACGCCGTGGCCCGGGCGTTGGATGATGCGGCAGTGCCGGCCCCACTGCGTGCCGCCATCGAAACCGTGCCTACCAGTTCCCGCGATGAACTGGTCCTTCGGCAGTGGCTGGGTGCGCCACACCCTGGAGAGTGCGGCCTGGGGCTTGCTCACCACTGACTCGTTCGAGGAAGCCGTGGTCCAGGTAGTGAACCTGGGCAACGACGCAGACACGGCCGGCGCGGTGGTGGGCGCGCTGGCCGGGGCGGCCTACGGGCTGGCCGGCATCCCGGCGCGCTGGCGAGAGGCGCTGCGCGGCGAGTGGCCCCTGCGCAGTGGGCATATCTGGCGAGCGGGTGATCTGGTCACTCTGGCGGACCAGTTGGTGGACTGCCCCACCCACGATTGACCACAACCCTGGTTACCGCACAGGGTCATTGCCCAGCCCGGCGAGGCCGACCTGGTGGCGGCTGTGGATGGGCTGGAGTAATCGATGCACACTGGCAAGGAGGCCATCTAGATGGAACAACCAGAGAAAATGCCCCTGAAGACTTTCTGGGAGGCCGTGGAGCAGCGGCTGGCAGCATATTCTGCCGACGAGTTGCGCACTATCCTGCGCGCTATGGCCCAGGAAACGCCGCCGGCCGACCGGCAGTACTTTCTGGCCCGCCTGGCGCCGGTCGCTGAGGCGGCGCCCCCGCCGATCCAGGAGGACGAGCTGTTGGCCGCGATCGACGACTGCGCTCGGGAAATAGCAGACGCGATGCAACACGCCGACGCCTGGGAAAGGCGGTACGAGTGGGGCGAATATTATGACGACGAAGATAGCCTGGGACCCTATGAAGAGTTTGTCGAACCGCTGGCCGGCCTGTTCGACCAGGCCGAAGCGGCCTTTGACTATGGCCATCTGGCCCTGGCCCGCGCCGCCTATCACAAGCTATTCGACCTCCTGAGCATCGAAGACGACTATGGCCGCGGGGTGCGGGTGACCGACTTGGCCGGCGTGGACACTGGCGAGGCCAGCGCCCGCTATTTGCGTGCGGTCTATGAGACCGAGTCCCCAGACTACAGGCCCGCGGCCTTGTTCGAGCAACTACGGCAGGTGCAGGGCTGGCTATTCGGCCGGCGCCCGGCGCTGAACGACCTGGTGCAGATCTCGCCCCGCCCGCTGCCGGACCAGGAGCGATTCCTGGCCGACTGGATCGCCTACCTGCGCACGCAACCCTCACCCAGCGGCAGCGATGCCGATGCCTGGCTGCGGGAGGCCGTGCGGTTGGCCCAGGGCACCGCGGGCCTGGCAGACCTGGCGCAAACCGAAGGCCGAACGCGCCCGCGCGCCTACCTGGACTGGTTCGCGGCGTTGGAACAAGAAGGCCGGCTGCCGGAGGTGCTGGCCGCGGCCCAGGCAGCCCTGCAGACGCTCCCAACTGGCCTCCCCATCCGTGCGGCCATCGCCGACCACCTGTGCGCCACCGCCAGCCAGTTGCACGACCCGGCGGCCCTGCGCCACGGACGCTGGGAGGCGTTCGTCGCCCGGCCGAGCCTGCTGCGCCTGCTCGACCTGTGGGAACTGGCGGCCGACCCGGCCGAGCGGGCTACGCTCATGCCGCGCGCCGCCGCGTACCTGCAAGATTATGGGGCACAGCCCCCGGCCGGGCTGGTTGGCACGCTGGGGATTGGTGATGGTCTCGAGCAGCCGGCGTGGATCGGCCCGGCTGTCCTCGCCCATGCCTATCTGCTCGCCGGCGATTGGGACGCGGCGCAGCGCCTGGTGGCCCGGGGCCAGGTGCTGGGCTGGAGCAGCACTGAAAACGCCCAGGGGCTGGTGGTGGCGGCCAGCCTGGTGCTGCTATCGGGCCAATCGTTGGGCGCGCTCCCCGCGAACCTGGCCCAGGTCTGGCAGTGGGGGCTGCAATACAGCGTCGTGGTCTGGGGAGAGGACAAAGCCGGGGTGATCCAACGGTTGGAACGCGCCTACGCCGAACAGTTCCCCCTGGTCCGGTTGAGCATCGAGCAGCAGGAGCGCCTGCTGGCGTGGTGCCTGGATGTGGCGCAGCAGCGGG
>JAHJIN010000364.1 GCA_018823415.1 Chloroflexota bacterium | reverse complement strand
GCGCAGCCGCTGGGACCTGATCATCGTGGACGAAGCGCATCACATGAGCGCCTACAGCCCCACCAAAAAGACCCTGGCCTACCGGCTGGGCGAGCAGCTCTCCGAGAGGACCGACCACTACCTGCTCATGACAGCCACGCCCCACAAGGGCGACCCCGAGAACTTTTGCCTGTTCCTCAGCCTACTGGACCGCGACGTGTACGGCGACGTGCGCAGCCTGGAAGAGGCCATGCAGCGCCAGAGCGCCCCGTTCTACCTGCGCCGCACCAAGGAGGCCCTGGTCTCGTTCCCGGACCCGGACACCGGCGTGGTCCAAAAGCTCTTTACCAACCGCGAGGTGCAGACCGCGGCCTTTGACCTGGACGGCGACGAGTACGAGTTCTATGACGCGCTGACCCGCTACGTGGAGGACCAGTCCATCCGGGCCGCCAGCGACGAGAACCAGGCCCGCGGCCGGGCGTTGGGCTTTACCATGGCCATGCTCCAGCGCCGCTTTTCCTCCAGCGTCTATGCCGCGCGCCGGACCCTGGAGCGGATGCGGGACCGCCGCAAAAAGATCCTGGCCGACCCCCGCGAGTACGTCCGGCGCCAGATGGACATCCCCGAGGATTTCGATGACCTGTCGGAAGAAGAGCAACTGGAGATCATTGACGCCATCGAGGAGGCGGCCATCAGCTTTGACCCCACCGAGCTGCGCGAGGAGGTGCTGCAACTGGGCAAGCTCATCGACCAGGCCGGCGAGCTGGAGACCCGGGAGGTGGAGAGCAAGCTAACGCGCCTGCGCCGGTTGCTCACCGACGAGCAGGTCTTTGCCGACCCCACCATGAAGGTGCTCGTCTTTACCGAGCACAAGGACACGCTGGACTATCTGGTGGGCGATGGCCACGACGGCCGGCCCCTGGGCAAGCTGCGCGAGTGGAGCCTGACCGTGACCCAGATCCACGGCGGCATGAAGATCGGGGACCGGGACACGCCGGGCACGCGCATCTATGCCGAGCGCGAGTTCAAGGAGCAGGCGCAGGTGCTGGTGGCCACCGAGGCCGCCGGCGAGGGCATCAACCTGCAATTCTGCTGGTTCATGATCAACTATGACATCCCCTGGAACCCGGTGCGGCTGGAGCAGCGCATGGGCCGCATCCATCGCTACGGCCAGGAGCACGACTGCCTGATCTACAACTTTGTGGCCATCAACACCCGCGAGGGCCGCGTGCTCCACCGGCTCCTGGAGCGCCTGCGCGAGATCCGCAAAGAGCTGGGCACCGACCAGGTCTTTGACGTGGTGGGCGAGATCTTTCCGGCCAACCGGCTGGACCAGTTGTTCCGCGAGATGTACACCCAGCGCACCAACGTGCCCAGCATCGAGGCACGCATCGTGGCAGAAGTCAACCCCGAGCGGTTCCGGGCCATCACGGAATCGACGCTGGAGGGCCTGGCCAAGCGCGACCTGAACATGGCCGTCATCACCGGCAAGTCAGCCGAAGCGCGGGAACGGGGGCTGGTGCCCGAGGTCATCGAGGGCTTTTTCCTCCAGGCCAGCCCGATAGCCGGCGTCGTGCCCCGGCCGGCCGCCAAAGACAGCCACGTGTACCGCGTGGGCCGCGTCCCCCGCCACCTGTGGCCCCTGGGTGAGCGCCAGGAAAAGCGCTTTGGCCGCCTGGGCCGCGAGTACCGCCAGATCGCCTTTGACAAGGCCCTGCTCCCCGCGGACCCGACCCTGGAGTGGGTGACGCCCGGCCACCCGCTGTTCGAGGTGGTGCGCGAGTACACGGCCGATCACGTGGCCGACGACCTGCGCCGGGGCGCGGTGTTCTACGACCTGTACGCCCCGGCGCCGTATCGCCTGGACGTGTTCGCCGCCTCGGTCAAAGACGGCCGGGGCCGCACGCTGCACCGCAAGATATTCGTGGTGCAGGCCGACCTCGATGGCACCCTCACCATCCGCCAGCCCACTCTGTTCGCTGACCTGCTCCCGGCCGCGACGCCGGTCGCGACGCCAGCCACCCTCGCCCCGGTGCCGGACGACGCCGGCCTGCCGGGGCTGGACGACGTGGAGCGGGCGCTGGTAGAGCTAGCCTTGCAGCCCCTGCTGGGCCAGGTGGCGGAGGAACGCGAGCGGGAGCTGTCCACCATCAGCCGCCACGTCGAGATCTCGCTGAACGAGCTGATCCACCGCCAGAACCTCCAACTGGCGGACCTGATCACGCGCCAGCAGCAGCCTGGCGCGCCGGCCGGCCTGGCCGGGAACATTGCCCAGTCCGAGGCGCACCTGGACGAGCTGAACAACCGGTTGGAGACGCGCCGCGTCGAGCTGGTGCGCGAGCGGCACTTTACCATCGGCGACACCCAGCGGCTGGGCCGGGCCTGGGTGCTGCCCCATCCCCAGCGCCAGTCGCCCGAGTTGGCCGACATGGTGGCCGACCCCGAGATCGAGCGCATCGCCGTGGCGGTGGCCACGCGCTACGAGGAGGAACGGGGCTGCGTGGTGGAGAGCGTGGAGGCCGAGAACCGGGGTTTTGACCTGATCTCGCGCCGGCCGCACCCCCACGACCCGGCGACGTTCACCGAGGTGCGCTTTATCGAGGTCAAGGGCCGCGCTGGCGTGGGCGAGGTGTTTCTCTCTCAGAACGAATACCT
>JAHJIN010000363.1 GCA_018823415.1 Chloroflexota bacterium | reverse complement strand
TGGTTCGGCACCCAGCGCGGCGCAAGTCAGGGCTCGGCGGACGGTGCTGGCTGGACTACGTATACCACGGCTGATGGCAGCCTGGTGAGCGACACTGTCAATGCCGTCGCCGTGGATGAGGCCGGGCACACGTGGTTCGGCACGATGGGCGGCGTAAACCGGCGTTCGGCCGGTGGTGCCTGGAGCACCTACACCACGGCCAACAGCAACCTGGCATACAACTATGTCAACTACTACCGCCTGAAAGGCGGTAGCTTGGAGCGCGACTGAAAGTCGCCTAAAGCTCCTCGATGCTGAAGCCTTCATCCTCAGCCGCAGGAGGTTGCCCAGCTTGCGACTCGATGTATTGCTGGATGATATCGTCCGTCACATTGCCCGAACTGGCCGCGAAATAGCCGCGTGCCCAGAGGTGCTTGCCCCAGAACTGCCGTCGCAATTCGTTGAACTCCTGCAGGAGCTTGCGGCTACTACGGCCCTTGACCCGCTGCATGAGGTCACTCACCGACACCTGGGGCGGTACCGAGACCAGCAGATGCACATGGTCCGCCGCCACGTGCCCGCTCAGAACGTACACGTCCAAGCTGGCACAGGTCTGGCGCACCAACTCGCGCAACCGCACGGCAATCTCGCCGCGTAACACCGGCTTCCGATACTTGGTGATCCAGACTACGTGATATTTCAGGTCATAGACGGAGTGAGCGGTTTTACGATAGCTCATACCCGCATTGTAACACTGTGAGGCGCGCTGTCAACCCGTCCGGGTCGGGCAGCCAGCCATCTCCGCCGTCACCGACTGGCTGCCCGACTCGACCTGGATACCAGCGTGGTGTTGAAAACGGCCTGCCTGAAAGGCAGGGGTTTGTACCCTATTTACAGACAATCAAGGACATCGCCATCGCCGGGGCGAATAAATGGTTTGCCACCAACGGCGGCGGCGTGAGCGTGTTCAACGGCTCTACCTGGACCACCTATAACACGGCTAACAGCGACCTGCCGAGCGACTATGTGAACGCCATCGCCATCGCCGGGACGACCAAATGGTTCGGCTCCTATGGCGGCCTGTCCAAGCTTGCCGGCAGCACCTGGACCACGTATACTGAGGCCAATAGCGGCCTGCCGCACGATTGGATCTGGGACGTGGCCGTTGACCCATTCACCGGGCACCTGTGGATCAGCACCAACCAGGGCGTGACCGAATTCGACGGTGGCAGTACGTGGACCACCTACAACACCGCCAACAGCGGCCTGGCGAACAATTCCACCTGGCGCATTGCTGTGGGCGCGGCCGGGCGCAAGTGGATCGGCACGTGGGGCGGCGGCGTGAGCGTGTTTGACGATGCCACACTGCCCGGCACCTGGACCACCTACACCTCGGCCAACGGCCTGGGGTCGAACTGGGTCTATGCCATTGCCATTGATGGGCCGTACAAGTGGATCGGCACCGATGGCGGCGCGAGTGTGTACGAGGTGTACCGGGTGTTCTTGCCCCTGGTGCGCCGGAGCGGGTCGTAGAGGATTCAGCCGCGATCATGTCCAACACTCCGAGACCAAGCCAGCCAGACAACGACCACTTGGGCTATCTGCCCGAGCACCTCCAAACACGCGCGGCCGGAGACGCCGGGGCCTATGGCCGGCATCTCCAGGACGTCCTACGTACGGTGCTCACCTATCTGCCGCAGTACGTCGCTCAGGCCCGGTTGGCCGACCCCGCGGCTCCGGCCGTCGCCGGCTCTTTTGCGCACGCCACCCTCCTGTTCGCCGATATCGCCGGCTTTACCGCCATGTCCGAGCGCCTGACCCAGCTGGGCCGCGAGGGCGCCGAGGTGATCACCGGCATCGTCAACGAGTATTTTGCCGTCATGCTGGACATCATGGCCCGCCACGGCGGGGACCTGTTCAAGTTTGGCGGCGATGCGATATTGGTCTGCTTTCAGGGTGACGACGGCGCGGCGCGCGGCTGTCGGACGGCGCTCGAGATGCAGGAGGCGATGGCGCGCTTTTCCGCCATCGAAACCGCACAGGGGACCTTTTCCCTGCGCATGACGGCCGCGCTGGGTACCGGGCGGCTGTTCCTGGTCAGCCTGGGCGCGGCCGAGCGGCTCGAGTTCGCGGTGATGGGGCCGGCCGTGGTGCAGGTGGCCCAGGCCGAGGACCTGGCCGAGGCCGGCGAGGTCCTCGTGGACCAGGCCACCTACAAGGCCGCCGGGCCGGCGGCCATCGCCAACGAGCGCGCCCCCGGCTTTTACCACCTCACGGCCCTGGCCACGCCGGATCGCACCCGGTACACCGCGCCGGCCGTCTCTTTCCCTGACCCATCCGACGCGGACCGGCTCGTAGCGCGGCTGGACACCCTCAGCCCTTACCTCCCGCCCGAGATCGTGGCCCGCATAGTAGCGGACCCGGATCAGCCAATGATCGAAGGCGAGCACCGTCCGGTGACAGTGCTATTCGCCAACTTTTACGGCATCAATGCCATCATCGAGGCGTTAGGACCGGACCGGGCTGACGAGCTGACAGCGATCCTCAACCGACATTTTATCGCCATGCAGGACGTGATCCACCAGTATGGCGGTATCGTCAACAAGGTGGACAGCTATGCCGTGGGCTATCGCATCATGGCCCTGTTTGGCGCGCCGGTGGCCCACGAGGACGACCCGGCCCGGGCGGTCTATGCAGCGATCGAGATGCAGGAGGCCCTGTCGGCCTTTGCGGACCTGACCACCAGCGCCGGGGGGTTTACGCTCAAGCAGCGCATCGGGGTCAACACCGGCCACGTGTTCGCCGGGACCCTGGGCTCAGCGCTGCGCCGGGAATACTCGGTGATGGGCGACGAGGTCAACCTGACCTCGCGTCTGATGGGCGTGGCCGCCGAAGGGCAGGTGCTCGTCAGCCAGTCCACTGCCCGGCGCGTGGAAGGGCTCTTTGAGCTGATGGAGCGCGACCTGGTCAGGGTCAAGGGCAAGGCGCACCCGGTGCGCAGCTACCAGGCGCGCCGCCGCATCGCCGGCCGGGCGCAGCGCCCCGCCGCCGCCCGCGAGGTTTTTGTGGGCCGGCAAGTCGAGCTAGGCGCTGCCCGGGCCCTGGTTGATGCCGCGCTGACCGGCCAGGGCGCCACCCTCGACGTGGCCGGCGATGCCGGTGTGGGCAAGACGCGCCTCATCGCCGAGCTGAGCCACTATGCCGATGAGCAGGGCATGGCCTCCTTGCGCGGCGAGGCGGTTTCTTATGGCCGCAACCTGCCATACCTGCCGTGGATCGGCGTCCTGCGCCGGTTGCTGGGATTGAAGGAGGACGGCGGCGACCGCCAGGAGCGGCTCGTCGCCGGGCTGGACCGGGCTGGCCTGTCCGACTGGTCGCCCATCGTGGGCACGGTGCTGGGCATTGAGGTCCCCGAGACCCCGCTGACGGCCTCGCTGGACGCCCAACTGCGCCAGCAGCGCTTTTTTGACGTGGTCCTGAGCCTGCTCCAGCAGCGGGCCGACCGCGCGCCGCTGCTGTTGGTCCTGGACGACATGCAGTGGGCTGATGCCGCCTCCCTGGACCTGGTCACGTATGTGGCCCGCAACGTAAGGACGTGGCCCATCCTCCTGGTCCTGGTCCATCGCCCGGACCTGGCGGCCCCACCCTGGTGCGCCATCGACGAGTGTCACACGCTGCGCCTGGGCGAGTTGGACGAGGTAACCAGTCTGGCGCTGGTCCATTCGGTCCTGGGCGATGCCGAACTGGCCCCGGCGCTCCAACGC
>JAHJIN010000045.1 GCA_018823415.1 Chloroflexota bacterium | reverse complement strand
GCGAGGGTCGGCCGTCTGCTACGCGGCCGCGTCCCGCCGGTAGGAGCATCGTGCGAGTCAGACGTTGATCCCCAGTGCTCCCGGGTGGCAAGCTTACCAAGACGTGGCTCGTATCTGGTCGGTACGAGTCCGGCACGGAGGATTAGCCTTCCCGGGTGGTCCGTCGTTCGGCGCATGCCGAACTAGGTCTATTATCGCCGGGGCACCCGCTTGGCGCAAGTAGGTTGTGAGTACGACGAGTTCGTGGGGATATTATATACAAGGAGGTTCAGATGAAAACCAACCCAGTACGGATCAGTCTCGCAGTATTCGTGACAGTGGCCGTGCTGCTGGGTGCCGCGCTGCTAAGCGCCGCCGGCCTCCCGGCTGTGGCCGGGCCGCAGCGCCGGCCCCTCTACCAGGGCGGTGCGCCCACCGTGGTCTCCTACCAGGGCCAGGTGACGGTGGACGGCACGCCCTGGAACACCACTGGCTATTTCAAGTTTGCCATCATGGACAGCGCCACCGGCGATGGCACCACCAACTACTGGGCCAACGACAACACGGCCAGCGGCCAGCCGGCGGCGTCGGTGAGCCTGACCGTTGCCAATGGCCTGTTCAACGTGCTGCTGGGCGACACGGGCATGACCGCGCTGCCGGCCACGGCCTTTGACGGCACAGAGCGCTACCTGCGGGTGTGGTTCAGCACCGACGATAGCACGTTCACCCCGCTCGACCCCAACCGGCGCATCGCCGCCGTGCCGTATGCCTTACAGGCAGAAGAGGCCCTAAATGCCTGGCGGCTCACCGGCAACGCTGGTACCACGCCGGGCACCTACTTCCTGGGCACCACCGACAACGTCGCGCTGGAATTTCACGTCAACGGCGCGCGCGCCCTGCGTCTGGAGCCTCATTCCATCAGCCCCAACGTCATCGGCGGCTACAGCGGCAACTGGGTGACCAGTGGGGTAAGGGGGGCGACCATTGGCGGCGGCGGCTACAGCGCCACCTCCAACCGCGTGACCGACCGCTATGGCACGGTGGGTGGCGGCGGCAACAATCAGGCCGGCAACAATAACGTGGCGACGGACGATGCGACCTACGCCACCGTCGGCGGGGGCTATCACAACATCGCCAGCAGCGTCGATGCTACCGTCGGCGGGGGCACTGACAACACCGCCAGCGGCTGGTATGCCACCGTCCCTGGCGGCCACAGCAACACCGCGCAGGGCCTCTACAGCTTTGCCGCCGGCCGCCGGGCCAAGGCCAACCACCAGGGGGCCTTTGTCTGGGCCGATTCCACCGACGCCAACTTTGCTTCCACGGCCAATGACCAATTTTCGGTGCGGGCTTCTGGCGGCGTGAACTTTACCACCGGCGCCGCCCCCTTCCTGGTCAATGGCAATGCCTTTGCCGTAACGGGGACTGTCTGGTCGCTGGGCGGCAACGCTGGCACCACGCCGGGCGCCGACTATCTGGGCACCAGCGACGCGGTGAGCCTGACCCTGGCGACCAACGGCACAGCCGCGGTGCGCATCGACACGGCGGGCAACGTGGGCCTGGGCACGAACAGCCCGGCGGAACGCCTGACCGTGCGCGGCAACGCCCTCGTGCTGGGCGAGGACAACCCCGTGGCCCAAGGCTTCACCAGTGCCAACCTGAGCTACCCGGATTCAGTGTTCGTCTCGGGCAGCTATGCTTACGTCGCGTCGTACGATAATGGCCTGGTCATCTTTGACATCTCTGACCCGACTAACCCTGTAACTACAAGCTTGACCAGTACCAACTTGCAGGGCTCAGTCTCAGTGTTTGTCTCGGGTAGCTATGCCTACGTCGCGTCCTGGGAAAACAACCGTCTAGCTATCTTTGACATCTCTGACCCGACCAACCCCGTGGACACAAGCTTCACCACCGCCAGTCTAGACGGTCCAGATTCGGTGTTCGTCGCGGGGCGCTATGCCTATGTCGCATCTCGGGTAAACAACCGTCTGGTCATCTTTGACATCTCTGACCCGGCCAACCCTGTAGTCACAGGTTACACCAGCACCAACCTGTACCACCCCAATTCGGTGTTCGTCGTAGGCCGCTATGCCTATGTCCTGGAGGGCATCGGTGAATTGACCGTCGTTGACGTCTCCGATCCAGCCAACCCCGTGCCCACAGGTTCCACCAGCACCAACCTGGACGGCGCAAGCTCGGTGTTCGTCTCGGGCCGCTATGCCTACGTGACGTCGTGGAACAACGACCGCCTGGTCATCTTTGACATCTCCGACCCGGCCAACCCCGTGGCCACAGGCCGCACCAGCGCCAACCTGGACGCCCCAGGCTCTGTGTTTGTCGCCGGCCGCTATGCTTACGTGACGTCGAGCAACAACGACCGCCTGGCCGTGTTTGACATCTCCGATCCGGCCAACCCCGTAGCTCAGGGCTTCACCAGTTCCTACCTGGATGCCCCAAGCTCAGTGTTCGTCGCGGGCCGCTATGCTTACGTGACGTCGAGCAACAACAGCCGCCTGGCCGTCTTTGCGGTGAACAACCTGGAGGCGCCGGCCGGCGAGGTGGGCAGCCTGCAGGCCGGCGATCTGCAGGTGTCGGACAACGCCCGGGTGGGCAATGACCTGCACGTGCAGGGCAGCCTCAACGTCGGCCCGGGTGGGGCGCTGGTTGGCGGCGACCTGGGGGTGGAAGGGGACCTGCGCGTGGTGGGCAGCACCATCGCCCGCGTCACCACCGTATTCGCCAGCACCACGCTGACCGTAAAGCAGTCCGGCGTGGTGCTGGTCAACAACGGAGCGGCCGCCACCATCACCCTGCCGGCCGCCGCCTCGGCCGAGGGCGTGACGTTTACCATCAAGCGCCTCACCGCCAATGCGGTGACGGTGGACACGGCCGGCGGGAAGATCGATGGCGACACCTCGCAGACACTCGCCGCCCGGTACGATTTTATCACAGTGGTCAGCAATGGCTTTCACTGGTGGATCATCAGCCACTAAGCCTATTTTCCGCACCTTGAAAACTGGATAGAGAACCGGACTTCTCAACGTACCCCAGTTGTGGTACAGTGCACGTGACATCTCGCCGTCGTTGGAGGTGACGCGATGCACGGCACCACTCGGGTACGGGGGACGCG
>JAHJIN010000004.1 GCA_018823415.1 Chloroflexota bacterium | reverse complement strand
GGGCGCGTTACGGGACGCGCGGTCTCCGGCCGCGCTCTGGACTGGGCGACCTCCTGCGCCAGGTATTCCGTCGCCAGCCCCGGATTACTACCGCATAATCACGTCTCACGCCACACGAAAGCAGGACCGTCATGCCCCGTCAGACCGCCACCCCAACCCCCACCTGGGTCATCCAGGACGAGGCCCCCATCTCGCTGCTGGAGCTGGAGCGCCGCCAGGCGGCCCCGGCCGTGGGGCCCGATCCCTGCCAGACCGTGCTGGGCGGGGTGCGCGAGCGCCTGTACGACGTGGTCCGCGACCCCGGCCGGCTGCGCGACCCGGATCCCGAGACCCGCCAGGCGGTCCGGGCCCTGATCCAGGAAGAGTTGACTCGCTACATCGCCGACGGCCAGGTCCACGCCTGGCCCCTGGTGGCCGACCCGGCGGCCCTGCTGGAGCGCGTGGCCCACGAGGTCATGGGCCTGGGCTGGCTGGAGCCCTTGCTGCGCGACGAGTCCATCGAGGAGATCATTGTCAACGGCCCGGGGACCGTGTTCGTGCTGCGCGCCGGGGGCCAGAAGGAGCAGCTCCACCCGCCGACCGGCGACCCGGGGAGCCTGCAGGCTCTCATCAACCGCGCGGCCATGGACACCGGCCGCAGCCTGAACACCACCCAGCCCATCCTGGACGCCGCCCTGCCGGACGGCAGCCGCCTCAACGCCGTCACCGAGCCCATCGTGCGGCCCTGGCCGGCGCTGACCATCCGCCGCTTCCGCATGGTGGCCCGCACCGTGGCCGACCTGGTGCGGCTGGGGACCATCACCGACCAGGTAGCCCATTTTCTGGACCTGGTCATCGCCGCCCGGCTGAACGTGCTCATCAGTGGTGGCACGGCCAGCGGCAAGACCAACTTTATCAATGCCCTGGGCGCCCTCATCCCGCCGGAGGAACGCATCGTCACCATCGAGGACACCTGGGAGCTGCAACTGCCGGGCCACGACGTGCTGAACCTGCTGGTCCGGCCGCCCAACCTGGACGGGGGCGGCGGCATCGACCAGACCCGGCTCCTGGCCAACGCCCTGCGCCAGCGGCCCCAGCGCATCATCCTGGGCGAGGCCCGGGACGGGGCGGCCTACGTGATGATCAAGGCCGCCAACACCGGCCACGACGGGACGCTGGCCACGGTGCACGCCAACAGCGCCGCCGAGGCCCTGGACCGCCTGGAACTGCTGGCCTACGAGGCCATGCCGGGCCTGAACGAGCGGACCATGCGGGCGCACGTGGCCGGGGCCTTTCACCTGGTAGTGCATCTGGAGCAGCAGCCCGGGGGCCGGCGGCAGGTGGTGGAAGTCCTGGAAGTAACGGGTCGGCTGGAGCAGGGGACCATCCTCAAGCAGGCCCTGTTCGCGGATCAAAGAGACGGCCAGGGCCTGGTCTGGGCTGGCTACCGGCCCACGGCCCGACTGCGCGAGCGGCTGCAGCGCTGGGGCCAGGATTTCGAGAGCGTACTGGGGGGGAGTTGAGCGATGGACCTAAACTTGTGGTACGCGCCCAACCTGCTCGTGGCCCTGGTGGGGGCGGCCGGGGTCTTTGTCATCTTTTTGTCGCTGGTGCGCGCGCCCGGGGTCAAGGGCCTGCGGCGCATCATCGCCGGTGAAGTGGCCGACCCTGCGCCCTCAGCCCCGACCTACCGCGAACGCCTGCAGGCCCGGCTGGACCAGGCCGACCTGGCGGTCGCGGCCCACGAGTTCCTGCAGATCGCCGGGGTCTCGGCGGGGGTGGCGGGCCTGGCCGGCTGGCTGATCCTGGACGTCCCGGCGGCCGGGACGGTGCTGGCGCTGTTGGCGGTGCTGCTGTACTGGACCTACCTGGAGGACCGGCGGGATAAGCGGCGGCAAGAGTACCAGGAGGCGCTGCCGGACGTGGTGGATATGATCCGGGCCAGCTTTGCTACCGGGTCCGGGGTAGCGCTGGCCGTGGCCTTTGAGCACGTGGTGCAGTACGGCCCGGCCATCGTGCGGCCCGACTTTGCCGCCCTGAGCACCCGGCTGCGCGGCGGCGCCGAGCTGCGGGCGGTGCTGCGGGGCCTGGCCCGGCGGCGGCGCGATGTCATCCTGGATATGATCGTGGAGACGCTGCTGGTCCACGAGGCCACCGGCGGGGGCGGCGAGATCTCGGGGGTC